>NZ_JAYRDE010000209.1:0-1531 GCF_041909575.1 Microbacterium sp. | reverse complement strand
TCAACCTCGCCCTCGACGGGCTCGAGCGATGAGACGGGGCGGCCGAGGCATCCGTCGGCGGCGGACGTCTCGCCGGAAGTCGTAGGGTGAGCACGTGAAGCGCGGCAAGCTCAGGGTTCTGCTCGGCGCCGCACCCGGGGTCGGCAAGACCTTCGAGATGCTCGAGGAGGGCACCCGGCTCTCGGCGGAGGGCCGCGACGTGGTCATCGGGTTCGTCGAGACCCACGGCCGCGCCGCCACCGCACGGCAGACTGACGGGCTCGAACTCGTGCCGCGTGCGCTCGTGTCGTATCGCGGAGTCGAGCTGCCCGAGCTCGACGTCGATGCGGTGCTCGCGCGGCATCCGGACATCGCCCTCATCGACGAACTCGCCCATACCAACGCGCCCGGCTCGCCCCACACGAAGCGCTGGCAGGATGTCGACCTCATCCTCGACGCGGGCATCGACGTCATCACGACGGTCAACGTGCAGCACATCGAGTCGCTCAACGGCGTGGTCGAGCAGATCACGGGCGTCACCCAGCGCGAGACGATCCCGGATGCCGTTGTCCGCGCGGCCGACCAGATCGAACTCGTCGACCTCGCGCCGCAGTCGCTGCGCGACCGCCTTTCCGGCGGGCTCGTCTATCCGGCGGACCGCGTCGATGCGGCGCTGTCGAACTACTTCCGCCTGGGGAACCTCACCGCGCTGCGCGAGCTCGCGCTGCTGTGGCTCGCCGACGAGGTCGACAGCGCCCTGCGCAGCTACCGCGCCGAGCACGGCATCGACGGCACCTGGCAGGCGCGCGAGCGGGTCGTGGTCGCCCTGACGGGCGGGGATGAGGGGACGACCCTCCTCCGCCGCGGCGCACGCATCGCCGCCCGCTCTGCCGGGGGCGAGCTGCTGGCCGTCCACGTCTCGGGCCAGGACGGCCTGCGCGAGGGCGACCCCGGTGCGCTCGCGGAGCAGCGGGCCCTCGTCGAGTCGCTCGGCGGAACGTACCACCAGGTGGTCGGCGACGACGTCCCGCGCACCCTGGTCGAGTTCGCGCGGTCGGTCGACGCCACGCAGCTCGTGATGGGCGCAAGTCGCCGCGGGCGCCTGGCCACCGCCCTCACCGGGCCGGGCATCGGCGCCACCGTGATCCGCGAGTCCGGTGACATCGACGTGCACATGGTGACGCACTCCGCGGCGGGCGGACGGCACCTGCTGCCCCGCCTCACCGGCGGCGCACTCAGCGTCAAGAGGCGGGCGCTGGGCTTCGCGGTCGCCCTGATCGGCGGTCCCCTGCTGACGTGGCTGCTCGTGGCCACGCGCACCGAGGAGACGATCACGACCGACGTGCTCGCCTACCAGCTGCTCGTCGTCGTGGTGGCCCTCGTCGGCGGGATCTGGCCGGCGGTGTTCGCCGCCGTGATGTCGGGGCTCAGCCTGAACTACTTCTTCGTCGCGCCGTTCTACACCGTGTCGATCGCCGACCCGCGCAATGCGTGGGCCCTGGCGCTGTACGTCGTGATCGCCGTTCTGGTGAGCTTCATCGTGGACCGGGCG
>NZ_JAYRDE010000208.1:0-1539 GCF_041909575.1 Microbacterium sp. | reverse complement strand
AGGTCGTGCGGCGGCGCCGCCGCGGGGAGCGGGTGGCGGCGCCGCGCGGCGCCGCCACCCTGGGGGTTCAGCCGCAGCTGTGCGCCGGGTACGGCGCCTGGACGACCGCCGACACCGGCTGACCGTCGACGGTGGCCGTGACGGTCACGGCCGCGGCGCCTCCCGGCACGGAGCCGAGACGCGTCGTGAACACGGTCGACGCGGACTTGCCCGGCGCCACCGCGATCGACGACTTCGAGCCGTACGGCGTTGCGACCGACGCGCTGACCGGCACCTCGTCGGCGTTGGACACCTTCACGGTCAGGACGGACTTGCCCGAGACGCAGCGCGAGGCTGCCTCGGCCGAGACGTCCAGCGTCGGCGCAGCGGCCTCGGCGAACGACCACGTGTCGAGCTCGAAGAGGTCGCCCGTCGCACCCTTGTAGGTGAAGAAGAGGTCGTGCGTCCCCTCCAAGCCCTCGAGGTCGGCCGTGAGTTCGGCCCACTGCCCCGTCGGCGCGTCCACCGGGATGGTGCCGACGACCGGCCCGGACTCGCTGCCGGTGCGGAGCTCGATCGAGGCCCCCGCCTGCAGCGCCTTCACCTTCACCGTGAGGGAGGATGCGCCGGCGTCGCCGAACGCGACGGACGACAGCGCCGTCCAGTCACCGTTGTCGATGTCCTTCACCACGAGGTTCGGAGCCGTCGCGCCGAACTGCGTCGAGCCGCCGTCCACCTTCTGCGTCGCGATGCCCTTGCTCCAGCCGAAGGTCTCGGCCTCGAACGCGCGGAACGGATCAAAGTCGTGCACCTGCTCCACGCCCGCGTACGTCCCGACGACCTGCTGGATCGTGCCGTCCGCGTTGAAGCTCAGCTCCTGGATGTGGGGGCTGCGGTATCCCTGCGTGGTGTTCCCGTTGATCCGCTTGTTCAGCGTCGGGGCGTGGTACGTGAAGTAGTACTTGCCCTCGAACTCGAAGACCGACTGGTGGTTGTTGCCACCGGTGCCGGCTCCGAAGAACTGCGACTGGTTGGGGAAGAGCAGACCGACGTACTTCTCCTTGGGGAAGTCCGTCGGGCTGTCCGACATCATGTACGGGATCTGACCGCCGCCCGGGTACCCGGGCAGCGGGGTCTGGTTTCCGCCGAAGTCGTTCCCGCCGAAGTGCGACGAGTACGTCAGGTAGTACTTCCCCTGGCGCTCGAACACGTGTGCCGCCTCGAACGAGACCGGGGTGTCGACGACCATGGCGGAGCCCTGCGTGCTGACCATGTCGTCGCCGAGCTCGATCACCCGGATGTTCTTCGGGTTGTTGTAGCGCTCCTCCGCCGGCATGCTCGTCGACGCAGGACCGCCGCCGAAGTACAGGTAGGCCTTGCCGTCCTTGTCGACGAGGGGTGCGGGGTCGAACTTCCATGCGACCGCCTCAGCGCCCGGCGTCGAGCCGTTGATGAGCGTGCTGGTGCGCTCGCTCGTCCACGGACCCAGCGGGCTCTCGCCGGTGATGACGTTGCTCGAGCCGCCGCCGTTGGCGGAGTAGAGGAAGTACTTCTCTTCGC
>NZ_JAYRDE010000207.1:0-1546 GCF_041909575.1 Microbacterium sp. | reverse complement strand
CAGCAGCAGGAAGTTGTAGTAGCCGTTGGACGGCGGCACCGGCGGGTCGTTGTTCGTGAAGATGGATGCCAGTGCCTCGCGCGCCGGGGCGATGAGCTGCTGCGCGGCGTACGTCACTCCGCCGCCCCCGATCACGAGCCCGACGATCGCGAGAATCGCCACGAGCGGACGCGCGTTCGGCTTGAGCTTCACGAGCCGGACGAGCCGCAGCGTGTCGATCGTCAGCACGACCCACAGGATCGCGTACGCGAGCAGCACGATCTGCACGAGCAACAGGAAGAACCCGTTGGTCATGAGCGACGTGAGAAAGCCCGGCGACACGAGCGTCACGCCGACGCCGGCGATGACGAGCAGCCACATGACGAGCGTGGCGGTGAGCCCCACCCGGGCAAGTCGGCGGCTGCCCGCGAGCGACTGCGCCGAACCCGGCAGCAGGAAGTTCAGGACGACGAGCCACCAGGCCCTCCGCGTCATGACCCGCGGGGAGCGGGTATCGGGCCGCCGGATCGGCTGATCCCCCAGGATGACACCGTCACCCCGCTGACCCGCGTGCGACGACGATCCGCGCGGTGCACCCCCGGCACCGCCCGGCGTGCCCCGCCGCGGTGGCGCGGACACGCTCACAGCGACTCCTTCAGACGTCGGTTCTTCTCTTCGACCTGGGCTTCGAGATCGCGCGCGTACTGCTCGACGCGGTCGGCCAGATCCGCGTCGGAGGCGCCGAGGATCCGCGCAGCGAGAAGGCCCGCGTTCTTCGCCCCGTTGATCGAGACCGTCGCCACGGGAATGCCGGCGGGCATCTGCACGATGCTGAGCAGCGAGTCCATGCCGTCGAGAGTCGCCAGCTGCACAGGCACACCGATGACCGGCAGCGCGGTGACGGATGCCAGCATGCCGGGCAGGTGCGCCGCACCCCCGGCCCCCGCGATGATCGCGCGGAGCCCGCGCGCACGAGCCGTGCGCCCGTACGAGAGCAGCTTGTCAGGCGTGCGATGAGCCGAGACGACCTCGACCTCGTGGGCGATACCGAAATCGGTCAGCGCCTGCGACGCGTCGCTCATGACGCGCCAGTCCGAGTCCGAGCCCATGACGACACCGATGAGCGGGGACGCAGAGGAATGCAGCGGCGAGGTCACCCGACAAGGCTAGGGCGACACCCTGGGGAAACCCCGCAACGGCGCGCAGGCTCAGTCGGCGAAGAAGGCCGCCGCGGCGCGGGCGTCGTACACCACGGCATCCAGGTCGTCGCCAGTGGCGTTGACGTGCCCCACCTTGCGGCCGGGACGCGGCGCCTTGCCGTAGGTGTGCACCTTGACCTCGGGGTGCGCGGCCAGCGCCGCGGGAAAGCGGCTCTCCAGCGAGTCGGATTCCGGACCGCCGAGGATGTTGACCATGACGGTCCAGGGCTGCCGCGGCGACGGGTCGCCGAGCGGCAGATCGAGCACGGCACGCACGTGCTGCTCGAACTGCCCCGTGACGGCGCCGTCCTGCCCCCAGTGCCCACTGTTGTGCGGGCGCATCGCGAGCTCGTTGACGAGCAGCCGCT
>NZ_JAYRDE010000206.1:0-1638 GCF_041909575.1 Microbacterium sp. | reverse complement strand
TGGAGAGCCCACTTGTTCGCTTCTCTCGCGACGCTACGCTCGACGTGCCCTGCCGGGCGGCTAGTGGTCAGACCTGTGGATAACTCCTGAAGTGCCGCGTTCTGATGCGGCGATGGAGGGTCAAGTCCTGGGGCGTGGTGTATCGGTGGTCGTGTGATTCCTCGTGTTGTGGTCAGGCTGTGAGGGCTCGGAGGTCGGGTTCGATCACCTCCTCGGTGACGGGTTCGCCGACGCGTCGTGCGGCGGTGAGGGCGTCGAGGCCGAGGTAGCGGCGCTGCTCGGCCCATTCGTCGTGCTGCTCGGCGAGGACGGCGCCGACGAGGCGGATGATCGCGTCGCGGTTCGGGAAGATGCCGACGACGTCGGTGCGGCGGCGGATCTCCCGGTTGAGGCGCTCGTTGGGATTGTTGGACCAGATCTGCCGCCAGATGCTCTTCGGGAATGCCGTGAACGCGAGGATCTCTTCCCGCGCGGCCTCGAGGTGCGCGAAGCTGCGCGGCAGCTTGTGCTCGAGGGCGTCGAGGACACGGTCGAACTGGGCGTGCACGGACTCCGCGTCGGGTTGGTCGAACACGGTGCCGAGCAGGGTCTTCACCCATGGCCACGAGGACTTCGGGGTCACCGCCATGAGGTTCGCGGCGTAGTGGGTGCGGCATCTTTGCCAGGAGCCGCCGACGGTCGCGCCTGCCGCGGCGACAAGGCCTGCGTGCGCGTCGGAGGTGACGAGCTTCACCCCGGTCAGGCCTCTCGCGACGAGGTCGCGCCAGAACGTGAGCCAGCCGGCGCCGTCCTCCGTGCTGTTGACTTGGAGGCCGAGGATCTCGCGGTAGCCGTCGGCGTTCACTCCGGTCGCGACCAGCACCGCGACCTTCACGACACGCCCGCCTTCGCGGACCTTCATGGTCAGCGCGTCGGCGGCGACGAACGAGTACGGGCCGACGTCGAGGGGGCGGGTGCGGAACGCGGTGACCTGGTCGTCGAGGTCTTTCGCCATGTCTGAGACCTGGCTCTTGCTGAGCCCGGTGATTCCGAGGGTCTTGACCAGGTCGTCCATCCGACGGGTCGAGACGCCGAGGAGGTAGCTGGTGGCGACCACGGTCGTCAGCGCGGCCTCCGCGCGGCGGCGACGCTCGAGTAGCCATTCCGGGAAGTAGGTGCCCTGCCGCAGCTTCGGGATCTTCACGTCGAGCGTGCCCGCACGGGTGTCGAACGCGCGCGTGCGGTAACCGTTGCGACGGTTGATCCGGTCGTCGCTGATCGTGCCGTAGGAGGCGCCGCAGACCTGGTCGGCGTCCGCGGACAGCAGCTGGTTGATGAACGTGCCGAGCATCTCCCGCAGCAGGTCAGGCGACGCCTGCGCGAGGTGGTCTTCGAGGAAACGGGCAGGGTCGATATCGTGGGGGGCGACGGTCATCGTCGGGGTCCTTTCGAGACGGATGTGAAGAGTTCTCTCGAAGAATCACGCGGTGACCGTCGCTACGTCCGCAGCGACACGCTCACCCGATCCGTACACCACCCTGCCGGACGCAACCGCGATGGAGCGCCACCATACGGTTGCGCCCCGCGGCTGTCTGTAGGCCGAACGGGGGACAGCCCGGGCCGTGGAGTACCGGTTTTGGTGGTCCGTGCCGATTTCAT
>NZ_JAYRDE010000205.1:0-1647 GCF_041909575.1 Microbacterium sp. | reverse complement strand
GGGCGGCCGAGGTCTGCCAGCGGCTCGGCGGCGTCGTCGTGCTGAACGGCGACGGGCTCGACACCGAGATCCTGGAGGAGGCCAATGTCGGCACGGCGGAGACGATGATCGCCGTCACCGACGACGACGAGGTCAACATCCTGAGCTCGATCCTGGCCAAGCGCCTCGGCGCGGAGCGGGTGGTCACCCTCATCAACAAGCCGAGCTACGAGCCGCTGGTGACCAATCTCGGCATCGACGCCGTCGTCAACCCCCGCTCGATCACCGTCTCGCATATCCTCCAGCATGTCCGGCGCGGCCGCATCCGGCGCGTCCACACGCTCCGCGAGGGCTTCGGCGAGATCATCGAGGCCGAGGCGATGGCGACCTCGGCACTGGTCGGCCGGCCGCTGCGCGAGATCGACCTGCCGGAGGGCATCATCGTCGGCGCCATCGTCCGCGGCGCGACGGTCATCACGCCGCGCGGATCGAGCGTCATCAAGGCCGACGACCGGGTGGTGCTGATGGCGACCACCGGCGCGGTCCGCAAGGTCGAGAAGATGTTCGCGGTGCGGCTCGAGTATTTCTGATATCCAGCCCGCCGCCCGCCCGTTTGTCCCGAGCATCGCTCCCGAGAGGCCCCCATGTCGCGCATCGCCTACGTCAACGGCCAGTACGTCCCGCACCCCGAAGCCGCCGTCCATGTCGAAGACCGGGGCTACCAGTTCGCCGACGGCGTCTACGAGGTCATCGCGGTCGCCCGCGGCGCGCTCATCGACGAGGAAGGGCACATGATCCGCCTCGAGCGGTCGCTCGACGAGCTCCGGATCGCGCGGCCGATGGGGCGCCCGGCGCTGGCGCACATCATGCGCGAGGTCGTGCGCCGCAACCGCGTCGTCGACGGGCTGATCTACATCCAGATGACCCGCGGCGTCGCCCCGCGCGACCACGCGTTTCCGGCCAATGCCGAGACCTCGGTGGTGATGACGGCGAAGCGCACCAAGCCCGCCAACCCGGCGCTGCTGCGCGACGGCGCCAAGGTCATCACCATTCCCGACATCCGCTGGGAACGCTGCGACATCAAGACGGTGTCGCTGCTGCCGAACTGCCTCGGCAAGCAGCAGGCGCGCGAGGCGGGCGCCCTCGAAGCGTGGCAGGTCGACGCCCGCGACGGCACCGTCACCGAGGGCACCTCGACCAACGCCTGGATCGTGACCAAGGAGGGCGAGGTGGTCACCCGCAAGGCCGACCATGCGATCCTGAACGGCATCACCCGCATCGCCGTGCTGGAGATCATCGCCCGGCAGCAGGGGCTGAAGTTCGTCGAGCGTCCCTTCACGGTCGAGGAGGCCAAGAACGCCCGCGAAGCCTTCCTGACCAGCACGACCGCCTTCGTGACGCCGATCGTGCGGATCGACGATGCGCTCGTCGGCGACGGCAAGCCGGGGCTGGTCGCCAAGAGCCTGCGCGAGGCCTACCTCGTCCACATGACCGAGCAGGCGGCGGAGCAGGGCGCGGCGGCATGACGGCGCCGACGGCGCCCCGCGCCATTCTCTTCGACTGGGACAACACGCTCGTCGACAACTGGGCCGTCATCTCGGGCGCGCTCAATGCGGCGTTCCAGGCAATGGCGAAGCCGACCTGGAGCGAGGCCGAGTGCCGGGCCCG
>NZ_JAYRDE010000204.1:0-1679 GCF_041909575.1 Microbacterium sp. | reverse complement strand
GCTCGCCATCAGTTCGACGACCCGGGCGCGGCGCTCGGCCTCGGGCAGGTCGGTATGGACGGCCAGCACCTCGTCGATCTGGTCGCCGACCCGCATCAGCGGGTTCAGGGCCGTCATCGGCTCCTGGAAGATCATGCCGACGAGGCGGCCGCGACGCGACCGCATCTCGTCCTCGGAGAGACGCAGGAGGTCGGTGCCGGCGAGCGCGATCGACCCGCCCGCGACCCGGACCGAGCGCGGCAGCAATCCCATGATGGCCGACGCCGTCAGCGACTTGCCCGATCCGGACTCGCCGACGATGCAGAGGATTTCGCCCGCCGCGAGGTCGAAGGAGACGCCGTCGACCGCATTCGCGCGGTCGCCGCCCGCCGGCAGCGCCACCCGGAGGTCGCGGACGCGGAGCAGGGGCTCGGTGGTCATCGCCCCTCCCGCGACAGGCGGGGGTTGAGGGCGTCGCTCAGGCCCTCGCCGACGAGGTTGAGGGCGAGCACCGTGAGCAGGATGGCGAGGCCGGGGAAGAAACTGCACCACCAGGCGAGCCGCACCACCGACCGGGCGGCGCCGATCATGTAGCCCCAGCTCATCATGTTGGGATCGCCGAGGCCGAGGAAGCTGAGCGAGGATTCGACGAGGATCGCCGTCGCCACCATCAGCGAGCCCGAGACGATGATGGGCGAGATGGCGTTGGGCAGGATCTCGACGAAGATGATGTGCCGCGCCGTGCGGCCGAGCACGACCGAGGCCTGGACGAACTCGCGCGTGCGCAGCGTCAGGAACTCGCCGCGCACCAGCCGGGCGACGGACGGCCAGCTCACCATCGCGATCGCGGTCACGATCGAGCCGATGCCGGGGGTGAAGATGGCGACCAGCACGACGGCGAAGACGAAGCTCGGGATCGTCTGGAAGAACTCGGTCAGGCGCATCGCGATGTCGTCGACGCGCCCGCCGAAATAGCCGGCGACGGCGCCGACCACGACGCCGACGCCGAGCGCCGCCAGGGTCGCGACGAAGCCGATGAGCAGCGACACCCGCGCGCCGTGGACGATGCCGGTGGCGACGTCGCGGCCCAGTGTGTCGGTGCCGAGCGGGTGCTCGGCCGAGAAGGGCGGCTGGAACGGCGCCCCCGCCATGTCCCAGGGGCTGGCGGGATAGACGAGCGGCCCGAACGCCGCCACCACCAGGATGACCACGAGGACGACGAGCCCGGCCACCGCCCCCTTGTTGCGGCGGTAGCGCCGCCAGAACTCCGCGAAACCGGTCATCGCTCAGGCCCCGAGCTCGATGCGCGGGTCGACCAGCGAATAGACCACGTCGGTCACGAGGTTGACGGCGATGACGACGGCCGACGTCACCAGGAAGACGCCGAGCAGCACGTTGTAGTCGCGCTGCAGCACCGCCTCGTAGGCGAGCCGGCCGATGCCGGGCCAGGCAAAGACGGTCTCGACCACGATCGAGCCGCCGAGCAGGTAGCCGGCCTTCATGCCGGCGATGGTGACCACCGGCAGGATGGCGTTGCGCAGGACGTGGCGGCGCAGGATGCGCCCCTCCCCGACGCCCTTGGCGCGGGCGGTGCGCACGAAGTCCTGATCGCGGACCTCGAGCATCGAGGCGCGGGTCATGCGGGCATAGACGGCCATGTGGAAGAGGGTCAGCGTCAGCGCCGGCAGGACGAGATGGCG
>NZ_JAYRDE010000203.1:0-1701 GCF_041909575.1 Microbacterium sp. | reverse complement strand
CGGATGCCGCCGCCACCCCGCCTGGACCGCTCGCGTGGCCACGTCCGGTCGGTGTGCGTGTGCGGACGCCGCCGGAAGTGGCAACTCGGGCGGAGCGGGTGAGGGCGGGGCGGGCGCGGGGCGACGGGCGGGTCGGGTCAGGCGGAGGCGGCGCGCTCGGCGGCCGGGTCGGCGAGCGCGTCGGCCTCGGGGCCGCGCTCGCGGATGAGGAAGCCGAACCCGAAGGCGATGAAGAACATCAGCACGCCGTAGACCGCCGCCGGCAGGCTGAGCTCGGTCGAGCCGAGCACCGTCTGCGCGATCACGATCGCGAGCGTCGCATTGTGGATGCCGATCTCGAACGACGCCGCGATCGCCTGGCGCTTGCCGACCTTGAGCAGGCGCGGCACGAAGTATCCGACGGTGAGGCTGATCAGGCAGAACAGGATCGTGATGACCGACAGCCGTGCGAAGTTCTCGACGAGCAGCGCCCAGTTCGAGGCGACGGCGCCCGCGATCACCACGACGAGGATGATGACCGACGCGATGCGCACGGGCTTGTCCATCGCCTTCGCGAACGCCGGCCAGAAGCGACGGACGAGCATGCCGATCGCGACCGGGATGAGCACGATCGCGAACACCTCGAGCACCTTGGCCCACTGCATCCCGAGCTGATCGTCGAAGGGGTTGAAGTAGGCGATCGCCAGGTTGGTGATGATCGGCAGGGTCACCACCGAGATCACCGAGTTCACGGCGGTGAGCGAGATGTTCAGGGCGACGTCGCCCCGGAACAGGTGGCTGTAGAGATTGGCGGTGGTGCCTCCCGGCGAGGCCGCGAGCATCATCATGCCCACGGCGAGCACCGGGGGCAGCTGGAAGGCCAGTACGAGGCCGAAGCAGATCGCCGGCAGCAGGATCAACTGGCACAGCAGTGCCACGATCACCGCCTTGGGCTGCTTGAGGACTCGCGCGAAGTCTCCGACGGTGAGGCTCAGACCGAGCCCGAACATGATGATGCCGAGGGCCACGGGCAGGCCGATGGTGGTCAACGCTGACATGGGACTCAGTGTGCCGGATGCCGCGACCCCGTGTCACCCGCCGCGCCCAACCCGGCCCCGCCCCATCCCGGACTGCCGAGTTGCCAGGTGCGGCTGGTTCGGCGGTGCGTTGACCGCCTCAGCTGGCAACTCGCGAGCTCAGGCCTCGCGGACCTCGGAGGCCGGGGTGGGGGTGTCGGCGTCGACCACGCCGCGGGAGACCTCGCCTGAGTCGGTCGAGTCGGTCAGGTCAGGCGACGCGGCGGACGCGGCCGGTGCGGGCAGGGCGACGCCCGGCAGCGTCCAGACCGCGAACGCCGGGCCGTCGGCCGAAAGGAGCACCGCGCCGTCCTCGGCCACGCCGAGCGTGGCGTCGCCGAACACGGCGGTCGCCTCGGCCGCTCCGGGGAGCGCGCCGGCGTCCAGCGCGGCATCCGCGTCTCCTCGCGTGGCGAGCACGAGCACCGTCTCTTCGGCGGACTCGCGCGCGAAGACCACCGTCTCGTCGTCCACGTGCAGCCACCGGAACCCGCCCGTCTGCAGCGCCGGGTGCGCGTTACGCAGTGCGATGAGGTCGCGGTAGAGCGCGATGCGCTCGGCCACCGGCCCGTCGTCCTCGGTCCCCCACGGCATCGGCGTGCGGCTCGCCTCGCCGTCCGCGCCGACGAGTCCGAACTCGTCGCCC
>NZ_JAYRDE010000202.1:0-1710 GCF_041909575.1 Microbacterium sp. | reverse complement strand
ACCGCTCGGTGACCGTGATGATCGGCGACGATCGCTGACCGCTGACGGGACTATCGTTTCCCCGTGGTCCCTCCCGAGAACCTCCTCGCCTTCACGCTCGCCGCCGTCGTGCTCATCGTGATCCCCGGCCCGAGCGTGCTGTTCACGATCGGCCGCGCCCTCGCGCTGGGCCGCATCGGCGGGCTCCTCAGCGTGCTCGGCAACGCCCTCGGCCTCCTGCCGGTGATCGGGCTCGTCGCGCTCGGCGTCGGCGGCATCGTCGCCCAGTCGATCGTGCTGTTCACGATCGTCAAGGTCGCCGGTGCGGCGTACCTCATGTTCCTCGGGGTCCAGGCCATCCGCCACCGCTACCGCGCCGCCGAGGAGGCCAATGGTGCGCTGCCTCCGCGGTCCGCGTGGCGTCAGCTCGGCGAGGGGTTCGTGGTGGGCGTCACCAACCCGAAGACCATCGCGTTCTTCGTCGCCGTCCTGCCCCAGTTCGTCGACCTGTCGGCAGGAGCCGTGCCCCTGCAGATGATCCAGCTCGGACTGGTGTTCTTCGTGATCGCCCTCATCTCGGACGGCATCTGGGCCCTCGCCGCCGCCGGCGCCCGCTCGTGGTTCGGCAAGTCGCCGAAGCGCATCGCGCGCCTGTCGGCGACCGGGGGCGGGCTGATGATCGGGCTGGGCGGCATCCTGCTGTTCACCGGCTCCGAGCACTGACCGACCCCCGCACCGGCCGGGCCGAACACCGACGGCGGACTCAGCCGCCGGTTCCGGATGCCTCGACCCCGAGGTTGACGAGATTCCCGTCGGGGTCGCGCACCTGCGCCACCCGCTCGCCCCACGGCATGTCGGAGGGAGCCTGGACGGTGTCCCCGCCGGCGCTCATCCAGCGGGCGTAGACGGCATCGACGTCGTCGACGTAGAACCACAGCGCGATGCGGTCGGAGGCCGGCGGTGCCTGCGGATCGCGTCCCATCCCGAGCGAGGCCTCGCCTACCGCGAGGGAGACGTAGTCGTCCTCGTCGGCGCTGCCGAACCGGTACGTCACGCGCGCGTGCAGCGCGTGCTCGTAGAAGCTGACGAGCCGCGGCAGGTCACGCGACACCAGGATCGGGAAGAGGCTCCGCACCGCCATGCCGCCACGCTACGCCCGCGGCATCCGCCCTGCCACCGGTCGACGGCGAGTCAGAGGAAGATGTCGGGGAAGAGGTCGCTGTCGGGGGTGCCGGGCACGGCGGCGTAGCGCGAGAAGTCCGTGACGCCGGCCCCGCGGAGGACGTCCTCGACGATGAGCGTCTGCCCGGTGTACTCCGCCGCAGGCTTGAGGAAGACCTCGTACGCGGCATCCGCATAGATCTCAGGCGTGCGGCTGACCTTCATCATCGCGTCGCCGCCGAGGGCGAACTGCACCGCCGCAGTCGCGATCGTCGTCGACGGCCACAGGGTGTTCGCGGCGATGCCCGCCTTCGCGAACTCCGCGGCCATCCCGAGCGTCGCCATGGTCATGCCGTACTTCGCCAGCGTGTACCCGGTGTGCGCTCCCAGCCACTTCGGCGACAGGTTGAGCGGAGGCGAGAGCGAGAGGATGTGCGGGTTCGCGGCATCCCTCAGGATCGGGACGGCGGCTCGGCTGAGCATGAACGTGCCGCGCACGTTGACGTCCTGCATGAGGTCGTACTTCTTGGCGGCGAGGTCGAGCGAGCGCGACAGGTCGATGACGGAGGC
>NZ_JAYRDE010000201.1:0-1726 GCF_041909575.1 Microbacterium sp. | reverse complement strand
TAGACGATGCCCGCCTCGTCGAGGTTCTTCAGCGCCTCTTCGCCGACGTTCGGGATGTCGCGGGTGATCTCCTCCTGGCCCAGCTTGGTGTCGCGGGCCATCACCTCGAACTCCTCGATGTGGATCGAGGTGAAGACGTCGTCCGAGACGATCCGTTCGGAGATGAGGATCGAGTCCTCGAAGTTGTAGCCGTTCCACGGCATGAACGCGACGAGCACGTTGCGCCCCAGCGCCAGCTCGCCGAGCTGGGTCGACGGGCCGTCGGCGATGATGTCGCCCGCCTTCACCTGATCGCCCACCTTCACCAGCGGCCGCTGGGTGATGCAGGTGTTCTGGTTCGAGCGCTGGAACTTGAGGAGATTGTAGATGTCGACGCCGGGGGTCGAGCTCGACTCGACGTCGGACGCCCGGATGACGATGCGGGTCGCGTCGACCTGGTCGACCAGGCCCGAGCGCCGGGCGGCGATGGCGACGCCGCTGTCGCGGGCGACGCGGGCCTCCATGCCGGTGCCGACGATCGGCGCGTCGGCGCGGATCAGCGGCACCGCCTGGCGCTGCATGTTCGAGCCCATGAGCGCGCGGTTCGCGTCGTCGTTCTCGAGGAACGGGATGAGCGCGGCCGCCACCGACACGAGCTGCTTGGGCGAGACGTCGGCGAGCTGGATGTCCTCGGCGCGCGACATCACGAACTCGCCGCCCTTGCGGCACGAGATCAGGTCCTGGGTGAACTTGCCCGTCTCGTCGATCGGCGAGTTCGCCTGGGCGACCGTGTAGTCGCCCTCGTCCATCGCCGAGAGGTAGAGGACCTCGGCGGTGACCCGGCCGTCGACGACCTTGCGGTACGGCGTCTCGATGAAGCCGTACTGGTTCACCCGCGCGAAGGTGGCGAGCGAGTTGATGAGGCCGATGTTCGGGCCTTCCGGCGTCTCGATGGGGCAGATGCGGCCATAGTGCGTCGGGTGGACGTCGCGGACCTCGAAGCCGGCGCGCTCGCGCGTCAGGCCACCCGGTCCGAGCGCCGACAGGCGGCGCTTGTGGGTGATCTCCGACAGCGGGTTGGTCTGGTCCATGAACTGCGAGAGCTGCGAGGAGCCGAAGAACTCCCGCACCGCGGCCGCCGCCGGCTTGGCGTTGATGAGGTCGTGCGGCATCACGGTGTCGATCTCGACCGAGCTCATGCGCTCGCGGATCGCCCGCTCCATCCGCAGCAGGCCGATGCGGTACTGGTTCTCCATCAGCTCGCCGACCGAGCGGACGCGGCGGTTGCCGAGATGGTCGATGTCGTCGATGACCCCGTCGCCGTCCTTGAGGCGGCAGAGCACGCGCAGGATCGAGAGGATGTCCTCCTTGCGCAGCACCCGCACCTGGTCGTCGGTCTCCTGGCGCAGGCGCGAGTTCATCTTGACGCGGCCGACCGGCGACAGGTCGTAGCGCTCGATGTCGAAGAAGAGGCCGTTGAAGAGGGCCTCCGCCGTCTCCAGCGTCGGCGGCTCGCCCGGGCGCATCACGCGGTAGATGTCGATGAGCGCGTCCTCGCGGGTCGCGTTCTTGTCGATCATCAGCGTGTTGCGCATGTAGGGACCGACGGTGACGTTGTCGATCGCCAGCGTCGCGATCTCGTCGATGCCGAGCTCGTCGACATCGTTCAGCATCGCCTCGGTGATCTCGTCGCCCGCCTCGTGCCGAACCTCGCCGGTCTGCTCGTTGATGATGTCGGCGGCGATGA
>NZ_JAYRDE010000200.1:0-1754 GCF_041909575.1 Microbacterium sp. | reverse complement strand
CGCAGGATCAGCACCGACGAAGGCCGGACGGCCCTCGAGGCGGTGCGTGCCGCGGGCGAGGCATCCCTCCCGTCGCGCACCGACCTGGCGACGGCCGTGCGCTACCTGCTGCAGCTGCTGGCCGAGAAGGCCCCCGGCAATTCAGTCGAGGTGCGGGTGCCGCCCTTCGGCGCCGTGCAGGTCATCGAGGGTCCACGGCACACGCGCGGAACGCCGCCGAACGTGGTCGAGACCGACGCCGCCACGTGGGTCGCCCTCGCGACGGGGAGCGAGTCGTGGGCGGATGCCGCAGCCCAGGGTCGCATCGCGGCCTCGGGCACCCGCGCCGACATCTCGGACCTGCTTCCCCTTCGTCCCTAGATCAGCAGCAGGCGGGGCCCTAAGACGCACCGGGAGTGGGACAATGGAGGCATGACCGAGCACGTCGAGGACCACATCGAGACCGTGCGCGTGCGCCGCGCTCCGAAGTTCTCGGTGTTCCTGGCCTTCGGCGCCGCTCTCGGGCTCCTCGTCGCGATGATCATGACCTTCGCGTTCGACGGCTCCGACTTCGCCAGCCCGAACACGGGCCTCGTCTACTCGCAGGGTCAGGTCTTCGGCTTCCTCATCCTCGTCTTCGTGCCGGTCGGTCTCGTCGTCGCGGCCGTCGTCGCGCTGATCCTCGACCGTCGCTCGCGCGGACGGACGCGCAGCGTGATGGTCGACCACGAGTCGGTTCAGGTCGACGAGGACCTCTAGCCCTACGCCAGCTCGGCGATGATCGGGTGGATCGCGGCGTCGAAGGCCGCGACATCCCCCCGCAGTCCGTCGGTGACGGCGATCGTCAGCGAGCCGATCCACCACACGCCTCGCTGGGCGAGGGGCAGCACCTGCACGTTCAGCTCGAACGAGTGCGCGCGACGGCCGACCTGGCGCTCGTGCTCGGCGATGGCGCTCGCGTAGGCGCGGTACGCCGTCCCGGTGCCGGGGTTCGCATCCCGCCGGTAGCGCGCGTGCGCGGACTGGGCGAAGGCGAGCGCCTCGGCGGCATGCGGGGTGATGGCCGTGCGCAGCGCCTCGGCGCCCTCGGAGGGCAGGGCGAGCATGGTCTCGAACCCGTCGACGAGGTCGAGCGGAACGGGGGACGGGTGGGCCTGGGGCTCGACCGTCATGGCCCAGTACTCGCGCCACTGCCGCTCCAGAAGCGCCTGGGCCTCGTCGTCGCGATCGTTGACGCGCGGAGGGATGCCGCGCAGCGGCGGAAGCTCGTCGGGCGAGCGGATGCCGAGGACCTGACGAAGATAGAGCGCGACCAGCACCGGCTGGCCCGCGTCCTCGCGGATCAGCCACTCGGGAGTTCCGGTGCCACCCATGCCCACATTGTAGATCCGCCCCACCCCGCCGAGGAGGCGCCGTCACGGGGCATCCGCCCTCGCGCACCGCCGGTAGGCTGGGACACGTGGCCTCCTCTTCGCCCGATGCCCCTGCCGTGAACCCCTATACCGCCGCGGGGGTCGACACCGCGGCCGGCGACCTCGCCGTCGAACTCATGAAGTCGGCCGTGCGCCGCACGCACGGCCCCGAGGTGCTCGGCGGTGTCGGCGGATTCGCGGGACTCTTCGACGCGAGCGCGCTGCGGGCCTACGCCAAGCCGCTGCTCGCGACGAGCACCGACGGGGTCGGCACGAAGGTCGCGATCGCGCAGGCGATCGACAAGCACGACACGATCGGGCAAGACCTCGTCGGCATGGTCGTCGACGACATCGTCGTCGTGG
>NZ_JAYRDE010000199.1:0-1778 GCF_041909575.1 Microbacterium sp. | reverse complement strand
CGCATGCCGTCCGCGGTGGGCTACCAGCCCAACCTGGCCGACGAGATGGGCGTGCTCCAGGAGCGCATCACCTCGACGCGCGGTCACTCGATCACCTCGCTGCAGGCGATCTACGTCCCCGCCGACGACTACACCGACCCGGCTCCGGCGACCACCTTCGCCCACCTCGACGCCACCACCGAGCTCTCGCGCGAGATCGCGTCGAAGGGTCTCTACCCGGCCGTCGACCCGCTGACGTCGACGAGCCGCATCCTCGACCCGCGCTACATCGGCGAGGACCACTACCGCGTGGCCACCGCCGTCAAGCAGATCCTCCAGAAGAACAAGGAGCTGCAGGAGATCATCGCGATCCTCGGTGTCGATGAGCTCTCCGAAGAGGACAAGATCGTCGTGTCGCGCGCACGCCGCATCCAGCAGTTCCTCTCGCAGAACACCTACATGGCGAAGAAGTTCACCGGCGTCGAGGGCTCCACGGTTCCGATCAAGGAGACCATCGAGTCGTTCGACGCGATCGTGAAGGGCGACTTCGACCACGTGGCCGAGCAGGCGTTCTTCAACGTCGGCGGCATCTCCGACGTCGAGGAGAACTGGGCGCGCATCCAGAAGGAGAACGGCTGATCATGCCGCTCAACGTGAGTCTCGTCTCCGCCGACGCGGAGGTCTGGTCGGGGGAGGCCTCGCTCGTCGTCGCCAAGACCGTCGAGGGCGAGATCGGCTTCATGACCGGACACGAGCCGGTGCTGGCGATCCTCGCCGAGGGCCAGGTGCGCATCACCCAGACCTCGGGCACGAAGATCATCGCCAACGCGCAGGACGGCTTCCTCTCCATGGAGGGGAACGACCTCACGATCGTCGCCGGCAACGCGGCGCTCATCTCCTGACACCTCTCTGAGCGAAACGCCCCCGCCCTCTCGAGGGCGCGGGGCGTTTCGTCTCGCTCGACCTGCTCGACGACCGGGGCCCCCGCATGCTGATCCTCCTGCCGCCGTCCGAGACGAAGCGACCCGGTGGCCGCGCACGGCCGCTGGATTCGGCATCCCTCGCCCTCCCGTCCCTGCTCCCGCAGCGCGACGCCGTCGTCGCGGCGCTCGTGGCGCTGTCCGGCGACGAGGACCGCGCCGCCCGTGTGCTCAAGCTCGGCGCCACGCAGCGCGGTGAGGTCGCCGTGAACGCGGGACTGCGGGACGCCCCGACGATGCCGGCGGTGGACCGCTACACCGGGGTGCTCTTCGACGCGCTGGACGCGGCATCCCTCCCCGCCGCCTCGCGGCGCTGGCTGGGAGCGCACGTGCTCGTGCACTCGGCCCCGTTCGGGCCCGTGGGAGCGCTCGACGCGATCCCGGCGTACCGCCTGGGCGCGACGGCGTCGCTGCCGGGGCTGCCGTCGCTCAAGCGGGTGTGGGCGGATGCCGTGTCCGCCGCTCTCGCGGAGGACCGGCCGCGTTTCGTCCTCGACCTGCGCTCGGAGGCCTACGTCGCGCTCGGGCCGGTGCCCGCCGGGGTGCCGTCGGCGTACGTCAGGGTCGTGGCGGAGGCGGACGGCGGGGCCGTGCGCGCGCTCAACCACTTCAACAAGCACGCCAAGGGCGCGCTGGTGCGGCGTCTCGCCGAGGATCGCCCGCGCCTCACGTCCCGCGCCGGGTTCGTGCGGTGGGCGGATGCCGCAGGCCTGCGCGTCCGCGACGGAGCCGAGGGCGAGCTCGAGCTCTTCGCCTGAGCCCGGCGCACGCCTGAGCCCGGCGCACGCTGAGCCCGGCGCACTTCCTCGCGTCGCGCGC
>NZ_JAYRDE010000198.1:0-1799 GCF_041909575.1 Microbacterium sp. | reverse complement strand
TGACGTCCTGCATGAGGTCGTACTTCTTGGCGGCGAGGTCGAGCGAGCGCGACAGGTCGATGACGGAGGCGTTGTTGACGACGATATCGATGCCGCCGAACTCGCCCTGCGTCTTGAGCACCGCCTCGGTGACGTCGTCGTCGTTGCGCACGTCGCCGACGATGGGAAGCGCCTGGCCGCCCGCCGCGCGGATCTGCTCGGCGGCGGAGTGCACGGTGCCCTCGAGCTTGGGATGGGGCGTGTCAGTCTTGGCCAGCAGCGCGACGTTGGCACCGTCGCGCGCGGCGCGCAGCGCGATCGCGAGGCCGATGCCCCGGCTTCCGCCGGACATCAGGATGGTCTTGCCGGCGAGGGAGGTGTCGCTCATGTGGATGTCTCTCCTAGATCGGGCCTGGAAGTCGCGTGTCACACGATCGGTGGCCGGGGGCAGCCCGAACCCGCCGATCCCGTGACACGGTCCGTCTCAGGGACGGGATTTGGCGGATGCCGCGGCGAAGGCCGCCACGCGAACTCGGGATTCCTCGGTCTCGAAGCGGGCGCCGATCGAGCGGGCCTCGTCGTCGAGGTTGTCGGAGAAGGGCCGGTCGGCGCCGGCGCGGACGAGACGCTTCGCCTGGCCGAAGGCGGCCGTGGCGCCTGCGAGCCAGAACCGCGCGATCGCCTCGGCGCGCGCGGCGACCTCGTCGCGCGGGAGCACCTCGGCCACCAGGCCCCAGTCCAGCGCCGTCGCGGCGTCGATGGTGGTGTCCTGCAGGAGCAGCTGCAGCGCGCGGCGCTGGCCGATCGCGGCCGGCAGCAGCGTCGAGACACCGAGGTCGGGGGTGAGGCCGATGTTCGCGTACTTGCTGACGAACTTCGCCGAGTCGGCGGCGACGATGTAGTCCGCGGCGAGCATCAGGCCGAGGCCGCCGCCGGCGACGGCTCCCTGCACCGCCGCGACGATCGGCTTGTCGGACAGCGCGAAGGTGCGGATGCCCTCGTGGATGATGTGCGCCGTCGCGGTGACGTCGGACCCGGCCGCGCCCGAGGTCGCCATCGCGACGACGTCGCCGCCCGCGCAGAAGGCCGGGCCGGCGGCATCCAGGATCACGGCACCCACCGCGGGATCGTTCGTGACGCGGTGCGCGATGTCGCGCCACAGCGCGCCCATCTCGAAGTCCATCGCGTTCAGCGAGGCGGGACGGTTGAAGGTCACGCGGGCCAGGCCGCCCTCGACGTGGAGGAGGATCGAGTCGCTCACGGGGTTCTCCTTTACTTGGGCGCCATGCGGATGGCGCCGTCCAGGCGGATGGTCTCACCGTTGAGGTAGCCGTTGTCGACGATCGCCATCACGAGTCCGGCGTACTCGTCGGGCTTGCCGAGACGCTGCGGGTAGGGCACCTGCTGGCCGAGCGAGTCCTGCGCGGCCTGCGGCAGCCCCATGAGCATGGGCGTCTCCATGATCCCCGGCGCGATCGTCACCACCCGGATCGCGTGGCGCGCGAGCTCGCGCGCGACGGGGAGCGTCATCGCGTGCACGCCGCCCTTGCTCGCCGCGTAGGCGGGCTGGCCGATCTGCCCGTCGAAGGCGGCGACGCTCGCCGTGTTGACGATGACCCCGCGGTCGCCGTCGGCCGTGGGCTCGGTGCGCGCCATCGCGGCGGCGGCCTGGGACAGCACGTTGTAGGTGCCGATGAGGTTGACCCGCACGATGCGCTCGAAGCCCTCGAGCGGCGTCGGCGCCCCGTCGCGGTCGAGCACCTTGGCGGGCGGAGCGATGCCGGCGCAGTTCACGACGACGCGCAGCGGGCCCGCCGCGG
>NZ_JAYRDE010000197.1:0-1840 GCF_041909575.1 Microbacterium sp. | reverse complement strand
TTCACGCTGCTCACGCGCCTGCGCACCGCCAACTCCGCCCTCGACGAGGCCATCGCCAAAGCGCGCGAGCGCGCGGCCCGCCCCATTCCCCCGCTCGAGCACGTGCGCCACGCGATCGACGACGGAGACCGCCAGCTCGCCGTCGCCCGCGACGTGATCGCCGGCCACCGCGGCTGGATCGGCGCCGACGCCCGCACACGCCTGGCCGAGGCCGAGCGCATCCGCATCGACTTGGATCGCTACCTCGGCACGTCGGCGAGCGCGGCGACGACCATCGACGAAGACCATCGCGAGCAGGCGATGGCGATGGCCCGCCGGGTCGCGTTCCTCGCCGGCGAGGCGCTGCAGCTCGCGCAGCGCGACATCGACTCCTCGCGCCCTCAGGGCGGCCCCGACCAGTGGGGCGGGCCGCAGCAGGGGTGGGGCGGCGGCCGCCGCGGCGGCGGCGACCTCATGGGCGGCATCCTCGGCGGCCTGGTCATCGGCAGCATCCTCGACGGCTTCATCGACTGACGGATGCCGCGGGCACACGTGCTCGCATGCGGCACAGGTGCAACCGCGCACCTTGCGGCGAAGCGCGCACCTAGCAGCAAACGCAACGCCGCGCGGCGGCGGGCGGACAGAGGGATGCCCCGACCCGCGGGCCGGGGCATCCGCTCCGCTACGACGCGACGGCCTCGGGGGCGGTCTGGGTCGTGAGCGAGATCACACCGTAGTCCCAGCCCTTGCGGCGGTAGACGACGCTGGGGTGGTCGTTGCTGGCGTTGACGAACAGGAAGAAGTCGTGCCCGACCAGCTCCATGCGGTCCACGGCCTCTTCGACCGACATCCACTCCGGATCGAACTCCTTCGTGCGGATGACGACGGGCGTGTAGCCGTCTTCTTCCTCGTTGCCCGTGATGATGGGGATCTCCCCGGTCGCGACGGCACGGAGCACGTCGACGGATGCCGGTTGCACGTCGATCCCCTGGATGGCGCCGCTGCCCTTGTCGAGCTTGGCGCCGCGCGGGTGGTTGCGGGCGTCCACGCGCTTGTCCTTGGCGCGGCGCAGCTGTTCGCACAGCTTGTCGACCGCGAGGTCGAGCGCGGTGAACTTGTCACCGTCGGTGGCCTCGGCCCGGACGATCGGGCCCTTTCCGGTGAGCGTCAGTTCGACTGTGTCGTCCTCCACGCGTCCGTTGTGATACGCGCGATGAGTGACCTTGACGTCCACACGCTGAGCGCGCGGAGCGAGGTGTTCGATGCGGGCGGCCTTGTCTTCGACGACCGAGCGGAAGCGATCTGTGATACCCACTCCCACGCCGACGATGCTGGTTTCCATCCCTGACCTCCTTGTTCCGGTCCACCCGGCCAAGGGCGGACCTTCAGTCGCCTTGTCCCCCCACGGTAGCCCCGACCCGGTCAGGTGTCACCTGTGAGTTTCGAATGCGTCGCCGGGCGTCCCCCTCCCGTTCGCACGGAGCGCGGTCGCCGCCGCGGTGACCGCTCCGACCACGTCGGCGCCGGCATCCCGCAGCGCCCGAACGGCCTCCTCGAGACTCGCCCCCGTCGTCACGACGTCGTCGAGCACGACGACGCGGCGACCCGCCGCCGGTCGCGAGACCAGGCTCAGCGCGACGTTCGCGCGGCGGGCGTCGCGGGCGAGTCCCCGCTGGTCGCCCGTGCGGCGCGCGATCGTCAGCAGGCGCGTGACCGGCAGGCCCGCGCGCGCCGCGAGCAGGTCGGGGACGCGGAATCCGCGCCGCCGGTAGGCGGCCCGCGAGGTCGGCAGGGGCACGACCACCGCACCGGCGACGGCCACCCGGTCGAACGCCGCCCGCACCGCGGGTGCGAGCGGCCG
>NZ_JAYRDE010000196.1:0-1888 GCF_041909575.1 Microbacterium sp. | reverse complement strand
CGCCGCCGTGGACGGGCTCGTCATCCCGGGAGGCGAGTCGAGCGTCATCGACAAGCTGTCGCGCGCCTTCGGCATGCGCGAGCCCGTCCGCGACGCCATCGCCGCCGGAATGCCGATGTACGGCACCTGCGCCGGCGTGATCCTGCTGGCCGACCGCATCACCGACGGCATCGAGGGTCAGCAGACGTTCGGAGGCCTGGACGTCACCGTCCGACGCAACGCGTTCGGCAGCCAGGTGGACTCGTTCGAGACGGATCTCGACGTCCCCCTCCTCGGCGAGCCGCCCGTGCACGCCGTCTTCATCCGCGCGCCGCTGGTCGAGCAGACCGGCCCCGACGTCGAGGCGATCGCGGTGCTGGACGACGGCCGCATCGTCGCCGTGCGACAGGGATCGCTCCTGGCCACCGCGTTCCACCCGGAGGTGAGCGGCGAGCACCGATTCCACCGGCTCTTCCTCGACTCCGTCCGCGGGGCATGACGAGCACGGGCCCCACGGGTTAGATTCGGTCGCATGACGATCAACGACTGGTGGCGCGAGTACCCCGAGGAGCGCTACTGGATGATCGCGCCGTCGAAGGGGATCGTGGGCGAGGCCCTGTCGGCTCCGAAGTCGCAGGGCGATCGTCGCTTCGAGTGGTCCCACGAGCTCGTGGGGCACACCGAGCCCGGGGACACGCTGTTCGTCTGGGATCGCACGCTGCCCGTGCCGGGCATCGCCGCGTGGGGGCGCGTGCTCGGGCCGCTGGGGGAGGAGTCGCGCGTCCGTCGCGGAGACGAGCTGCCCCACTGGCGCATGCCGATCAGCGACACGCTGCGCCTGGCCACCCCCATCACGCTCACCGCCCTGCGGCGCATCGGGAGCGAGATCGTCGCCGTCCGCGACGAGGTCGAGGAGATCACCGACGGTCCCGTGTACTTCCCGTTCATCGGGTCGGCCGAGACCCTGGCACCGGCACCGGCCTACCTCACCAAGGTGCCCCGCGACCTCGTGGCGCTGCTGTCGTCGCGGTTCGGCTTCGAGTTCGCGCTCTGACGTGGCCGCGTGGGTCGCGCTCCTGCGCGGGGTGAACGTCGGCGGGATCACGATCCGCAACGCGGACCTGGCGGAGGTCTTCGGCGATCTCGGCTTCGACGCCGTGCGAACGGTGCTGGCCAGCGGGAACGTCGTGTTCGAGACGGATGTCGCGGCATCCGATCGCGCGAAGCTCAAGACCCGGATCGAGAAGGCCCTCCGCGACCGGTTCGGCTACGACGCGTGGCTCGTCCTGGTGACGCTGCGGGAGCTCGCCGCCGCCGCGGACGCGTTCCCGTTCGACGAGCACGACGCCTCCCGACAGCCCTGGGTCGTGTTCTGCGCGGACTCCGCCACGCGCGACGAGCTCATCGACGCGGCGAAGGGGATGGATGCCGAACCCGACCCGGTCGCGGCCGGGCCGGGAGTGGTCTACTGGAACCCGGTGAAGGGCACGACCGTGTCGACGCCCTTCGCCAAGGTCATCGCCAAGGCCCGCTACAAGGAGCGCACGACGAACCGGAACCTGAGGACGCTGCGCCGCATCGTCGGCTGACGTCGCGCTCCACGGCGCGGCGGCCCGCTCGGGATTAGAATGGTCAGCCGGCGGCAGGGCCGCAGCGCATCGACGCGAACGGTCCCTCCCTCGCCGACGAGCTGATCAGGAGAAGTATGTCCGGGCATTCCAAGTGGGCGACGACCAAGCACAAGAAGGCCGTCATCGACGCGCGCCGTGCCAAGTCGTGGGCCAAGCTCATCAAGAACATCGAAGTCGCCGCGAAGCTCGGAGGCCCCGACCTCCAGGGCAACCCGACGCTCTTCGACGCCGTGCTCAAGGCGAAGAAGACCTCCGTCCCCAAGGACAACATCGACCGG
>NZ_JAYRDE010000195.1:0-1956 GCF_041909575.1 Microbacterium sp. | reverse complement strand
AGATTCCGGCGACGGGGGCGACGGCGGCGGCGGCGAGGACTTCGAGCCGATCACCTCGGTGAGCCTGCAGCTGCAGTGGCTGCCGCAGGCGCAGTTCGCCGGCTACTACGTCGCGCAGGAGCAGGGCTACTTCGAGGAGGAGGGCTTCGACGAGGTCGAGATCGTGCCGTCGGGCGGCGACATCGTGCCGCAGGACGCGCTGGTCGCCGGCGACGTGGACTTCGCCATCGCGTGGGTCCCGAAGGTGCTGGGCACCCTCGAGGCCACCGGCGTCGAGCTCACCGACATCGCGCAGGTCTTCCAGGAGTCGGGCACGCTCCAGGTGTCGTGGAAGGGCGACGGCGTCGAGTCGGTCGCCGACTTCGAGGGCAAGCGCATCGGCTCGTGGGGCTTCGGCAACGAATGGGAGATCTTCGCGGCCATGGCCGCCGAGGACCTCGACGCCAGCACGGTGTCGATCACGACGCAGGACTTCTCGATGAACGCGCTCCTGGACCGCGACGTCGACGCCGCCCAGGCGATGACCTACAACGAGTGGGCGCAGATCCTCGAGGTCGTCAACCCCGAGACCGGCGAGCTCTATCAGCCCGAGGACTTCGACGTCATCTCGTACCAGGACACCGAGGGCGCGATGCTGCAGGACGCCATCTGGGCCGACACGCAGCGCCTCGCCGACGACCCGGCGTACGCCGACGCGGCGGTGCGCTTCCTCAAGGCCGTCACGAAGGGCTGGATCTTCGCGCGGGACAACCCCGAGGAGGCGGCCGAGATCGTCTATGACATCGCCTCCAACGCGGAGGCGGCGTTCCCGGTCGGCCCCGTCCACCAGCTGTGGCAGATGAACGAGGTCAACAAGCTCATCTGGAACGGCGCCGACTTCGGTCTGGTCGACCAGGCTGCCTGGGACCAGACGGTCGCGGGCGCGCTCTCGGCCAAGAACCAGGACGGCCTGGAGCTCATCACGACCGAGCCGGCGGAGTCCGCGTTCTCGAACGAGTACATCGAGCAGGCACTCGCCGAGCTCGCCGAGGAGGGAGTCGACGTCGGCGGGGAGTACACGCCGATCGACGTCGTCCTCACCGAGGGCGGCCAGTAGCCCCGGCCATCCCGTCCGGTCGCCCCCCTTGCAGAGGGGTGCGACCGGACATTCCGTCTGACAGGGCGGTGTGCCTGACTGCGATCGTCGGTTGACCGTCGGGCATCGACCGACGAGCGTAGCTAGGGGGATCACGCCACAGGAAGGACCGCCATGCCGGAAGACCTCGACGCCACGGCCAAGACGCTCGACCGAGCCCACGTCTTCCACTCGTGGTCGGCGCAGGCGGCCCTGGACCTCCCGGTCATCGCGGGCGGCTCCGGCACCGTGGTGTGGGACCACGCGGGCAACCGGATGCTGGACTTCGCCAGCCAGCTCGTCAATGTGAACATCGGGCACCAGCATCCCGCCGTCGTCGCCGCGATCCAGGCGCAGGCCGCGGAGCTCGCGACCATCGGCCCGGCCACCGCGAACCTCGCGCGCGGACGCGCCGCGCAGCGCATCCTCGACAAGGCCCCCGAAGGGTTCGCCAAAGTCTTCTTCACGAACGGCGGCGCGGACGCGAACGAGAACGCGATCCGCATGGCCCGCCTCCACACCGGGCGCGACACGGTGCTCTCGACGTACCGGTCGTACCACGGCAACACCGGCGCGGCGATCGTCGCGACGGGCGACTGGCGACGGATGCCGAACCAGTACGCCCGCGGCCACGCGCACTTCTTCGGCCCCTACCTGTACCGCAGCGAGTTCTGGGCGACGACTCCCGAGGAGGAGTCGGCGCGAGCGCTGCACCACCTCGAGCGCGTGATCCAGTCCGAGGGACCGGCGACGATCGCCGCGATCCTGCTGGAGTCGGTGCCCGGCACCGCCGGCAACCAGATCCCGCCGCCGGGGTACCTCGCCGGGGTGCGGGCACTGTG
>NZ_JAYRDE010000194.1:0-2015 GCF_041909575.1 Microbacterium sp. | reverse complement strand
GGGGATGGAGATGCCGGGGAGCCCCGTGACCATCACCGGTCGCGGGTCGAGGGCGGCCAACTCCCGGGCCAGCACCCGCACGAGCGGCCCGCGCGCGGCCAGGACGACGGCGTCCGCGTCGGCGCGGCGCACCGCCGGTGCGAGCTCCTCCCACCGCACGCGCGTCACGCGCCCAGGGGGCAGGCCGCTGCCCGACAGCGCCGCGGCGAGCTGCGCGTCGGACACCACGAGCGGTGTGTCGAGCACCAGGAGCGAGGCATCCCACTCCCCCGGCAGCGTGGCCAGGAGCGCCGCCGCCCACTTGACGTACGAGTCGGTGTCGGCGACGGCGACGATGCGCCGGGGGGACCTCACGCGGGGACGCGCCGCAGCTTCGCCATCGGGCCGAGCTCTCCCGGGTAGACGCGCTTGACGCCGTCGCCGAGCGCCTCCTCGATGACGCGGATGTCGCGCACGAGGTGCTGCAGGCCGGTGGGCTCGAGCGACGCGGCGTGATCCGATCCCCACATCGTGCGATCGAGCGTGATGTGCCGCTCGACCGCGACGGCGCCCAGCGCCACGGCGGCGAGCGAGATCTGCAGTCCCCGCTCGTGCCCCGAGTAGCCCACCGGCACGCCGGGGTACCGATCGCGCAGTGACGGGATCATCCGCAGGTTCGCCTCTGCCGGTTCCATCGGATAGGTCGAGGTCGCGTGCATCAGCAGCAGGCGCTCGGTGCCGAGCACCTCGATCGCGGCGTCGATCTGCTCGATCGTCGACATGCCGGTCGAGAGGATGACGGTCTTGCCGGTGTCGCGCAGGGCCCGCAGCAGGCCGGTGTCGGTGACCGACGCCGACGCGACCTTGTGCGCGGTGACGCCGAGGTCCTCGAGGAATGCGACGCTCGGCTCGTCCCACGGCGACGCGAACCACTCCAGCCCGCGGAGCAGCGCGTGGTCGGAGATCTCGATGTACTGGTCGCGATCGAACTCCACCCGCCGGCGGTAGTCGAGGTAGCTCATCGTGCCCCACGGCGTCTCCCGCGGGATGTCGCGCATGTGCTCCGGCGTCGCGATCTCGGGGGTGCGCTTCTGGAACTTGACCGCCTCGGCTCCGGCATCCGCCGCGACGTCGATGAGCTGCTTGGCGAGCTCGACGTCGCCGTTGTGGTTGAGGCCGATCTCGGCGATGACGTAGGCGGGACGTCCGCCTCCGACGACGCGGGAGCCGATGGTGACGGTCATGCGTTCTCCTGGGGTGTGGCAAGGGGCGGGACGGATGCCGCGGCGCGGCCCGCGAGCACGCGCTCGGCGAGGTCGCTCACGGCGCCCGCGCCGCCGGGGCGATCGAGGACGATCCGCGCGGCGGCGAGCACGAGAGGGTGGGCGCCGGGCACGGCGACGGGCCAGCCGACGAGCTCGAGGCAGCCGAGGTCGTTGACGTCGTTGCCGAGGTACGCGATGCGCGAGAGCGGGATGCCGCGCTCCTCGGCCCAGGCCCGCAGCGCCGCGGCCTTGTCGGCACGGCCCTGCACGACCTCGACCCGCAGCTTCTGCGCCCGCGCCGAGACGACCGGGTTGACCTCGGTGGAGAGGATGAGGACCGGGATGCCGGCGTCCCGCAGCAGCGCGGTGCCCAGGCCGTCGGAGCGGCTCACCGTGACCGTCTCGGTGCCGTCCTGCGAGACGTGCACCGAGTCGTCGGTGTGGACGCCGTCGAAGTCGGTGACCACGGCGTCGACCTCGATCGGGGCCGGACGATCGATGAGCGGTGCGATCGCGCGCGCCACCTCGAGCTCGCCCTCGGTGTCGATCTCGATCGCGGTCCGCGGCGGGACCTCGGCGATGCCGACGCTTCCGAAGAACCGGTGGCCGACCGCCCGGAATCCCGCCGCCCTCATGACGTAGAACGCGCCGGTCTCGAGGTGGTGCGGATCGCGGTCCTGACGTCGCGGGCGCACGGCGGCGTCGTGGTTGATCGCCTCGGCGGCGGATGCCGGGGTCCTCGCCCACAGGAAGCCGTAGGTCTCGACGGCC
>NZ_JAYRDE010000193.1:0-2154 GCF_041909575.1 Microbacterium sp. | reverse complement strand
TCGCGGCAGCGGCGGAGCCGGCGATCGCGTGGGGGTCGCGACCGCCGGCTCTGGAGCGACTCGATGAGTCCGCCCCTCGTGCCCTGGGGGTAGGCACGAGGAGGGGACCCGGTGCGCGTCGTCGTCGCTGATCCGCGTCGCCGCCTCGGGAAGACGGCGCCGTGGAGACACCTCCAGGATCCCACCAGGACCTGTGAGCGGCCTGTCTCCCACCGCCCCCGGCGACGGGGGAGGCCGTACGCTCGAGGGGTCATGCCCGCCTCCTCCGCCGCCCCCGGTCCCGACGATCGCGACGTCCGCCTCGCCGAGCTGCACGCGTCGGCACAGAGTCGCCTGGACGGCCTCGACCGCGACATCGCGCAGCTGCGCGCCGATCGCCGCGCCGACAACGCCGACGACGAACACGACCCCGAGGGCGTGACCCTGTCGAGCGAGTGGGCCCGCCTCGCCGGGCTCCGCGAGGACGCCGTGCGGGAGCTGGCCGACGTCGATGCCGCCCTCGCGCGGCGCGCGGCGGGAGACGACGGGCGCTGCGCGGACTGCGGACGCCCCATCCCGGTCGCCCGCCTCGTCGCGCGCCCGACCGCCACGCGCTGCGTCGACTGCGCGGCGCGGGCGGGAGCCTGACGTGTCGTTCGGGGCGGCAGCCGACCGTGCCCGCGACCCGCGGTTCCCACGACCCGCGGCGGGAGCGCCCTGCCCGTGCGGCTCCGGCGAGCCCTTCGACGGATGCTGCGGCCCGCTGCTGCTCGGAATCCCTGCGCCGACCGCGGAGCGGCTCATGCGGTCCCGCTACACCGCGTTCGTGGTCGGCGACGCCCGCTATCTGGCCGAGACGTGGCATCCGGGCACCCGCCCGACGCAGCTCGACCTGGATCCGGCGCAGCGCTGGACGGGCCTCGAGATCGTGGACGTCCAGGACGGCGGGCCCGCCGACGCCCGCGGTGTGGTCGCGTTCCGCGCCCGATGGCGTCACGGCGCCGAGGAGGGCGCGCTCGAGGAACGCAGCCGCTTCCGCCGTCAGGGCGGGCGATGGTGGTACGTCGACGGGATCGTCGGCTGAGACCTGCCGCGCACTCCCCGCTCACCGTTAGCGTGGAGGCATGATCACCCAGGTCGACAAAGCCCAGTCCCTCGAGCGGCTGCACGCCGCTCCCGAGATCCTCCGCGTGGTCAACGTGTGGGACGCCGTCTCCGCCCGCGCCGTCGCCGCGCTCCCCGAGACGCGCGCGATCGCCACCGCCGGCCACTCGATCGCCGCGACATACGGATACGGCGACGGCCAGATCCCCATCGACACGATGCTCGACATGGTCGGCCGCATCGTCGAGGCGGTGGGCGATCTGCCGGTCACCGCGGACCTCGACGACGGACACGGCGACGCCGGCGAGACGATCCGCCGCGCGATCGGCAAGGGCGTCATCGGCGCGAACGTCGAGGACCGCCTCAAGCCCCTCGACGAATCGGTCGCCGTCGTGCGGGCGATCGTCGCGGCGGGCGAGGCCGAGGGTGTTCCGTTCGTGCTGAACGCCCGCACCGACGCCTTCGTGCGTGCGGGCGGACGCCCCCTCGACGAGTCCGTCGCCGACGCCGTCGAGCGAGGCCGGGCGTACCTGGACGCGGGAGCGAGTCTCGTCTTCGTCCCCGGCGTCCTCGACGCCGACGTCACGCGCCGCCTCGTCGACGGCATCGGCGAGCGCAAGATCAGCGTGATCGGCCTGCCCGGTTCGCTGACCTCCACGGAGTACGAGGCGCTCGGCGTCGCGCGCATCTCGTACGGGCCGATGACGCAGCGCGTCGCGCTGACCGCGCTGCAGGACCTCGCCGCGGATCTCTACACCGGCGGGGTGATTCCCGCCTCGACCCGCAGCCTCAACTGACCGCCCGGCGCGACCCGGGTGAGGGAATCCGCCGGGCGAGCCGGATGTTGTGCCGGGCATGAAGCCTCAGCCCGTCGACGTCGTCGTCGTCGGCGCCGGGCAGGCGGGGCTCTCGGCGGCGTACCACCTGCAGCGCCGCGGATACGTTCCGCATACGCGCGCGGTCGACGGCGAGAACACGTTCGTCGTGCTCGACGCCGAGGAGCGCCCGGGCGGCGCGTGGCAGCACCGGTGGGCGTCGCTGCGCATGGCCACGGTCAACGGCATCCACGAG
>NZ_JAYRDE010000192.1:0-2161 GCF_041909575.1 Microbacterium sp. | reverse complement strand
ACTCCTCGGCGATCTCGGCCAGGTCGGTGAACGCGCGCAGGATGTTCGCCGTGTCGACGTGGCCCAGCCCGAACGACCGCACGCCCGGGGTGTCGATCACCCACCCGTTCCCGCCCGCGCCGACGTAGCGCAGCGACACGGTCGAGCTCGATGTGTGGCGACCGCGGCCCGTCACCACGTTGACGTGCCCGGTCGCGCGGCGCGCGTCGGGGACGAGCGCGTTGACGAGAGTCGACTTCCCCACGCCGGAGTGCCCGACGAAGACCGTCGAGTGCCCGACGAGGGCCGCCCCGATCCGCTCGAGCGGCATCTCCTCGCGTCCGCTCGTGAAGACCTCGAGGTCGAGCCCCTCGAAATGGCCGAGGAACTCGGTCGGGTCGGCGAGGTCCGTCTTCGTCACCACGAGGAGGGGACGGATGCCGGCATCCAGCGCCGCGACGAGGTACCGGTCCACGAGCCTCGCCCGGGGCTCCGGGTCGGCAGCCGCCACCACGACGAGCATCTGGTCGGCGTTGGCGACGACGACCCGCTCGACCTGGTCGGTGTCGTCGGCGCTGCGGCGCAGGAGCGACGTGCGCTCCTCGATCCCGACGATGCGCGAGAGGGTTCCCGTGTCGCCGGAGGTGTCTCCGACGACACGTGCCCTGTCGCCCGTGACGATCGGCGTCTTGCGCAGCTCCCGGGCCCGGACGGCGAGGATGGTGTGCTCGTCGTCGCCGTTCTCGTCGACGAGGACGGTGTAGCGCCCGCGATCCACGCCGAGCACGCGCGCGATCCGCGCGTCGGAGTGCGCCGGCCGCCTCTTGGTGCGAGGGCGGTTCGCCTTCGGGTTGGGGCGGACGCGCACATCGGCCTCGTCGAACTCGGGTTCGTCGTCCTCGTCGAGATCGTCGAGCCAGCTCACGATGCCCGCATCGTCTCCGTCGTGCGGGCGGCGAGGCCGCCGTCGTCGTCGAGCATCGCCTGCCACAGTGCCGGGAACTCGGGCATCGTCTTTGCCGTCGTGCCGATGTCGTCGACCTCGACGCCCGGCACGGCCAGGCCGATGAGGGCGCCGGTCGTGGCCATGCGGTGGTCGTGGTGGGCCCGCCAGGTTCCGCCGTGGAGTGGCCGCGGCACGATCCGGATGCCGTCGGGCAGTTCGTCGGCCTCGCCGCCCAGGGCGCGCAGCTCGGCCACGAGCGCCGCGATGCGGTCGGTCTCGTGGCCGCGGATGTGGCCGATCCCGTGCAGCGTGGACGGAGCGTCGGCGAACGCGGCCAGCGCGAAGATCGTCGGAGTGAGCTCGCCCGCGGCGGACAGGTCGAGGTCGATGCCCTGGATGCCGGCGCCGCCGGTCACCGTGAGCACGCCCCCGCGCCGCTGCACCCTGGCACCCATGAGCGCGAGGATCTCGGTGAGCATCGCGCCGGGCTGCGTCGAGTGGGCGGGCCACCCGGTGACCGACACCGAGCCGCCCACGAGCATTGCGGCGGCGAGGAACGGGGCGGCGTTGGAGAGATCGGGCTCGATCGCGACGTCCTTGCCCCGCACGGCGCCGGCGGGCACGATCCACTCGCCCGGCGCGGGTCGCTCGACATGCACGCCGCGGTGCGCGAGCGCCTCGACCGTCATGTCGATGTGGGGGATGCTCGGGAGGCGCGCGCCGGCGTGATGGAGGTGCAGGCCCACGTCGAAGCGCGGGGCCGCGAGCAGGAGTCCGGACACGAACTGGCTCGACGCGCTCGCGTCGATCGTGACCTCGCCGCCGCGGGTGTGGCCGTGACCGCGGACGATGAACGGCAGCGACCAGTGGCCGCCGTCGTCGATGTCGACGCCCACGTCGCGCAGGGCGGTGATCATGGCGCCCATCGGGCGGTGCAGCGCGCTCTCGTGGGCGGTCAGCGTCACGTCTCCGCGCGCGAAGCCGCCGAGTCCGGCGACGAAGCGCATGACGGTGCCGGCCTGACCGCAGTCCACCACGGTCTCGCCGCGCAGCGGCCAGACGGGGGTGACCACGATGTCGTCGCCGAAGCGGCCGGTGCCGGGCTCGAGCTCGATGCCGACGCCCAGGGACCGCAGTGCGTCGACCATGCGGGCCGAGTCGTCGGAGTGCAGGGGCGAGAGAAGCCGGCTGGGGGCATCGGCCAGCGCGGCCAGGATGTGCTCGCGGTTGGTGAGG
>NZ_JAYRDE010000191.1:0-2187 GCF_041909575.1 Microbacterium sp. | reverse complement strand
GGCGGCGATCTGGCGTACTACATCTCCTTCGACAACGAGAAGGTGGGAGTCCTCCAGGCCACGGAGTTCGTCGACGCCGTCGAGAAGGCGGGGGGCGGCGGCATCCTGATGGTCAACGGCTCCCCCACCGACAGCAACGCCGCCCTGTTCCGCAAGGGCGCCCACAGCCTCATCGATGCGAGCGGACTCGAGGTGCTCGCCGAGTTCGACACCCCCGACTGGAGCCCCGACAAGGCGCAGGCCTGGGTCGCGGGTCAGATCGCGCAGTACGGCGATGAGATCGTCGGCGTGTACGCCGCCAACGACGGCACGGCCAGCGGAGCAGTGGCGGCACTGAAGGCTGCGAACGTCGACCCCTTCCCGATCGTCACGGGGCAGGATGCCGAGCTCACCGCCCTGCAGCGGATCGTCACGGGTGATCAGCACATGACCGTCTACAAGGCGATCAAGCCGCAGGCCGAGCTCGCCGCCGAGGTCGCCGTCGCGCTCCTCCACGGCGAAGAGGTGACCGCGCCGATGGAGATCGACGGCGTGCCGACCACCCTCCTCGACCCCGTCGCGGTGACCGTCGACAACATCCTCGAGACGGTCGTCGCGGACGGCTTCTGGACCGTCGACGACATCTGCACGCCCGAGTACGCCGATGCGTGCGAAGCCGCGGGCATCCGGTAGGGTCCTGACCTTGGCGAGGAGGGCATGAGCGGATGTCGATGACACAGCCGCGCGCGGGGCGACCGCGCGAGCGCGTGCTCACCATGCGCGGGATCGGGAAGCACTTCGGCGCTGTCAAGGCCCTCACCGACGTCGACTTCTGGGTGAACGAGGGCGAGGTGGTCGCCCTCGTCGGCGACAACGGCGCGGGCAAGTCCACGCTCGTCAAGGTGCTCGCCGGCGTTCACGCACCGGACGCGGGGACGATCGAGTTCGACGGCGAGATGGTCGACATCCCGAGCCCGGCCGACGCGCAGGAGCTCGGCATCGCGACCGTCTTCCAAGATCTCGCCCTGTGCGACAACCTCGACGTCGTCGCCAACCTGTGGCTCGGGCGCGAGCTGCGCGACGGGATGGGGCTCGACGAGGTCGACATGGAGCAGCGCACGTGGACGCTGCTGCGGGAGCTCTCCGCCAAGATCCCGTCCGTGCGCATCCCCGTCGCCTCCCTCTCGGGCGGACAGCGGCAGACCGTGGCGATCGCACGCTCCCTCATCGGCGACCCCCGCGTCGTGATCCTCGACGAGCCGACGGCGGCGCTCGGGGTCGCTCAGACCGCCGAGGTGCTCAACCTCATCGAGCGCCTGCGCGAGCGGGGGCACGGCGTGATCCTCATCAGTCACAACATGGCCGACGTCATGGCCGTCGCCGACCGCGTGGTGGTGCTCCGGCTCGGGCGCAACAACGGCGTCTACAACGTGGCCGAGGTGACGAGCGCGACCCTCATCGCGGCGATCACGGGCGCCGCCGACAACGCCGCGGCGCGCCGGGCTGCGGACCATCCGGCTCCCCGCGCGCGCCCGGCGGCCGAGCCCCTCTCCGAACCGGTCGGCGAGCCGGTCGCCGACCGCAGGCAGGAGCGGGATGCCGAGATCATCCCCATCCCGCCGGGCCGGCGGCGCCGCTCCCCCGGCCCGAAGGGCGGGCGCTCGTGAGCCGCGACCTGGTGCCGGGCACCGACTCGGACGACGTGCGGCTGCTGAGCGTGGAGGGCGTACGGGGCGCCGTGCAGTCGGTCCTCGCTCGCATCCGAGGCGGCGACCTGGGCGCCGTACCCGTCGTCGGCGGTCTCGTCGTCATCTGGCTCGTCTTCCAGGCGCTCAACCCCGTCTTCCTCTCGAGCGAGAACCTCGGCAACCTCACGATGCAGTGCGCGGCGATCGGCACGATCGCGCTCGGGGTCGTGCTCGTGCTGCTGCTGGGCGAGATCGACCTCTCGGTCGGCTCCGTCTCCGGCCTCGCGGCGGCCGTGCTCGCCGTGACCTTCGTGCAGCTGAACTGGCCGCTCGCCCTCGCGCTGGCTGCCGGCATCGGGATCGGATGCCTCGTCGGCCTGCTGTACGGCTTCCTCTACACGCGCTTCGGCCTGCCGAGCTTCGTGATCACGCTCGCCGGTCTCCTCGGGTTCCTGGGCCTGCAGCTGTGGGTGCTGGGAGACACCGGCACGATCGGGCTGCCGTTCGACTCCTGGATCGT
>NZ_JAYRDE010000190.1:0-2196 GCF_041909575.1 Microbacterium sp. | reverse complement strand
CTCGGCGGTGCCGGCCTCGGGATCGGCGTTGATGTACATGCGGGGGACGCCGATGCGTCGGCGCGCGAGCGCGGCCGCGGGGTCGACGGCGCCGAGAGCGGGGTAGGACGCGGGGCGCACCGCGGATGCCGCGGGGAGCTCGATCCACGGCTGCGCCCGCCAGAAGTCGCCGCGCGTCTCGTCGTCGTCGGCGACGATGACGTCCAGCACCTCGAGCAGGTCGGCCATCGTGCGCGTGTGCGGCACGACGACGTCCATCGTCGGAACGAGCGGCCAGTTTCCGCGCACGGAGATCACGCCGCGCGAGGGCGTGTAGGCGCACAGCCCGTTGTTCGAGGCCGGCCCGCGGCCGCTCGACCACGTCTCCTCGCCCAGTCCGAACGCGGCGAAGCTCGCCGCCGTCGCCGTCCCCGAGCCGTTCGACGATCCCGAGGCGAACGGGGCCGTGAGCCAGTCGGCGCTGTACGGGCTCTCGGCCCGGCCGTAGACTCCCCGCTGCATGCCGCCGTTGGCCATGGGCGGCATGTTCGTCAGGCCGAGGCAGATCGCGCCCGCCGCGCGCAGCCGCTCGATCGTGAAGGCGTCCCGCTGCGCGATCAGGTCGGCGAACGCCGGGCTGCCGGCTGCGGCGGTCAGCCCGCGCGCCAGGTAGCTGTCCTTCGCCGTGTATGGAATCCCGTCGAGCGGTCCGAGGCTCGCTCCCGCGGCACGACGGGCGTCGGATGCCTCGGCTTCGGCGATCGCGTCGGGGTTCGCCACCACGACGGCGTTGAGCGCGGTGACGGTGTCGGGGCCGTCGTATGCGGCGATGCGGGCGAGGTAGGCGTTCACCAGCTCGACCGCGGTCGCCGTTCCGGACTCCAGGGCTGCGCGCAGCTCGGCGATGGTCGCCTCGACGACGTCGATCATCGCCCCGGCACCGTGGGCTGCTGCTGAGTGATGCAGTGGATGCCGCCGCCGCGAGCGAAGATCGGGCGGGCGTCCACGGTCACGACGCGACGGCCGGGATAGGCCTCCGACAGGATGCTGCGGGCCGCGGCATCCGCTTCGTCCTCTCCGAAGCCGCATGCGATGACGCCGCCGTTCACGACGAGGTGGTTGATGTAGCTCCAGTCGACGAAGCCCTCGTGATCGCGGAGCGTCGCCGGAGCGGGGACGTCGACGATGTCCCACGACCGGCCGGCGGCATCGACCTCGTTCTCGAGGAGGGCGCGCAGCTCACGCGTGACGACGTGGTCGGGGTGCGCGGGATCGGGCTGGTGGTGCAGGAGGAGGCGTCCGGGCGAGGGGATCGTCGCGACGATGTCGACGTGCCCGTTCGTGCCGAAGTCGTCGTAGTCGCGCGTGAGTCCTCGCGGCAGCCAGATCGTCTTGGTCGTCCCGATCGTGCGGGCGAGTTCGGCCTCGACCCGCGCACGGTCGGCGTAGGGGTTGCGGCGGGGATCGAGCTGCACGGTCTCGGTCACGAGCACCGTGCCCTCGCCGTCGACGTGGATGCCGCCGCCCTCGTTCACGAGCACGGAGCTGATGAGCTCGGCACCGACCTCGGCGGCGACGAACCGGCCGATCTCGGCCGACTGGCGCCACTCGGCCCATTCGGGAGCGCCCCAGCCGTTGAACGTCCAGTCCACGGCGCCGAGGACGCCCGGCCGCTCGTCGTCGAGCACGAAGGTCGGGCCGAAATCGCGCATCCAGAACTCGTCGAGAGGCGCCTCGACGACCTCGATGTCGCCCGAGAGCATGCGGCGCGCGCGAGCGGTCTCGGTCGGGTCCACGACCATCGTGACGGGCTCGAACTCGGCGATCGCGTGGGCGGTCGCCGTCCACGCGGCGTAGCACTCCTCCTGCGCGGAGGGCTCTTCGCCGAGGGTCTGGCCCGCGCGCGGGAACGCCATCCAGGTGCGATCGTGGGGCGCGGTCTCCGAGGGCATCCGCCAGGCCATCCGTAGTCCTCCTGTCGTGTTGATCACTTGATCAACTCGGGATCACGGTACAGAATCGACGGTGATGCCGTCAACAGCCACCCGCAGGTCCGCCGCCGAGCGCCTGCAGCAGATCTCCTCCGCCGCGCAGGCTCTCGCGCGCGAAGCGGGGCTGAGCGCCGTGACACTGCGCGCCGTCGCGACCGAGATCGGCGTCGCGCCCGCGCTCGTCGCGCACTACGTGCCGAGCATGGACGCGCTGGTCGGCGACACA
>NZ_JAYRDE010000189.1:0-2209 GCF_041909575.1 Microbacterium sp. | reverse complement strand
CGGTGCGCCATGAGCACGATGCCCACGATGAAGATGACCGCGCCGGCGATCATCAGGATGTACCCGATCATGTCGAGGTTGACGTACTCGAGTTCCACGTTCACGGCGAACGCCAGAATCGCTCCGATCGCGAACAGCGCGATACCTGCTCCGATGCTCATGCGAGGTTCCTTTCCCGGGCTCGACGGTCGGCCCTCCCCTGGTGCGGGACTTATGCGTCCCACCCCTCACCATGACGGACGGGCGGCCGCGTTTGCAGGGTCTTGACAAAACGGCATCCGTTGTCGTGGCCCGCGAGAACACGCGAGGACTCGGTACGGTGAGAGGGTGCGTTCCGCTCCCGGCATCCCCTCTGCCGATCCGGGAGCCAGAGCGTGGGTCATCTGGAGCGTCGCCGTCGCGGCATACGTGCTGGCCGTCACGAACCGGTCGTCGCTGAGCGCTGTCGGCGTCGACGCGGCGGAGCGATTCGAGGCGGATGCCGCAACCCTGTCGATGTTCGCCGTGGTGCAGCTCGCCGTGTACGGCGGCATGCAGATCCCGGTCGGCGTGCTCCTGGACCGCTACGGGGCCCGCCCCATCATGACCATCGGCATGGTGCTCATGGCGCTCGGCCAGCTCGTCATGGCCGTCTCCCCGAGCGTCGGAGTCGCCCTGCTCGCCCGGGTGCTGCTCGGAGCGGGCGACGCGGCGATCTTCCCCGGTGCCCTGCGCCTCGTCGCCACCTGGTTCCCGGCCCAGCGCTCCCCCGTCATGGTGCAGTTCACCGGCATCGTCGGGCAGACCGGACAGCTGATCGCGCTGATCCCCCTCGCCGCCCTGCTGCACGCCACCAGCTGGACGATCACCTTCGGCAGCATCGCCGGGCTCGGCATCCTGTTCGCGATCCTGGTCTTCCTGCTCATCCGCAACCACCCTCCGGACCGGGATGCGGATGTCTCGGTCGACACCGACACCGGGGCGATCCGCGTCGTCACCTCGTCGATCGACACCGGAGTCGGGATCCGCGCGTCGTGGGCGCACCCCGGCACGCGCCTGGCGTTCTGGTCGCACTTCACGACCCCGTTCGCCGGGACGGCGTTCGTACTCCTGTGGGGCATGCCGTTCCTGACGGCGGGAGAAGGCCGGACGGTCGCAGAGGCGGCGACGATCATGTCGACGTATGTCCTGGTGGGCATGGCCCTCGGGCCGGTGATGGGCGAGCTGTCGCGACGCATCCCGCATCTGCGGTCGCGCGCACTGGTGCTTCCCGCGGTCGCGGTGCAGTTCGTCGCGTGGATGGTCGTCATCGCCTATCCCGGCCCGGCGCCGCTGTGGCTGCTGTTCGCCCTCGCCGTCGCGCTGGCGATGGGCGGCCCCGCCTCGATGATCGCCTTCGACCACGCCCGCACGCACAACCCGCGGCATCGCCTCAGCACCGCCACCGGGGTGACGAACGCCGGCGGATTCCTTGCCGCGCTCATCGCGATCTTCATGATCGGCCTCGCGCTGGATCTGCAGGGCGCCGGTACCCCGGCCACCTATTCGCTCGACGCGTTCCGCCTCGCGTTCCTCACGCAGGTGCCGCTGTGGCTCATCGGAGGCGTGTTCATCGTCATCGAGCGCAAGCGCACGCGGATCCGCCTCGGGATGGACCCACCGCGACAGCGGCGGCGTCCGCGCGGCGACCGCTGACCACGACCGAGCTTTATAGGGTGGCGGTAGCCCGACAGGAAGGACGCCCGTGACCGCTCCGCTCGTCATCGCCCCAGAGGTCCGTGAGGCCGTCGCGGCAGGTGCGCCCGTCCTGGCGCTGGAGTCGACGATCTTCACGCACGGACTCCCCCGCCCGCGCAACGTCGAGGTCGCTCGCGAGGCCGAAGAGCGCGTGCGGGCGCTCGGGGTCGTTCCGGCGACGATCGGCGTTGTCGCCGGACGCCCCACCGTGGGGCTGTCGATCTCGGAGATCGAACGCCTGTCCGACGCGGACGGCGTCGTGAAGGCCAGCCTCCGCGACGTGCCGGTGATCGCAGCCAAGGGCCTCAGCGCCGGGACCACGGTCGCCGCAACCGCCTACCTCGCGCATCTGGCCGGCATCCGGGTCTTCTCGACGGGCGGCCTCGGCGGCGTGCATCGAGAGGCGCAGCAGACCTTCGACGAGTCCGCCGACCTCGGCACCCTCGCCACGCTGCCCCTCGTCGTGGTCAGCGCAGGCGTCAAGTCGATCCTC
>NZ_JAYRDE010000188.1:0-2364 GCF_041909575.1 Microbacterium sp. | reverse complement strand
CACGAGGGCCTGCTCAACTACCTGTCGCTGCTCGGCTGGTCGCTGTCGGCCGATCGCGACGTCTTCTCGCGCCAGGAGCTCATCGACGCGTTCGACATCGTCGACGTCAACCCCAACCCGGCCCGCTTCGACCAGAAGAAGGCCGAGTCGATCAACGGCGACCACATCCGCATGCTCGCGCCGGCCGACTTCGCCGCGCGGCTCGTGCCGTACCTCGCCGCCGCCGGGTTGGTGTCGTCGCCTTTGTCGGCGGTCGAGCAGCGGATCCTGGATGCCGCCGCCCCCCTCGTGCAGGAGCGCATGCAGCTGCTCGGCGACGCGCCGGGCCTGCTCGGCTTCCTGTTCCGCGACGAGGTCGACTACGACGCGGATGCCGTGGCCTCACTGCCCGCGAACGCGGGGGAGGTGCTCGTGGCCTCCGTCGGCGCGCTCGAGCTGATCCCCGAGCAGGGCTTCACCGCCGCCGCCGTGCAGGAGGCGCTCTCGGGCGCCCTGATCGACGGGCTGGGCCTGAAGCCCCGCGTCGCGTACGGTCCGCTGCGCGTGGCGGTGAGCGGTCGGCGCGTGTCGCCGCCGCTGTTCGAGTCGATGGAGCTGCTCGGCAAGGCCGAGTCGATCCGCCGCCTCGGCGCGCTCGTCAACAGGTAGCGCGTCAGTTTGGCCGGACGCCGAAGGTCGCATAGACTTGACCCTCGGTGCGACTCCGGTCAAACCCCCTTGGGGTATGGTGTAATTGGCAACACGGCTGATTCTGGTTCAGTTGTTCTTGGTTCGAGTCCAGGTACCCCAGCCACATCGTAGTTACTCAAACCCCGGTCAAATGAACTGACCTTGTTTGAGTATGAAACTGAACTCCCCGCTCGCGAGCGGGGAGTTTTGTTTTGATCAGACATGGTGCTCTGACGCGCGACTTCTACTCGGCCGTGGATCTCACGAATCCGCACGTTGCCATCGTGGCGTTCTGCTTCGATCTGGATCCCCTCATCGGTCACGTTGACTCGCCCCGGCATGTCCGGAGACAGGATTCCTTGGAAGGATCTATCTCATGGGACGTCCCAGTAAGTACCCGCGTGAGCTTCGTGAGCGTGCTGTCCGTATGGTCGCCGAGGTGCGATCCGACTATCCGAGCGAGTACGCCGCGATGACCGCTGTCGCGCAGATGCTCGGCGTCGGGTCGCCAGAAACGATCCGCACCTGGATCCGCAGGCAGCAGGTCGACGCGGGCGACCGGCCCGGAGTCACGACCGACGCCGCGGTGGAGATCAAGCGACTCAAGCGGGAGAACGCGGAGCTGCGGCGCGCGAACGAGATCTTGAAGGCGGCCTCGGCTTTCTTCGCGGCCGAACTCGACCGGCCACACAAGCGATAGTCGGCTTCATCGACGCGCACAAGGACTGCGCCGACGGAGGGCTCCGATGGGGTGTCGAGTCGATCTGCGCCGTGCTTACCCAGCACGGCGTGAAGATCGCCCCATCGACCTACTACGACGCGCGAGGTCGCGGTCCGTCACCGCGGATCGTGTCGGACGAGAGGTGGAAGCCGATCATCCTGACCACGTGGCAGACGCATCGGAAAGTGCTCGGGGCCCGGAAGCTCTGGCTGCGGGTGCGTCGCGACGGGCACGACATTGCCCGTTGCACGGTCGAACGCCTCATGCGCGAGCTCGGGATCGCCGGAGTGGTCCGCGGGAAGAGGAAACGTCCCGTGGATACGGATCTGCGGGAGACCAGGCCCGCCGACCTCGTCGACCGGCACTTCGCGCGGTTCCGCACGAACCAGCTCTGGGTCGCCGACTTCACCTACGTCTGGACGTGGTCCGGATGGGTCTACGTCGCGTTCGTGTTCGACGCGCACTCCCGCCGCATCATCGGGTGGCGAGCGGCGACCTGGATGACAACTCCGCTCGTGCTCGACTGCCTCGACATGGCCCTGTTCACCCGCCGCCGCGAAGGCGTCACCGGGTTCGCCGGACTCACGCACCACACCGACGCAGGCAGCGTCTACACCTCGATTGCCTTCACCGACCGGCTCGTCGACGAGGGCATCGACCCCTCGGTCGGGTCCGTCGGCGACGCCTACGACAATTCCCTCGCGGAGTCGCAGATCGGGCTCTACAAGTCCGAGCTCATCCACCACGACGGGCCCTGGCGCGACATCGACCAGGTCGAGGCGGCAACCGCGTCGTGGGTGCTCTGGTTCAACACGCAGCGCCCCCACGGCTCGATCGATGACCTCACGCCCCTCGAGGTCGAGCAGCTCGACTACGCTCGCAACGAACCGGTCGGAAAGGCCGGCTGACACCAGCAAAACGCTCTCCGGACACGCCGGGGCGAGTCACCCACACCTCAGCCCGCGCCCCCCAGC
>NZ_JAYRDE010000187.1:0-2454 GCF_041909575.1 Microbacterium sp. | reverse complement strand
GCCGACGATCCGGTGCGCGAGCTGCGCCGTGCGCTCCGCGGGCGGACGTCGCTGGTCGTGATCGACGGCATCGACACGCTCGACCACGCCCAGCGGGACCAGGCCGCCGCGCTGCTGCGCGACGCGCACGCCGCTCTCCGCGCCCGTGCGGACGCCGGCGCGCGGTCCCAGCTCACGGTCGTCGCCACCTCGAGGGCCGACGGCCCCGCGCTCTCCCTTCTCTCCGACGCCCGGCGCCCCGACGTGAGCTCGCTCGCGCTGCGGGCGGGCGCGGCATCCGCTTCTTCCATCTCCGAGGTGAACGCATGACCCTCTCCATCGAACGCGCGCGCACGCGCCGGCCCGTGACGTGGCTGACGCTCATCGGGGTGCTGCTGCTTCCCGTGGTGATCGGCGGCATCCTCGTCGCCGCGCTCTACAACCCGACCGAGCGGCTCGAGTCGCTCAACGCCGCCATCGTGAACGAGGACGAGGCCGTCACGATCGACGACCAGCTCGTCCCGCTCGGGCGCCAGCTCACCGCCGGGCTCGTCGAGGGCTCCGACGAGCAGCCGAGCAACCTCACGTGGACGATCTCGAATGCGGAGGATGCCGCCGACGGTCTCGCCGACGGCACGTACGCCGCGGTGATCACGATCCCCGAGAACTTCTCGGCGGCGGCGACCTCGACGCGGCCGGGTGAGACGCCCGAGCGCGCCACGATCGAGGTGCAGACGCCCCCCGACAGCCTGATCGTGGACGACGCCATCACCGCGCAGGTCACGTCGGCCGCGGCATCCGTCATGGGCGAGCAGCTCTCGCAGGTCTACCTCGAGAACGTGTTCCTCGGCTTCACGACCCTCGGCGACCAGCTCGGCGAGGCCGCCTCCGGCGCGCAGTCCCTGGCCGACGGCGCGACGCAGGCTGCCGACGGTGCTGCGGAGCTCGCCGACGGAATGCCGCAGCTCGCGTCGGGCGCGAGCGGGCTCGCCGACGGCGCGGGCGAGCTGCAGGGCGGGCTCGGGCAGATCGCGGGTGGCATCGACGGCGCAGCCGGTGGGGCCGGCCAGCTCGCCGCCGGCGTGAACGCCGGCGCGGACGAGCTCGAGCAGACCGGCGTCGTGCCCACCGACCTCACGGACCTCGCCGACGGCACCGAGACGGCGACGAAAGCGGCCGCCGGATACGCCGGATCAGCGGCCGGGACGCTGCAGACGCTCGCGGCGACGTGCGATCCGGCCGTGAATCCGGCCGGCTTCTGCACGAGCCTCGTGGCGGCCGCGACCTCGGCGGGCACCGCCTCCGTGATCCTCAACGGCGACGGCACCCAGGCGAACCCCGGCGCTGCGAAGCTGACCGAGTACACCGCCGACGGCATCGCCGGGCTCGACGCCGGGGTGACCGCCGAGTTCGCGAAGCAGTTCCGCGAGATCGGCACCAACGTCGCCGCGCTCGGTTCGGGCCTCGACCAGCTCGCGGGCGCGACCTCGCAGTCCGCCACGGGCGCGGGACAGCTCTCGTCCGGGGCCGCGCAGCTCGCCGACGGCATCACCCAGGCCGGCACCGGTGCGTCGTCCCTCGCGGACGGCGTCGCGCAGCTGGCCGACGGGACTTCGACGCTCGCGGACGGCCTGGAGGAGGCATCCGGCGCCCTTCCGTCCTACACCGACACCGAGGCGACGAGCCTGGCCGACGTGGTCTCGAACCCGGTGGCCGCCGACGGCGTGGGAACGTCGCTGTTCGGGGCATCCGCCATTCCGCTGCTGTCGACGCTCGCGCTGTGGTTCGGCGGGCTCGCGACGTTCATCGCGCTGCAGGCCGTGTCGCGTCGCGCCCTCACAGCCCGCGAGCCGTCGGCGCTGCTCGCGCTGCGCGGCTTCGCCCCCGCCGCCGCGCTCGGCGCCGCGCAGGGCCTGCTGGTCGCTGCGGTCGTGCAGCTCGCCGCCGGATACGACTGGGGCCAGTGGTGGGTGTTCGCCGGCGTGAGCGTGGTCGCGGGCATCGCCTTCGCCGCCGTGAACCAGGCGCTGGTCGCCGTGTTCGGCGGCGCGGGACGCTGGATCTCGGCCCTCATCGGCGTCCTGGCCGTCGCGACGGGCGTCGTCTCGACGGTGCCCGGCGTCCTGTCGGGAGTCGCCGCCCTGATGCCGACGTCCCCCGCCTACAACGGGATGCTCGCGGCCCTCACCGAGACCGGCGGAGTCGGCGCGGCGATCGCGGGGCTCGCGATCTGGTCGGTCCTGGCGTTCCTGGCCACGGTGCTCGCCGTCGCCCGGCGCCGCACGACTTCGGCGGCCGCGGTCCTCCACGCCGCCCCGGCCCCGGCCTGACCCCGCCCCTCGTCGGCGACGGCCCGGTCCCTTCATCGGGGCCGGGCCGTTGCGGTCCCGGGCATCGCCCTGCAGAACTCCACGGATTCGGCGAACGGCTCGGCCCCGATCCGCGGGTTCAGGCGCCGCCGCCGTCCTGAACCGC
>NZ_JAYRDE010000186.1:0-2470 GCF_041909575.1 Microbacterium sp. | reverse complement strand
CATAGCGGTCGAGAAGCGTTGCGACGCGCGCGGCCGGGAGCCCGTCGGCGTGGCCGGAGATCCACTGCTGCCGCGCGCGCTCGGTCGTGGGGAACCCCTTGCCGCCGCCGATCGCGACGCCCTTGGTGGACCGTCGACGCGGCCGCGCGAGCAGCTCCAGGGCGCGATCGGCGAGGTGCTCGGCCGAGGCGCGGAACGTCGTCCACTTCCCCCCGACCAGTGAGAGGACGGTGGCATCGCTGCCGACGAGCGGGGCGGCCTCCACGCGGTAGTCGCGCGAGACGAAGCCCGGGGCCACGTCGCCGTGGCCGGGGAGCGGCCGGACGCCGGAGAACCGGTAGACGATCTGCGACCGGTCCACCTCGATGCGCGGCAGCACCTGCCCGATGAGGTCGATGAAGTAGTCGACCTCGGCCTCGGTGCACACGGCCGGCTCGCGCATGTCGTGCTCGAGGTCGGTCGTGCCGACGAGGACCCGCCCCTTGAGGGGGTAGATCAGCACGATGCGGCCATCGGCGTTCTCGAAGAAGAGCTCCCGTCCGCCGGTGGCGGCGAGCAGCTCGGGCTGGTCCAGCACTATGTGGGAGCCCTTGGTACCGCCCATGTAGCGCGTCGGGTCGCCGAGGGCGAAGTTGGTGAGGTCGGTCCACGGCCCCGAGGCGTTGATGAAGACGGATGCCGCGAACGGCACCTCTTCGCCGGTGACGTGATCGCGCAGCAGCACCCGGCCGTCCTGCGCGCCCACCGCGGCGGTGTAGTTCGCCGCGCGTGCGCGGTCGCCGCCCGCGGCGCGGCCGTCGCGGAGCACGTCGAGGGCCAGCCGCTCGGGATCGTGGAGCGAGGCATCCCAGTACGTGGCCGTGTAGGTGACCTTCGGGTTGAGCGCGGGAAGATCCTGCAGCGACCGCTTGCGCCCGCGGAAGGTGTGGCGCGGGACGCGCCCGCCGCTGCGCGAGAACGAGTCGTAGATGACCAGCCCGATCTTGATGAGGACCGCGCCGCGCTCGGTGTGCTTTCCGCCGCCGTGGCGGAGGAACCGGAGCGGAGCGCTGAGCACGCCGGAGAACGTGGAGAAGATCGGGATCGTGGTCTGCAGTGGGCGCACGTAGTGGGGCGCGATGCGCAGCAGGGCGTTGCGCTCGGTCACGGCTTCGTGGACGAGGCGGAACTCGCCGTTCTCGAGGTAGCGGATGCCGCCGTGGATCATGTGCGACGAGGCGGCCGAGGCTCCGCTGACGAAGTCGTCGCGCTCCACGAGGGCGACGTCGACGCCCTGCATGGCGAGGTCGCGGAACGTGGCGAGGCCGTTGATGCCGCCGCCGACGATGAGCACGTCGGCGTAGGGCCGCTCCCGAAGTGCGTCGAATCCTCGTTCCGCTGCGCCGGTCATCGCTTCCCCTGTCCCTGCTCGTCGTGCCAGTGCCTCCATGATGACACCGCTGGCCGTTCTTGCAGGCGGTTTGCACATATGTGCAAGACTGAGCGCGTGGACGAGGAGACCGACCCCCGCACGGTGCAGCGCGCACTCACGGCGGCGCACCTGTACTACGTGCAGGACCGCACCATGGAGGCGATCGCGCGGGAACTCGGCACCTCGCGATCGACGGTCTCCCGCCTGCTCACCCACGCCCGGGCGACCGGGATCGTCGACATCCGCATCCGGTCCCCGTTCGGCGCTCCCCAGCTCCTGGAGGAGCACGTCGCCCAGCGGTTCGGCGTCGACGCGCACGTCGTGCCGGTGCCCGACGACGCCAGCGAGGTCGAGCGCCTGGAGCGGGTCGCCGTGGCCGCGGCGCACCTCCTCAACGAGATCGTCCAGGCCGACATGACGGTCGGGGTCGCGTGGGGTTCGACGACCGCCGCGGTCAGCCGCAGGCTCGTCCCGAAGCCGGTGCACGGCACCGTCTTCGTGCAGCTCAACGGGTCGGGCAACACCCACACCACCGGGCTCCTCTATGCCAGCGAGATCCTCAGCCGCTTCGCCACGGCGTACGGCGGCAGCGCGCAGCAGTTCCCCGTGCCCGCGTTCTTCGACGACCCTCGCACACGACACGCGATGTGGCGCGAGCGCAGCACGCGGCGCATCCTCGCCATGCAGGCCGCGATGGATCTCGTGGTCTTCAGCACCGGCTCGGCCGGCTCGCGGGTGCCGAGCCAGGTGTACTCCGGCGGCTATCTCGACGCCCAGGAGCTCGCGGCGCTCGACGCGGAGGGCGTGGTCGGCGATGTGGCGACGGTCTTCTTCCGCGCGGACGGCACGAGCGACCGCATCCCGCTCAACGAGCGTGCGACCGGTCCGCAGTTCGACGTGCTGCGCAGGGTGCCACGCCGCCTGTGCGTCGTCGCCGGCGTGTCGAAGGTCGAGAGCCTGCGCGGCGCGCTGGCGGCGGGGCTCGTGACCGACCTCGTGGTGGATGAGGCGGTCGCGCGCGCACTGACCGGCTGATGCGACCCGGATGTTCATGCACCG
>NZ_JAYRDE010000185.1:0-2621 GCF_041909575.1 Microbacterium sp. | reverse complement strand
AGCTGCGGCCGGCGCGGCCGCACCGGCCGGCCCCTCGCCGTGGGCTCCGCCTCCGCCCGCCCCGACGTTCGAGCCTCCGGCGGAGCGCACCGCGGTGGCTGCGGCATCCTTCCCCGACCTCACCCGCACGGCGTCGCCGTCCACGCGCCGCGCCGCGCGGTTCGCCGATGCGCCGGTCCTCGCGGTGCTCACCTGGGACGACGGCTCGCGCATGGCCGTGTACGAGCGCACCGTGTACGGGCGCAACCCGGCGCCCGAGTCGGGGGCCGTGACCATCCCCGTGCGCGACGAGACCCTGTCGCTGTCCAAGACGCACTTCGAGATCGGCGGCGACGCGTCGGGTGCGTGGATCGCCGACCGGCACTCGACGAACGGCACGGTGCTCGTTCGCGACGGCGGGCGGCATCCGCTCGTGGCGGGACTGCCGACCTCGCTGCGCGCCGGCGACCGCCTGGAAATGGGCGACCGCACCGCGGTCGTGGGGCGCTCGTCATGACCTCCCCGGTGACCGTGGTGTTCGGGTCGGCCACCGACGCGGGGCTGCGCCGTCGGATCAACGAGGACGCGCACATCGCGGCGCCGCCGCTGTTCCTCGTCGCCGACGGCATGGGCGGCCACCACGCGGGCGAGGTGGCGAGCGCGACCGTGATCGAGGAGTTCGCCGCGCTCGCCGGACGACCCAGCCTGGGGGTGGACGAGATCCGGACCACGCTGGCTTCGGCCCGCCGCCGGGTCGAAGCCCTCCCTCCCGGTGACGGCGCCGGGGCGGGCACGACGCTCACCGGTGTGGTGATCGCCGACGTGGACGGCGAAGGCTACTGGCTCGCCATCAACCTCGGGGACTCGCGCACGTATCGGCTGAGCGACGGCGAGCTCGAGCAGGTGAGCGTGGACCATTCCGTCGTGCAGGAGCTCATCGACGCCGGCCAGCTCGACCCGGTCGCGGCGTCGCGCGACACCCGCCGCAACGTCATCACGCGCGCGATCGGGGCTGGAAGCGACGGCGACGCCGACTACTGGCTCATCCCGGCCGAGGCCGGGGACCGCATCCTGGTGTGCTCGGGCGGGCTGTCCAGCGAGCTCGATGACGAGACCCTCCATGCGATCCTCGTCGCCGAGACGCACCCGCAGTCCGCGGCGACGCGGCTCGTGCACGAGGCCATGCTCCACGGCGGACGCGATAACATCACGGCGCTGGTAGTCGACGCGACGGCCGTGAGCTCACGCGCCCACCGGCCCGGCGATCACACGGCGCCGTCGGCGCCGGTCGCCGATGAGATCGACGGCGACACGCTGCCCCGTGTCGTCGCCGCAGGGGGGTTCTGATGTCGGTCCACTATTCGCCGGGCGCGCATCCGGTGGCGGTGACACCGCACGGGTTCGCGGTGCTCGCGCCGGACACGTCGCCGGCGCTGGCCGCGCGGATCCACGCCCTCGTCGCCGACGGCCGCGGCCTCGGCGGCGTGCTCGAGGCGCTGACGGGCGCGTACGGCACCTCGCTGTCGGCGGTGCCGCCGTTCGCGGTCGCCCTGGCCGAGCGAGGAGCGGTGCGGCTGGCCGTGCGGGGCTCGTTCGTCCTCGAGATCGAGGCGGACACCGCCGAGCGCGTCTCGGGCGAGGGCGTCACCACCTGGACCGAGCGTGTGGTGCCCGAGGTCTCCCGGGTGGTCCTCGCGGGGACGACGGATGCCGCGCCTCCCGACTTCCCGGTCACCGACGGCGTCGTGCTGGCCGGCGCGCTGGCCTGGGTGCCGTCGGGTGCCGATGCCCCGTCGCCCGCGGCACCGGCACCCTCGGTACCGGCGGCACCGGCACCCGAAGCGCCGGGTCCCGAGCGTGAGGGCGCGTCCGCAGCCGCAGCCCCCGAGCCCGACGCCGGGACGGCCGAGTTCGCCGGACCGGAGCCGACACCCGCACGCGAGCCCGCGGCATCCGCCCGTCGTCCCCGCGTCGCGGTCGTGCCCGAGCCTGCGGCGGACCCGGCTCCCGTGGCGGACCCGCCTGCCGTGGCGGTCCCGGCCGCCGGGCCGGGCTTGATCGACTCGGCCGCGGTGCTCTCGGTCGCCGATACCCTGCTTCCCGCCGAGTCGACCCTCATCCCGGCCGCCGAGCCCGACCACGAGCCCGAGTCCGAGGCGGACTCCGTCGACGCGACGATCGCGCGCGCGACGCCCGCACCGGCGGTGCTGGGCGACCACGACGGCGAGACCGTATCGCTCGCCGAGGCCCGCGCGATGCGCGACGCGGACTCCGCGCCGCCGCCGCTCGCGCCGCCGCGTCCGCCGGCTCCCGGTCGCATCCGCGTGTCGCCGACCGGTCAGGTCATCGCCCTCGATCGCACGGTCGTCATCGGGCGCCGCCCGCGCTCGACGCGCGTGTCCGGGACGGATCTCCCGCATCTCGTCGCCGTCGACAGCCCGCAGCAGGACATCTCCCGCAGCCATGTGGAGCTGCGCGTCGAGAGCGACAGCATCGTCGCGACGGACCTCCACACGACCAACGGCACGACCCTGCTGCGGCACGGCGTCGACCCGGTGCGGCTGCATCCCGGGGAGGGCACGGTCGTCGTCCCCGGCGACGTGATCGACCTCGGCGACGGAATCACCGTTGCGATCGAGGCT
>NZ_JAYRDE010000184.1:0-2749 GCF_041909575.1 Microbacterium sp. | reverse complement strand
GCCGGAGCGGCCGGCTTCGCACCGGCCGCGGGCGCGGCGACGCCGTCAGCCTCGAGCGCGGCGCGCAGCTTGCGCGCGACCGGCGGCTCGATGGTCGACGACGGGCTCTTCACGAACTCGCCGAGCTCCTTGAGCTTGGCGAGGGCGACCTTGCTGTCGACGCCGAGTTCGGAAGCGATCTCGTGCACGCGTGGTTTGGCGTTTGCCACAATTCTCCTGTCTGGGGTCCACCCAGGCAGGGCAGACCGTTAGTCGCGGACGGGTCTCATTTCGAGCCGTTCACTTTTTTTCCATAGCCGTTCAGCCGTTTCTCGATGGTCTGCGTGTCAAGCGGGCCCGACACACGCAATGCCCGCACGAACGCCCGGCGCCGCAGTGCGGCATCCACGCATTCGCTCGTCTCGTGCACCCACGCACCCCTCCCCGGCATGACCGCGTTCTCGTCGGGGACGAGGACGGAATCGATGGCGACCACCCTGAGCAGGGCGGAGCGGGAGGCACGCGTGCGGCATCCGACGCACGTTCGTACAGGATCCATTATACCCGGGAGAGAGATCCCCCAGACCCCCCTTCTACAACCGCGCGCGTGCGCTCAGGCGTCCTCGAGGATCGAGTCGGGCTGGATGTCGATCTTGGCGCCGGTGAGCTTCGCCGCGAGGCGGGCGTTCTGCCCCTCTTTGCCGATCGCGAGCGAGAGCTGGTAGTCGGGAACGAGCGCGCGCACGGCCTTGCTGGAGGCATCCAGGATGAAGCTCGACGTCACCTTCGCCGGAGACAGTGCGTTCGCGACGAACTTCGCCAGCTCCGGGTCGTAGTCGACGATGTCGATCTTCTCGCCGCCGAGCTCCTCGGTCACCGCGCGGACGCGGCGGCCGAGCTCGCCGATGCACGCGCCCTTGGCGTTGATCGTCGGATCGTTCGCCTTGACCGCGATCTTGCTGCGGTGACCTGCCTCGCGGGCGAGCGACACGATCTCGACCAGCCCGGCGGCGATCTCGGGGACCTCGAGGGCGAACAGCTTGCGAACCAGCCCGGGGTGCGTGCGCGACACGGTGATCTGCGGGCCCTTCGTGCCCTTGGACACCGAGGTCACGTAGACGCGCAGTCGCGAGCCGTGGGTGTACTCCTCGCCGGCGACTTGCTCCTCGGGCGGGAGGATGGCCTCGACGGTGCCGAGGTCGACGTGCACCATGCGCGGGTTGGGGCCCTGCTGCACGACGCCGGCGACGATGTCGCCCTCCTTGCCGCGGAACTCCCCGAGCACCGCGTCGTCGGCGATGTCGCGGAGCCGCTGGCTGATGACCTGCTTGGCGGCGAAGGCGGCGATGCGGCCGAAGTCCTCCGGCGTGGACTCCTCCTCGCCGATGACAGCGCCCTCGTCGTCGAGGAGCGGGATGAAGACGGCGACGTGCCCGGTCTTGCGGTCCAGTTCGGCGCGCGCGCCCTCGGGAAGCTCGCCGGTGGGCGACGTGTGCTTGGCGTACGCCGTCAGAATGGCCTGCTCGATGATCCGCACGAGTTCGTCGAAGGGGATCTCCTTCTCACGCTCGACGGTCCGCAGCAATCCGAGATCGATGTCCACTCTGGCCTCCGTATTCAGCTCTCACCGGCGCATCCAGCCGCCGGAACCCTCCCACGTTACCGGATGCCGCCACCCACGACGCTGGGAAGGCCCTGGCGGACGGCGCTGATCACACCTGCTGCGACCGGCGCAAGCCGCCCCGGGCCGGTGCGGGCCCACCGTAGGCTGACCGCATGACGGCATCCTCGACCAAGGTCGCCGCGAAGACCGCGGCCAGGGAAGCCGAGTCGAGCGCGGTCTTCGAGGTCCTCGCGCGCGCGGGGTATGTCGCGAACGGCATCGTGCACGTCCTCATCGGCGTCATCGTGCTCGTCGTCGCCTTCGGCGGTGACGCGGAGGGCGACCAGGCCGGGGCGATGAAGGCGCTTGCGGCGGCTCCCCTCGGATTGGTGCTGCTGTGGCTGATCGCCATCACGCTGTGGGCGCTGGGGCTCTGGCATCTGGCCGAGGGAGTCCTCGCCCGCGACCGCTCCGACGACGTCAAGGGCGCCGCCAGGAAGTGGGGACGCCGGGCCGCCGAATGGGGGCAGGCCCTCGTGTTCCTCGCGCTGGGCGTGGTCGCGGCGGCGATCGCGCTGGGGGCACGACCGGACGCCGAGAAGGCAGCCGAATCGGCCAGCCGCGGACTGCTCGACATCCCGGGAGGGCCGATCGTGCTCGCACTCGTCGGGCTGGGCATCCTCGCCGGCGGAGTGTCGTTCGTGGTGATGGGCGTGCTGCGCAGCTTCCGCAAGCGCCTCGACATCCCCGACGGGAAGCGGGGACGCACCGTCGAAATCGCGGGGGTGATCGGGTTCGTCGCGAAGGGCATCGCACTGGTCATCGTGGGCGTGCTGCTCCTGATCGCCGCGGTGCGGACGGATGCCGAGACCGCGGGTGGCCTCGACGGCGCGGTGGACGCTCTGCTCGACCTCGCACTGGGACCCCTGCTCGCCGGAGTCGTGGGCGCCGGGTTCCTCGCGTACGGGTTCTTCACCGTCGTCCGGGCGAGCCTCGCGAAGATGTGACCGGCTAGGACGAGGCATCCGTCCTGTCAATGCCCTGTCGGCGCGGCCCCCGGCGGAGGAGCGTCGTGCCATGGCAGAGACGACACCGCAGGAAGTCACCGGGCCCGAGGCGATCGCGCGGGTCAAGGAGCTCGTCGAGGACATCGACTTCACGATGCTC
>NZ_JAYRDE010000183.1:0-2780 GCF_041909575.1 Microbacterium sp. | reverse complement strand
TCACGCGCGCGGCTGGCCGATCCCCCTCGGCGGCAGCCAGGCGATCGTCGACGCGATGGTGGACGACCTGCGCGCCCACGGCGGCGAGGTCGTGCTCGAGCACGAGGTCGCCTCCCTCGCCGAGCTGCCGCGGGCGCGCGTGACGATGCTCGACGTCACCCCCCGCGCGCTGCTGCGCCTCGCCGGCGGTGCGATCCCGCCCCGCTATCGCCGGGCGCTGGAGTCCTTCCGGTACGGCGGCGCGGTGGCGAAGGTCGACTTCGCCCTGAGCGAGCCGGTTCCCTGGAGCAATCCCGCCGTCCGCGAGGCAGGGACGGTGCACGTCGGCGGCACCCGCGCCGAGGTGGCGGATGCCGAGAACCAGGTCAACCGCGGACGGCTCCCCGAACGCCCCTACGTGCTCGTGTCGCAGCCGTCGCTGTTCGACCCGTCGCGCGCTTCCGAGGGCCGACACGTGCTCTGGACCTACACCCACGTCCCGTCCGGCAGCCCCGCCGACCGGACGGACGCCGTGATCGCCCAGCTCGAGCGCTTCGCGCCCGGGTTCCGCGACACGATCCTCGCGACGAGCTCCCGCACGGCCGTCGACGTCGAGCACCACAATCCGAACTACCCCGGCGGAGACATCGCCGCGGGAGCGCCCACCCTGTGGCAGATGGTCCGCCGGCCGGTGCTCTCCACCGATCCGTGGCGCACGCCGATCCCCGGGGTGTATCTGGCCTCGGCATCCGTCCCACCGGGCCCCGGCGTGCACGGCCTCGCCGGCTGGTTCGCGGCGCGCAGTGCGCTGCGTCACGAGTTCGGCACGCGCGCGCTGCCCGACCTGTCGCCGCGCGGCTGAGAGGGCCGCGGCTGAGAGCCGGGAGTACCCCGCTCCGCCCGGTTTGGCAAGGGGGTGCGGGGTTCTCCCGCGGAGCGCGAGGGTGGGGCCGACGCCGTCACGCGTCGGAAGGGGTCGACGCATGAGGGACGAAGGGCAAGTCGTCGTGATCACCGGCGCTTCGAGCGGCATCGGGCGGGCGACGGCTCGACGCTACGCGAGTCGCGGAGCGCGGCTGGTGCTCGCCTCCCGGAGCCGGGAGGCGCTCGAGACCGTCGCCGCAGAGTGCCGTGAGCGGGGCGCACAGGTGAGCGTCGTGCCGACGGACGTGACGCAGCAGGGCGAGGTGCGCGCGCTCGCCGCGAGCGCCGTCGCGGAGTTCGGCCGGATTGACGTGTGGGTCGGCAACGCCGGGGTTTTCAGCTACGGCTCGTTCGAGTCGACGCCGGAGCGGGTCTTCCGCCAGGTCGTCGAGACGAACCTCATGGGACAGGTGCACGGTGCCCGGGCGGTGCTGCCCTATTTCCGTCGGCAGGGCAGCGGCACGCTCGTCCTCGTCGGCTCCCTGTACTCGCGGGTGAGCGCCCGCGACATCTCGCCCTACATCGCGAGCAAGTGGGGACTGCTCGGTTTCGCGGAAGTGCTGCGTCAAGAGCTGAGGGCGAGCCGCGGCATCCGTGTGCGGATCATCCTCCCCGCCACGATCGACACCCCGATCTACCAACACGCCGCGAATGTCACCGGCCGCCGGGTGCACCCGCTGCCGCCGGCGTCCTCGCCGGAGCGCGTGGCGCGAGCGATCGTGCGCGCTCCCCGGCGTCGGCGCTTCACGACGTTCGTCGGCCTGTCGCAGCGGAGCGTCATCCCGCTCCACCGGGCCGCCCCGCCGTTGTACGACGGGCTGACTTCGCTCTTGAAGCGAAGGGTCGAGCTGCGCGGGCATGCCCCGCTCAGCGACGGCACGGTCTTCGAGCCGCCGGCCAATGCGTCGTCGGCGACGGGCGGATGGCGGTCGCCGATGCGGCCGATCGTGGCGCTCGGGATCGCCGCAGGCGCACTCGCGCTCGCCGCAGTGAAGGGTCAGCGGAAGCCTTCGGCCTGAGTGCTCTCATCCGCGACGCGCACGCCGTAGTGGTAGGCGAGCTTCCCGCCGAGCCAGCCCGAGAGCCCCAGCGCTGCGAGGCCGACGAGGCTGAGGACGAAGCCGATGATGCTGACGTCGTCGTCATCCGCCGACCAGCGGACGATGACATTCACGATGAACAGCGCCGTCACGCCGAGGTTCAATGCCATGTGGGTCGTCGCGGTGCGGCGGGCGGCCGTCCCCTGCGCGATCTGGCGATAGTCCAGGAACCCCACGAGGGCGGCGGCGACGGCGCCGACGATGCCGATCAGGATGAGGACGCGGGCAGCGACCACGTACGGCTTCGGGTCCTCGGCGGCGAAGCCGATGATGTCGAACACGATGCTCGCCACCCAGGTGCCGATCGGGATCGTCACGAGGATGGGATGGAACGGATGACCGTACGGCCCGGCGATGATCGTCCGCGGATGCTTGGCGCGGTACTGAGGGCTGGTTCGCTCTTCCATGCCGACAGTGAACCGCGCCGGGCGCGGATCGGCGCGGGGGTTGCGGCGCGCGCCCACGTGTGGCAACGCCGCGCCCACCCGGGCGCGTCAGGTCAGGCCTTCGGCCATTCGATGAGCAGCAGGCCCTGCTTGGTGTCGGCGAACTTCACCCAGCCGTCGCCGAACAGGTAGGTCATGCCGTACCCGTCGTCGTCGACGACGATCGCGGTGCCCTTCGGGGTCGTGATGTACACGCCGACCTCGGACTCCTCGCGGATCCAGCCCTGCGACACGAGCCACGCCTGCGAATCGGATGCCTCGTCCGCGGCGATCTCTCCCCACCCGAACATCTGCAGGTGATCGCCCGCCGGGCCCTCGAAGTCCGCCCACA
>NZ_JAYRDE010000182.1:0-2857 GCF_041909575.1 Microbacterium sp. | reverse complement strand
TCGCCTGGGAACACGGCGGACCCACCGCCCTCACCAACCACGCCCCGCTATGCACCGGACACCACACCGTCAAACACCACGGCGGCTGGACCGTCCACCACATCCCCCACACCGGCGGCGCACTCCTGTGGACCTCACCGGCCGGACGCCGCTACCGCGTCAACCCCGAACGACCCACCCCCCACTTCCGGCCACCCGACGCCGGGGTGTCCGACGCACCCTTCTAGCCCAGTGCGGGATCCCGCGCTCCCTCCTAGAGACACGCGAAACATCCGACGCACCCTTCTAGCGACGCGCGAAGCATCCGGCACGCCTTTCTGGGGCGGGCGCATCGTTCACCCCCGGTGAACGAGCGACCGTCCGGGAGCCCGCCGACCCGCGTTGGAGAGCGACGAATCCGCCCTTCCCAGTCCGAGCTGTCCACCTCGACCCCTCAGCACCACCAGCAACGAAGCCTCACATCCGAGGGCGACGCTCGGCGATCGGTCGGGCTCGCGCGAGAGGACGCGACCATGCGACCTCCCGTCCCAACTGGCCGGTCTGACGGAACAGACGTACCTGATGCGTGGCGGCCAGCGCCTTGGCGAGCTCGTCACGATCCGCGGGCTCGAACCCGAGACCCTGCCAGAACACTCCAGAACGACGACTGAACAGCCACGCGGTCGTCGCACCCTCCTCGGCCGCACGATCGAGCGCGAAGCCGGCCAACTCGCTGCCTCGTCCGCGAGACCGCAGCGACGGGTGCACTGCCACGCTCCGGATCAGCGCGTGCTCCCCGTCCACGCTGATCTCGTACCCGGTGCTGCCGATGATCTCGCCATGCTCGTCGCGCTCCAGCCACAGGCGGACGCCGGGCGCCTCCACTCCGCTCAGAGTCAGATCGACGGTCCTCAGGAAGACCGTCAGCGGCCCGACATCCGTCGCCCGACACCGCTCGAGATACATGCACACCAGTCAACACGCCATCCGCTTCCACCCGCGACCGCTGGCCCCCGCGAACGCCGCCCCCGGGACACCGCAACCGGGTCATCGGCGTCGGCACCCCGGCCTAGGCTTGATCCCATGCGCCTGGCCACGTGGAACGTCAACTCCATCCGCGCGCGGGTCGACCGCATCGTCGACTTCGCGGTGCGCGAGCACATCGACGTGCTCGCGATGCAGGAGATCAAGTGCAAGGTCGAGCAATTCCCCTTCGACCGCTTCGAAGAGGCCGGCTACCACGTCGAGGCTCACGGATTCTCGCAATGGAACGGCGTCGCGATCGCCAGCCGCGAGCCCATCACCGACGTGCGGACCGCGTTCCCCGGGATGCCCGGGTTCGAGAAGGGCCACCAAGGCTCCGACGCCCCGCAGGAGGCCCGCGCGATCGGCGCGACCGTCGGCGGCGTCGAGGTATGGAGTCTCTACGTTCCCAACGGTCGATCCCTCGGCGACCCCCACTACTTCTACAAGCTCGATTGGCTCGCGGCCCTCGAGCAGTACACCCGCGCCTCGCTCGCCGCCGACCCCGACCTCGCCCTCGCTCTCGTCGGCGACTTCAACATCGCACCGACGGATGCCGACAACGGCGACCCCACTGTGGTCCAGGGATTCGCCACCCACGTCTCCCCGCCCGAGCGCGAGGCGTTCGCGGCCCTCGAAGCCGCCGGGCTGCAAGACGTCGTGCGCCCACTCGTCCCCACCGGCTACACCTACTGGGACTACAAGCAGCTGCGCTTCCCCCGCAACGAGGGCATGCGCATCGACTTCATCCTCGGCTCGCACGCCCTCGCCGACGCCGTGGCGGGCGCGCGAATCCACCGCGACGAGCGCAAGGGCGAGGCACCGAGCGATCACGTTCCCGTCGTCGTCGACCTCGACCTCGATGGTCCGGACGACGACGACCGTCCGATGATCTTCTGACGCGAGCCGCACGTCCGGGATTGTCAACCACTGTCCCAGCGGGGGCGGCAGTCTCTAGCCTTTCCCCCATGGCGGTGAACGAGCTGTTCCTGGTGCGGCACGGCGAGAGCGTCGGCAATGTGGCGGCCACGCAGGCCGAACTCGACGGCCTGGACGCGATCCCCCTCGACATCCGCGACGCCGACGTTCCCCTGTCCGATACCGGTCGCGAGCAGGCGACCGCGCTCGGCCACTGGCTCGACGGCCGCCGCGACTCCATCGACGCGTACTGGGTGTCGCCCTACCTCCGCGCGCAGGAGACGCTGCGAATCGCGCTGGGCGACCATCCGACCCCGGCTCCCGCGACGAACCCGTCCCTCGACGAGCGTCTGAGAGACCGCGAGCTCGGCATCCTCGACCTGCTCACCCGCCGCGGGGTCGCCGCCCGACACCCGGAAGAGATGGCGCGCCGCCTCCACCTGGGCAAGTTCTACCACCGACCGCCCGGCGGAGAATCCTGGGCGGATGTCGCGCTCCGCCTCCGCTCCTTCCTGCGCGACCGGCTCGACGGCCCCGGAGAGACGGCGATGCTCGTCGCCCACGACGCAGTCGTCATGCTGGTCCTCTACGTGCTCCTGCCGATGCGCGAGGACGAGCTCCTCGACTTCGCATCCACTCGAACCGTGCTGAACGCCTCCATCACGCATCTCGTCCGTCGCGCCGCGGAATGGGAGCTCGCCGCGTTCTCCGACGTCACCCACCTGCAGCGCGAAGGCGCCGATGTCACGGCCCACCCGGGAAGCCCCGATGTCGAACCCGCCTGAACCGGTCACCCCGGCCGTGCTGAAATCCTGGGGTCTGCCCGATCCCGGCGACTCCAAGAAGGCGCGCGGCGACGTGGTCGTCGTCGGAGGCTCCCGCAGCGCTCCCGGCGCAGCGATCCTCGCCGGCGAGGCCGCCCAGCGAGTCGGAGCGG
>NZ_JAYRDE010000181.1:0-2873 GCF_041909575.1 Microbacterium sp. | reverse complement strand
ATCATCGACTCGACCTGCGCCTCGGCCGGGCCGAGCGAGACGAGCACGGTCACTTCGGAGTCCTGCTCGACGCGGGCGCCCGCGGAGGGCGTGGTGCCGATCGCGAGGCCGGCTTCGACGTCGAGGCTGGCCTCGCCGCGCTCGACGGCCACGAGGGAGTCCTCGGCGAGGCGCTCCTCGGCCTCGGCGAATGTCATCCCGGACACATCCGCGACGGCGACGAGCGACCCCGGGCCGGAGCCGAACCACCACCCGAGTCCTGCGGCGAGGGCGGCGAGGAGGATCACCACGGCGACGAGCCAGGCACCCGTGGACCGCCGCCGCCTCATCGCGCGGCGCAGCGCCGTGGCGTTGTCGACCTCGTCGATCGTGCGGGTGGGCCCGGTACCGGGGGTCGGGAGCACCGCCGTGAGCTCGCCGGACGGAATGCCCTCGTCGCGCAGGGCGCCGATCGGGGCCGTGCGCGTGACGACGGGGGTGATGGCGAGCTCGCGCTCGATCTCGCGGAGCCGGTCGAGCATCTCCCGCGCATCGACGGGCCGGTCGTCGGGAGACTTCTCGGTGGCCCACAGGACGAGTTCGTCGAGGGGCTCCGGGACGCCCGGGTTCTTGACGCTGGGGCGCGGCACCGAGTCGGTCGCGTGCTGGAAGGCGATCTGCATCGGCTGCTCGCCCTTGTACGGCTGCTCGCCGGTGAGCATCTCGTAGAGCATGATGCCCAGGGCGTAGATGTCGCTGCGCGCGTCGGCGGTGCCGCGGGTGACGAGCTCAGGGGCGAGGTAGGCGATCGTGCCGAGCAGCTGGGCACCCGTCGCGGTGTTGGCCGTCGTCGCGCGCGCGAGCCCGAAGTCGCCGATCTTGATGCGGCCGTCCTCGGCGAGCAGCACGTTCTCGGGCTTCACGTCGCGGTGCACGATCCCGGCACGATGGGCGGCGGCGAGGCCCGACAGGATCGCGTCGAGGATGGACACGGCCTGGGGGACGGTGAGCCTCCGCTGCTCGCGCAGGAGCTCGCGCAGCGTGATGCCCGGCAGGTACTCCATGACCAGGTAGGCCATGTCGCCGTCCTGCCCCTGGTCGAACACGTTCACGACGTGCGGGTCGGCCAGGCGCGCGGCCGCACGGGCCTCCTGGATGAACCGGCTCTGGAACACGGTGTCGTCGCTGAGGTGGCCGTGCATCACCTTCAGTGCGATGCGGCGCTCGAGGCGGAGATCGGTCGCCACGTAGACGGTCGCCATCCCGCCGCGGGCGATGCGAGCGCGGACGCGGTACCGGCCGTCGACCAGACGGCCGATCAGCGGATCCGTCTGCTGGCTCGTGCTCACGCCAGAAGTCTACGGACGGGTACCTGCGAGGCCGCGGAACGGCTCACCCTCGGAACCGGATGCCTCGGATCAGCCGAGCGCGGCGAGCCAGGCGTGTGCAGGCTTCTCCCACCGCGCGTAACGATCCGGATACGCCGAGATCTGGACGGCCTGCGCGGCATCGGCGAAGCTCATGTCCTGCCATCCCGGGATGTCGAGGAGGCCGCGCGTGTGCGAGCCGTTGGGGTCGCCGGGTCCACCGTAGAACGCCCGGATCGCGCGGTCGCGGTCGCGGATCTGCCCGGCCGTGCCCCACCCCGTGCTCGGCCGCTGCTGGAACAGGCCGAGGGAGTCGCGGTCGCCCCAGTCGAGGTTGCGGATCCAGGACTCCTGCATCGCGGTCCCGAGCGCGATCGCGATGCCGCGGTCGGAAACGCCGAGTTCGCGCCCGATGCGGATGATGAGCCGCGCGTTCTCGGTCTGCTCGGCATCGAGGCCCGTGGCACCCGCCTTCGCGGGGATCGCCAGCCGCTGCCCGGGGTAGATGATCGACGACGCCGCCAGCCCGTTGGCGGCCAGCACGGCGGTCACGCTCACACCATGGCGCTGTGCGATCGCGGTCACGGTGTCGCCCGCGCTGACGACGTGCGATCCGGCGGCCGGGGCGGGGGCTGCCGGCGCGGCCGGCTTCGTGGCCGCGGCGCGCATGGCCTTGCCCGGGATCACCAGCTTCTGGCCGGGGTGGATGACGGACGACCAGCCCAGGCCGTTCGCCGCCAGCACCGTGGACACCGAGACGCCGTGGCGCTGCGCGATCGCGCTGACGGTGTCGCCGCCTCGCACGACGTAGGTCCCGACCGCCCCGTTCGGCGCCGACGGCGCGGGCGCGGCCCCGGGGGCGCCGCCGGTGAGCCGGAGCACCTGGCCGGGGTGGATGACGGACTTCCACGTCAGTCCGTTGATCGCGAGAACGTCGGCCGTGCGCAGGCCGAAGCGGGCCGCGATCGCACTCACGGTGTCGCCGCTCACGACCGTGTAGGTCTCGGGTGCCGTGCGAGCGGCGGGGAGGGCGCGAAGCGCCGGAGCGGAGCGGCCCGTCTTGAGCGCGAGGGCGTGGCGCCCGTCGACGGCGAGCGGGCGCGGCATCCGCTCTTCCATGGTCTGGAGCGCCTGCGCCGGCGCCGGCGACAGGAGGAGCGCGATCGATCCGGCGACGGCTGCGGGCATCCCGGCGCGACTCGGACGCGCCGCGCGCAGAAGGCGTGTTCGTGGTTCGGGTCGCAAGAGATTCCCCCTCCATCGATTCCCAGAACCGTGTCACGGATGTGTACAGGTGTCAACGGGTGTGAAGTGTGGGGCTGATGTGATTAAACCCTCTTGCGGCACGCGGATCCGGTGTGCGCACGTCGCGGGGGAGTGCAATAGTTGCTGGGTGACCGCTGACGACGCTTCGCGCATCGAGACCGAATGGCTCACCCTGCCCGAGCTCGTGGAGGTGCTCGGCGAACCGCTCGGACGCGTGCGCCGGTTCCTCGACGAGTCTCAGCTGATCGGCTCGCGCCGGGA
>NZ_JAYRDE010000180.1:0-2937 GCF_041909575.1 Microbacterium sp. | reverse complement strand
GCAAGCCGGGGGTGTTGGGGGGCGCCCCACAGGGATGGTCCTACGCCTGGTTCGACGTGATGTAGGTGACGGCGTCGCCGACGGTCTTGAGGTTCTTGACCTCGTCGTCGGGGATCGTGACGCCGAACTTCTCCTCGGCGTTCACGACGATCGTCATCATCGAGATCGAGTCGATGTCGAGGTCGTCGGTGAACGACTTCTCGAGGGCGACCTCGTCGGCCGAGATGCCCGTCTCGTCGGTGATGAGCTCGGCCAGCCCGGCAAGGACCTCGTCGCTGCTGAATGCCATGGTTTCTCCTGTTTCTCGGGGGTGAGGGACCGGACGGTCCGCGTCAAGTCTAGGGTCGGGGTCGTGGGTGCTCAGGGGAGCACGACCACCTGCGCGCCGAACACCAGTCCGGCTCCGAAGCCGATCTGGAGGGCGAGGCCGCCGCTGAGCTCCGGGTGCTCCTCGAGCAGGCGGTGCGTCGCCAGCGGGATCGAAGCGGCTGACGTGTTGCCGGTCGTCTCGATGTCGCGGCCGATCACCACGGTCTCGGGAAGGCCCAGCTGCTTCGCGAACTCGTCGATGATGCGCATGTTGGCCTGGTGGGGCACGAAGGCCGCGAGATCGGATGCCTCGACTCCGGCCGCCTCGAGTGCCTGACGGGCGACCTTCACCATCTCCCACACCGCCCAGCGGAACACCGTCGGGCCCTCCTGTCGGAGCGTCGGCCAGGGAGCGAGTCCGTCGCGGAAGTCCGTGAGGGTGTGGTTCATGCCCACCGCGTCGGCCTTCGAGCCGTCGGAGCCCCAGATCGTCGGGCCGATCCCGGGCGTGTCGCTCGGCCCGATCACCACCGCGCCGGCGCCGTCGCCGAGCAGGAACGAGATGCTCCGGTCGGAGGGATCGACGACGTCGCTGAGCTTCTCGGTTCCGATCACGAGCGCGTACGTCGAGGCCCCCGCACGGATCAGCGCGTCGGCCTGCGCGACGCCGTAGGCGAACCCGGCGCACGCGGCGTTGAGGTCGTAGGCGGCGGCGGGGTTGGAGCCCACGCGGTCGGCGACGATCGCCGACACCGACGGCGTCTGCTTCGGGTTGCTGATCGTCGCGACGATGACGGCATCGATCTTCGCGGCATCCACGCCCGAGCGCTCGATCGCCTCGCGAGCGGCGTCGGTGGCGAGGTCGATCGCGTCGGTTCCGGCGACGGCGCGCGTGCGCGTGATGATCCCGGTGCGCTGGCGGATCCACTCATCGCTCGAGTCGATCGGGCCGACGAGGTCGTCGTTGGGGACGGCGATCTCGCCGCGGGCGGCGCCGTACGCGTAGATGCGCGTGTGGGCGACGCCGGTGGACTGGACGAGTGTGGGGGTCATGCGGGATTCTCCGGTCATGCGTCGGCGGAGCCGAGGAGGTCGGCGGCCGCCTGAAGGTCGTCGGGCGTCTTGACGGCGACGGCGGGGGTGCCGCGCAGCGCCCGCTTGGCGAGCCCCGTGAGCGTACCCGCGGGGGACAGCTCAACGATGCCCGACACTCCCGCGGAAGAGAAGGCCGTCATGCACAGATCCCAGCGCACCGGCGAGGCCACCTGGTCGACGAGCAGTCCGACGAACTCGCTGCCGCGGGCCACCGGGGAGCCGTCGCGGTTCGTCCAGACGGTGACGCGGGGATCGGATGCCTCCACCTCCGCTGCCGCCGTGCGCAGCGTCTCCACTGCCGGTGCCATGTAGCGCGTGTGGAACGCGCCCGCCACCTGCAGCGGGATCACGCGGGTGCCGGCCGGGGGCTCCGCCGTCAGCTGCGCCAGCGCGTCCAGCGCGCCGGCCGCGACGAGCTGGCCGCCGCCGTTGTAGTTGGCGGGGGTGAGCCCCAGCTCCTCGAGGCGGGAGACGACGGATGCCTCGTCCCCGCCGATGACGGCGCTCATGCCGGTCTGCTCGGCAGCGGCCGCCTCGGCCATGGCGCGGCCGCGGATGCCGACGAGGCGCAGCGCGTCCTCTTCGGTCAGGATGCCGGAGGCCGCCGCGGCGGCGAACTCGCCGACGGAGTGGCCGGCGACGCCGGCGATCGCGTCACGGCCGGGCAGTGCGTTCCAAGACAGCAGGCTCGCGGCGACGATGAGCGGCTGGGCGACCTGTGTGTCGCGGATGCGATCGGCATCCCACTCCGTGCCGGCGGCGACGAGGTCCACGCCCGCCCACTCCGAGTACTGGGACAGCCGGTCGGCCGCGCCGTCGAGGGCGAGCCAGGGGGAGAGGAATCCGGGGGACTGGGAGCCCTGCCCGGGGAAGACCGCGATTCTCACTTGTCCATCCTGCCAAGGATCGGGCCGCGCCTTCTGGCGATACCGACACAAGAATGCCGGAAGCCTTTGTGCGGCGTGTACAGATCAGTGGGCCGAGCGGCGCGCCTGCGGGGGGCGCCGGCGCGTGGCGTCCGTCCCGATCGACCCGAGGATGAGGGCGGTCTGCAGGATCAGCGCCTCGCGCGGACCGGTCGCGTCCCACCCGATGACCTCGGACACGCGCTTGAGGCGGTAGCGCACCGTGTTCGGATGCACGAAGAGCTCGCGCGCGGTCGCCTCCAGTGATCGGCCGTTGTCGAGATAGCTCCACAGAGTGGCGACCAGATCCGCGCTGTGGGCCTGCAGCGGCCGGTAGATGCGGTCGACCAGGGTCTGCTTGGCGAGCGGATCTCCGGCCAGCGCGCGCTCGGGCAGGAGGTCGTCGGCCTCGACGGGACGCGGCGCGTGCCGCCAGGCGCGCGCGACGGCGAAGCCTGCGAGCGAGGCCCGGGCGCTCTGACCGGCGTCGACGAGCGCGGGCACGGTCGGGCCGAGGACGAGGAATCCGGGGCCGAAGCCCGGCTCGAGGCGCGTGGCGATCTCGGTGAAGGGCAGTTCCGTCGGAATGTCGTCGGGCCGCGCATGCGGCTCGGCTCGGCCCAGGACG
>NZ_JAYRDE010000179.1:0-2965 GCF_041909575.1 Microbacterium sp. | reverse complement strand
GAAGAACTCGACGTTGGCCTTGTAGTAGTCCTGCCACTCGTCGGGCAGGTCGTCCTCGTAGTAGATGGCCTCGACGGGGCAGACCGGCTCGCAGGCGCCGCAGTCCACGCATTCGTCGGGATGGATGTACAGCGATCGCTCGCCCTCGTAGATGCAGTCGACCGGGCACTCGTCGATACAGGCGCGGTCCTTGACGTCCACACAGGGAAGGGCGATCACATACGTCACGATGCCAGTCTAGTTCCGTCCCTCGGCCGCGATGCCCGGCACCGGTTCGCTCGCCTCGGGCGAACCGGATGCCGCGCCCTCCGCGCGTGCCGGACCGAAGTGATCGGGCCAGGCGACGACCACGGCCACGACGATGGGGAGCGCGATCGTCCAGACTGTGCCGAGCGGGCTCTCGGGGACGATCACGGAGCCGCCGGGGCCCTTGCCCGAGAACACGAGGGTCGCGGTCATCATGCCCAGTCCGGTCGCCAAGGCCGCCCAGCGGTCGGCGGTGAGGAGCCGGACGGCCACGAGGAGCGCCGCGCATCCGATGAGCGCCAGCACCAGGCCGACCGGGAACCAGCCCAGCTCGTAGGCGTGCGCGATCGTGCCCGCGAGGCCGTACACCGCGCCGACGAGCAGGGCGACGACCCATGTTCCGAGACGGGCGGGAAGGGAGGAGCGCACCCGAAGACTCTACCGGCGCGGTCAGTCCGCCCAGCCCCACAGGCGCAGCAGCGCCGCCGTGAGCGCGGCCGCGGCGACGACGACGAGGAACGGCGCCCGGAGCAGGAGCAGCCCGGCGGCCACCAGCACGGCAGGCACGCGGGCATCCACGACGACGGCCTGACCCGCCCCCAGGGTCTGGACGGCGACCAGGGCCGCGAGGAGGGCGACGGTGAGCAGGTCGGCGATCCGCATCGGCCGCGGCGCTTCGACCCACCTCGGCGGCACGAGGTACCCGACGGTCTTCAGCGCGACGCACAGGATGGAGGCGACGAGCAGAGCGGTCCACATGGTCACGGCAGGCCCTCCCGCTCGGCGACGTCCTCCGGCTCGTCCCACTCCGCCCGGATCTCAGCATCCTCCGGCGTTCCCAGCCAGTTCAACCACCCCACGACGATCGCCACCGTGGCGGCGATGATGACGGGCAGCCCGGGCATCAGGACCGGCGTGAGAAGCGTCGCGATGACGGCGGCCGCGATGCCCACGACGATCGGCTGCCGGTGGCGGAGACGCGGCCACAGCAGCGCGAGGAACGCGGCCGCGGCCGCGGCATCCAATCCGTACGCCCGCGGGTCCCCGAGCACGTCGCCGAGGAGCGCGCCCGCGAGCGTCGAGAGGTTCCAGCCGACGTAGATGCCGATGCCCGTCACCCAGAAGCCGATCGTGCGTGCGTGCTGCGTCCGCTGCGCCAGCGACACCGCCGTCGACTCGTCGATCGTGAAGTGCGCCGCCGCCGCGCGCCGCCAGAATCCGGAGCCGATCACGGGCGACATCCGCATGCCGTAGGCGACGTTGCGCACGCCGAGCAGCGCCGCCGACGCGATCGCCGCGGGCGCCGCGGCGAGTCCGCCGGCACCGACGACCCCGACGAAGGCGAACTGCGACCCACCCGTGAACATCAGGAGGCTCATGACGCACGTCTGCCAGACGTCGAGTCCGGATGCCACGGCCAAGGCTCCGAAGGAGATGCCGTAGGCGCTCGTGGCCAGGGCGACGCCGATGCCCTCGCGCGCGGCTCGACGGGCCTCGCCGGCACTGTGCGCGTCGTCGAAGTGGGGGTCGAGGGTCACCCGTTCGATGCTACCGACGGGCCGGGACCGACCCCGCGGTCAGGTCGGACATCCGTGGCACGATCCCTGCCACGATCAGGCGTTGGCGTCCTGGCGCTTCAGGCGCGAGGCGGCACGGCCGCGCTCGGTCGCGTCGAGGACGACCTTGCGGATGCGCACCTTCTCGGGCGTGACCTCGACGCATTCGTCGTCGCGCGCGAACTCCAGGCTCTCCTCGAGCGAGAGCTGCCGCGGCGGAGTCATCGACTCGAACGCGTCAGCGGTCGAGGACCGCATGTTGGTGAGCTTCTTCTCCTTGGTGATGTTCACGTCCATGTCGTCGGCGCGCGAGTTCTCGCCGACGACCATGCCCTCGTAGACCTCTTCGGTCGGCTGCACGAAGAAGCTCATGCGCTCCTGCAGGGCGATCATCGCGAACGGGGTGACGACGCCGGAGCGGTCGGCCACGATCGACCCGTTCTGACGGGCCTGGATGTGACCGGCCCAGTCGTCGTACCCGTGCGAGATCGCGTTGGCGATGCCGGTGCCGCGCGTGACGGACAGGAACTCGGTGCGGAAGCCGATCAGGCCACGCGAGGGGACGATGAACTCCATGCGCACCCAGCCGGTGCCGTGGTTGACCATCGACTCCATGCGGCCCTTGCGGGAGGCCATGAGCTGGGTGATGGAGCCGAGGTACTCCTCGGGCGCGTCGATCGTGAGGTGCTCGAACGGCTCCTTGACCTTGCCGTCCTCCCCCTTGCGGGTGACGACCTGCGGCTTGCCGACAGTGAGCTCGAAGCCCTCGCGGCGCATGTTCTCGACGAGGATGGCGAGGGCGAGCTCACCACGGCCCTGCACCTCCCACGCGTCGGGCCGGCCGATGTCGACCACCTTGAGCGACACGTTGCCGACGAGCTCGCGGTCGAGGCGGTCCTTGACCATGCGCGCCGTGAGCTTGTGGCCCTTGACCTTGCCGACGAGCGGCGACGTGTTCGTGCCGATGGTCATCGAGATCGCGGGGTCGTCGACGTGGATCGCGGGCAGCGGACGCACGTCCTCGGGGTCGGCGATGGTCTCGCCGATCGTGATCTCCTCGATGCCGGCGATCGCGACGATGTCGCCGGGGCCGGCCGACTCGGCCGGGTAGCGGTCGAGCGCACGGGTCTTGAGCAGCTCCGTGATGCGCGCGTTCGAGTGCG
>NZ_JAYRDE010000178.1:0-3127 GCF_041909575.1 Microbacterium sp. | reverse complement strand
GGCTCCCTGGACACGCGCGAGCTCGCGCGCTTCGGCTCGACCTCGTGCAAGGCGCTGTACGAGTGCCGGGCCTGCCTCGAACCCTTCGACCACTTCAAGGTGCACTGATGGCGGCGGAGGGTGCGGCGGACCGCGCGAACGCCCGGATCGCCGAATCGCTGCTGAGCAGTGCGGTGGGCGGGCCGCGCGGGCGGAAGCATCGCGCGCGCTTCCACACCCTGCGCGTGGCGGCGGTGCGCCCGCTGACGGATGCCTCGGTCGAGGTCACCTTCGCGATCCCCGAGGAGCTCCGCGACGAGTTCGACTACCTCGCCGGCCAGCACGTCGCCCTGCGGACGACCTTCGACGGCCACGAGGTGCGCCGCTCCTACTCGCTCTGCCGGGCCGAGGACGCCGGCGGCGGCGGCGACGGCCCCCGCACCATCAGCGTCGCGATCAAGCGCGACCAGGGCGGCCGCTTCTCCACGTGGGCGCAGGCCGACCTGCGGCCCGGCGACGTGCTCGACGTGATGAGCCCGCAGGGGACGTTCACCTCGACGCTCGACGACCTCGACGGCGCGCACGTCGCCGGCATCGCGGCCGGCTCGGGCATCACCCCGCTCATGGCGCTCGCCGCCACGGTGCTCGCCCGCTCGGAGACGTCGCGCTTCACGCTCGTCTACACGAACCGCTCCACGACCGACGTGATGTTCCTCGAGGAGCTGGCCGACCTGAAGGACCGCTACCCGTCGCGCCTCGCGCTGCACCACGTGCTCTCGCGCGAGCAGCGGGCCGCACCGCTGCTGTCGGGCCGCATCGACGAGGAGCGCCTGCGCCGTATCCTCGACGCGCTCGTGCTGCCCGACACCGTCGACGAATGGTTCCTGTGCGGTCCGTTCGAGCTGGTCCAGCTCTGCCGCGACACCCTTGCCGACATCGGGATCGACCCCGCGCACGTGCGGTACGAGCTGTTCACGACGGGCGAGGGCGGTCGCGTCGAGGCGCCGTCGGCCCGCGCGGTCCAGGTGCGCGCCGACGAGCCCGTGCATCGCATCGAGGTGACCCTCGACGGCCAGTCGGCCACGGTCGACAGCCCCGTCTCCGCGCACGAGTCGATCCTCAACGCCGCACTGCGCGTGCGGCCCGATGCGCCGTTCGCGTGCGCGGGCGGGGTGTGCGGCACCTGCCGAGCCCGGCTCGTCACCGGCTCGGTGACGATGAGCGAGAACTACGCGCTCGAGCCCGACGAGCTCGAGCGCGGGTACATCCTGACCTGCCAATCCCACCCCACGACCGACGTGGTCGTGGTCGACTACGACGTGTGAGGACCGGCCCATGATCCAGCTGCACATCGCCGACGGCGTCGCCGAGATCGCCCTCGACGCCCCCGAGCGCCTCAACGCGCTCCCGCTCGACGCGCTGGCGGAGCTGGATGCCGCGTACGCCGAGGCCGAGGCCGCCGGCGTCCGCGCCCTCGTGCTGCGCGGCGAGGGGCGCGCGTTCTGCGCCGGTCGCGACATCACCGGGGTGGATCCGTCGACCGACGACGTGCTCGGCTACCTCGGCGCCGTCGAGGCGCTGATGCGTCGGATGGCGGCGTTCCCGGCGCCGACGTTCGCGGCCGTGCACGGCGCGTGCCTCGGCGTGGGGCTGGGCCTGGCGATCGCGACGGACGTCGTCTACGTCGCCGAGACGGCGAGGATCGGGTCGCCGTTCGCGAACCTCGGCGCGCTGCTCGACTCGGGCGGCCACGCGCTGCTGTACGAGCGGCTCGGTGCGCACCGGGCCCTCGACCTGATCTACACGGGCGAGCTCCTGTCCGGCGCCGAGGCGGCTGCCGCCGGACTGTTCAGCCGCGCGGTGCCCCCGGGCGACGTGCTCGAGTTCACGCGCGAGCGCGCGGCGCGTGCCGCAGCCGGTCCGACGCAGGCGTTGCTGGCGTCCAAGCGCCTGATCGACCGGCTGCGCGACGAGCGGCTCTGGCGCGTGGTCGCCGAGGAGACCCGCGCCCAGGCGGAGCTGCGCGACACCGCCGACTACCGCGAGGGCTTCGCCGCCTTCGGCGAGAAGCGCCCCCCGCACTTCACCGGCGCCTGACCCGCCGCCCGCCGCCGCTACGAGTTCACGCGGATGATCTCCTCCTGGTACGGCGCCACGACGGTTCCCGAGATGCGGCAGTCCAGCAGCAGGAAGGGGCGGGATTTCTCGTCCTCGCCGGTCCACGCGGCGAGGCGGTCGAGATCGGCCATCGTCCGGACCACGACGCCCTCGGCGCCGACGCCGGCCGCGAGCGCCGCGAAGTCGACCTCGGGGATGCGCATCGGCCCCTCGGCGAGCCCCTTGAGCCCGTACAGGTTGACCTCGGCGCCGTAGGCGGCGTCGTTCCACACGACGGCCATGCCTCGTCCGCCCGCGACGCGGACCGCGGTCTCGAGGTCGGCGAGGGCCATGAGCCCGCCGCCGTCGCCGGTCGTGAGCACCACGACGGCGTCGGGCTTGGCCAGCGCGGCGCCGGCCACCGACGGGAAGCCCAGGCCGATCGACTGGAAGGCGGTGCCCACCATCATCATGCGGTCGGGCGAGGCGACGGGCCAGAACATGTTGGCCCAGCCGATGAAGTGCCCGCCGTCCGAGACGACGACCCGGTCCTCGGGGAGGAGCGCGCCGATGCGCGCCGCGACCGAGCGCGGGTCCAGGCGGCCGTCGGGAGCGAGCCCGTCGCCGGTGTCGTAGCCGCGCGCTGCTGCCACGTCGGCACCCTCGCGCCATCCGCTCGGCGGCGTCGCCCGCTCGCGGACCGCGCTGACCAGCTCGCGCGCGACGACGGCGGCGTCCCCGCGCACGTATCCCCCCACGTGGGGGTGGGTCGCCGCCGGCGCGACGTCCACCTGGAACACCCGGGTGCCCGGTGCGAAAAGGTCGCCGAAGCGCATCGTGAACTGATTGAGGGATGCCCCGAACACGACGGCGACGTCGGCTTCGCGGACGAGCTCCATGGCGCGCTCCGCACCGAATCCGCCGGTCACGCCGAGGTCGAACTCACCGCGCGGGAACACGCCGCGCCCGAGCGCGGTGGAGGCGGTCAGCGCGCCCACGGCGTCGGCGAGCTCGCCGAGCGCCTCGCCGGCACCCGAGATCCACGCGCCGC
>NZ_JAYRDE010000177.1:0-3135 GCF_041909575.1 Microbacterium sp. | reverse complement strand
GCCGCGGCATCCGCCCCTTCGTCGTTTCGGCGTCGCGGACGCAGGCGGTCCTGCGCAAGCAGGATGCCGAGGAAGACGATCAGCGCGCCCGCCGGCTCGTTCCAGCTGAGGTGCTCGCCGAGGATGAGCACTCCGAGCACGACTCCGACCAGCGGAGTGATGTACGTGACCGTCGACGCGCGTGTGGGGCCCCAGGCGCGCACCACGTTCTGGTTCCAGATGTAGGCGACGCCGGTGCCGAGGCATCCGAGCAGCACGACGCTCACCACGATCCAGGGGTCGAGCTCGACCGGGGTGAGGACGAGCACCGGTGAGAGCAGCACCATGATCGCCGCCGCGATCCCGATGTTGAGGAACGAGAACATCAGCGCGCTCATGCCGGTGTTCGCGACGAAGCGGCGCATGTACGCGAGGCTGAATCCGTAGCAGGCGGTCGCGCCGAGGATCGCCAGCTGGGCGACGAGGCTCTGCGACAGGTCGAGGCCCTGCCAGGGGCCGATGATGACGACGACCCCGAGGATGCCGACGGCGATGCCCGCGACCTGCAGCGGCTTGAGACGCTCGACACGGAACAGGACGGCCGCCATGATCGCCGTCATGATCGGCGTCGTGGCGTTGTAGATGCTCGCGAGGCCCGACGTGACGTGCTGCTGCGCCCACGAGAACAGCAGGAACGGCACGACGCAGAACGACACCGCGAGCACCGTCATGTGGCCCCAGATCCGCACCGAGCGGGGCAGGCTCTCGCGCCGGAGCAGGACGAACAGTCCGAGCGCGAGAGCGCCGAGGACGAGTCGCGACCACGCCACCTGCGCCGGCGAGATGCCGCCGAGGGCGACCTTCATGAAGAGGAAGCTCGATCCCCACACGACCCCGGCGAGCACGAACTGGACGACCACCGAGGCCTGCGTCGGCGTCGCGGGGCGAAGGCCGTGAGAGGGGTCGGTGGTGGGCACCCGGTGACTCTACGCCCGGGCCCGGACGTAGGGCGGGGATCGCGAATGCGACGTCCGAAATCCGCCGAAAGGCGGCGGTACGGCTACGGTGCGACGCGGTTAACGCCGCCGCCCCACCGGCTGGTAGACTCTTGAGGTTGCCGTTTGATCGGCCGCGGATAAAGAGAGCTCACGCATCAGGCGTCGGGCACCGCGCAACGACGAGAAAGGGGATCCCATCTATGCCGCTCGAATCCGATGCTAAGAAGGCGATCATCGAAGAGTACGCGACGCACCCCGGTGACACCGGATCCCCCGAGGTGCAGGTCGCGATGCTGACGCAGCGCATCAAGGACCTCACGGAGCACCTGAAGGAGCACAAGCACGACCACCACTCGCGTCGTGGCCTGTTCCTGATGGTCGGTCAGCGTCGTCGCCTGCTGGGCTACCTGCAGGACATCGACATCAACCGCTACCGTTCGCTCATCGAGCGTCTGGGCCTGCGCCGCTAATCGCGACCAGCGTTCAATCGCGCAGTGAACTTCTGAGAAGGCCTCCCCACGGTGTGGGGAGGCCTTCTTCGTTCCCGGATGCCGCGCTACGAGGTCGTCGATGCGACACGGGCCGCGACCAGGTCGGCGTGGTGGATCGCGGCGACGTCGGGGTGCGCGCGCAGGCGCGACTTGAGCGCGTTCTCGCCGTAGAGGGCGTGGATCGGGTTCGAGGGATCCTGGGTGACCCCCCGAGCCTGCGCGGCGAGCTCGGCGGGCAGGTCGATGAGCGGCAGCCGCTTGTCCAGGGCAGGATTGAAGAAGAACGGCACCGAGATGCGGTCGTCGGGGAAGCGCGGCGAGATCACGCGGTGGTTCGTCGCGACGAGGTACCCCTGCGTCGCGTACTCGAGGAGCTCGCCGATGTTCACCACGAACGCGCCCGGAACCGGCGGGGCGTCCACCCATTCGCCGTCGCGCTCCACCTGCAGGCCGCCCTTGCCGGGCTCGACCCACAGGAGCGTGAGGACGCCCGAGTCCTTGTGGGCGCCGACGCCCTGCTGGGGAGTCGGGTCCTCCTTGCCGGGGTAGCGCACGATCTTGATCAGGGTCGAGGGCTCTCCGAAGTGCTCGTCGAAGTAGTTCTCCGGCGCGCCGAGCGACAGCGCCCAGGCACGCAGCAGCTTGCGGGCGACGCCCGACAGGTGGTCGTGCCACTCCGACACCACATCGCGCAGCTCGGGCTGGGCGGCCGGCCACAGGTTCGGGCCGATCAGACGGAAGAAGTCGGCCGCGTCGGGGCTGGACACCACCTCGCGCTCGGGGCCGATGTCGATCTGCTCGCGCCAGTCGACCTTGCCCTGTGTGCGCTCGCCGCCGATGCGGGTGTAGCCGCGGAAGTGGGGGCTCTTGACGTTCTCGATGGCCAGCTTGTCGGCTTCGGGGAGCGCGAAGAAGTCACGCGCCGCGCGGTGCAGGCGAGCCTCGAGCTCCGGCGTCACGCCCGTGCCGGTGAGATAGAAGAACCCGACCTCGTGGGTCGCCGCGCGCAGCTCGTCGCGGAACCGGGTGGCGGCCTCGGGACCCCGGTCGAGCTGGGAGAGATCGAGGATCGGCAGGTTGAGGTCGGTCATGCAGCGAGAGTAGGCGGATGCCGCGGCATCCGCTCGTTCGTTACCGACGATTACCCGGGCGCGGGCACGCAGGCGGCGCGACCCGGAGGCCGCGCCGCGCTCGAGTCTCACGCCGAGAAGAATGCCCGGATGTCGGCTGCGAGGACCTCGGGCACCTCGAGCGACGCGTAGTGCCCGCCGCGCTCGAAGCGGCTCCAGTGGACGATGTTCGTGTTGTCGCGCTCGGCGAACACCTTGATCGTCTGGAAGTCGTCCGCGAAGACGGCTACGCCCGTGCGTGCGGTGCTGACCTGCGGCTCGGCCTCGGCGAGGGCGTTCTCGCGGTAGGCGCGGCTCATTCCGGCCGACGCATTGGCGAACCATGCCACGCTGACCTCGGTGAGGATCGTGTCCAGCGGCACGAGGCTCGTGCCGTTGCCGAACGAGTTGAACAGCTCGGAGTAGGCGAGCTGCGCGACCGGCGAGTCCGACAGGCCCGCGGCGATCGTCTGCGGGCGCGACGCGTTCATCGTGTTGTAGCCGCCGACCGACTGGAACCACTGCATGTGCTCGAGTCCGGCGTAGTCCTGCGGCTCG
>NZ_JAYRDE010000176.1:0-3181 GCF_041909575.1 Microbacterium sp. | reverse complement strand
GGCTAGGCGAGTGCGGGCCCCGTCCCCGCCCGCGTCCGGTTCAGTACCAGATGCTCAGGCGGGGCGCTCGGTGCCACGCGAGGACGCGAGCGGCGGCCGAGGGATCCTCGGACCGCACGCGACCCGCCGCGGCCAGCGTCGCGAGCGACACCCCGCCGAGGTAGACGGCCGAGAGCTCCTCGATCCCGAGCGAGACCTCGACGGCACCCGCGGGCAGATCACCCTCAGCGGCGCGGACCCGGCCCGCACCGTCGGCGTCCACCTCCAGCAGGTAGCGGCCGGCCGCGTGGCCGAGGGCGTCGCTCACGTCGAGGGCGAGGATGCCGGGGGCGCCGAACCGCCGCACCTCGAGCGCGGCGGGCACGTCGAGGATGCGCACGTACTGGTGGTCGCGCACCGTGACCGTGGCGGCGCGCTGGTCGGCGATCATCCAGCGCAGGGGCTCGTCGACCGAGAGCTCGTCGGCGTGCGCCTCGGCGACGAGGTCCAGTTCGAGCAGGAAGCGCCACAGCGCGGCGTACGCGTCGTCGCCGTCGGCGAGCAGATAGACGACGCGCACCGTCGCCTTCGTGAAGTCGTCGTGATTCTCCTTCACGGTGTACAGCGCGAGCCCCCGCACCTCGCCGGTGGCGTCGGTGTACTGGATCGCCCGCTTGTCGCCGGCCTTCTCGGCGGTGGGGGTCGTACCGGCGAAGCCGTCCCAGTGCGATCCCGGCACGTCGATCTCTCCCGCGGCGCTCAGCCGCACGCGCTCGTGCAGCCCGGGGGCGAGCTCACGCAGCGTCTCCCGGGCGATGAAGTCCACGCGCCCGTCCGGGCGAGGCCCTATCCAGGTGGCGCGCCGCGTCTCGATGCGCCACGACGCGCTCGCCGCCGCCGGCGCGAATCCGTAGCGCCCGTACAGCGTCGACTCGCTCACGGTGAGCATCGCGACCGGGATGCCGGCGTCGGCTGCCGCACGCAGCTCGCCCTCGAGCATCGCCCGCGCGATCCCCCGCCGGCGGTGCGTCGGCGCGACGGTGACGGCGGAGATCGCGCACGCGGGCACGGCGGCGTGGCCGGGCACGGTCAACTCGCCGAGCCACGACGCGATGGTCGCGACCGGCGCCTCGGACACGGGCGCCGCGGGGTCGTAGACGCCGGTCAGGCGCCGGTACCCCGATCGCGCGCGCGCCGCGGCGACGTGCTCGGCGGTGCGCTCGCCGTCCTGGAATCCGCGGGCGACCGACTGCAGCCAGGGTGCGAAGTCGTCGCCGTCGACCGTCGTGCGCCGGTAGTCCAGGCCGCTCTCGGCCAGCCGGGCGCGCGACTGCTCATCGACCGGCCCGGCGCGGAACGCGGCGCGATCGGCCTCGGAGGCGACGGCGCCTCGGACAGTGGTGGACATCTCAGCTCCTGTGTGTCGTTCGATCGTCAAGAACCCACCACGCGCGCACCCGCGACGGGGCCGTGCACGTGGAGCGCCGTGAGCCCGGACGCCGAGAGCATCATCTGCAGCTCGAGCGCCGACTCGGGGTCTCCGGCCAGGAACGCCAGCGTGGGCCCGGATCCCGACACCATCCCGGCCAGGGCGCCCGACCGCTCGCCGAGTTCGAGGACGTCGCGCAGGCCCGGGCGCAGGGACAGCGCCGCCGCCTGCAGGTCGTTGCGGGTGTGCTCGGCGAGGGCGACCGGGTCGGCGGCGCGCAGCGCCTGCAGCACCGCGGGGTCGATCTCGGGCACGCGCACGACCGACGCGATGTCGTGTGCGCTCCGCAGCGCGTCGAGGTGCCCGTAGACCTCGGGCGTCGACAGCCCGTCGTCCGACGGGACGACGATCCAGTCGAAGCGGCCCTTCGCGAGCGCGGGGCTCAGCTGATCGCCGCGGCCGGTTCCGACCGCCGTCCCGCCCATGAGCGCGAACGGCACGTCGGCCCCGAGCCTCGCGGCGAGCTTGTGCAGCTCGGCGCCGCCGAGGTCGGCGCCCCACAGCGCATCGCACGCGACCAGGGCGGCCGCGGCATCCGCGGAGCCCCCGCCCATGCCGCCGGCGACCGGAACCGACTTCGCGATGTCGAGGTGCACCCCGCCGCGATACCCGATCCGCTGCGCCACGAGGCGCGCCGCACGCACCGCAAGGTTGCGGTCGTCGGCGGGCACGCCGGTGACGTCGACGGTTCCCGAGACGTTGATCGTGAAGTCGTCGGCGTGGCTCGCCCACACGTCCTCGTACAGCGAGACGGCCTGATACGCCGACGCGACATCGTGATAGCCGTCGTCCTGCACCGCACCGACCTCGAAGAAGAGGTTCAGCTTGCCCGGCGCCCTGACATGGACGCGGCCTTCGGCGAAGGCTTCGCTCACGAGGTGGCCGACTCCGCCCACAGGTCGACGTCGATGCCGTCCGAGAGCGCGTCGATCCGCTCGATCTCCTCGGTCGAGAAGGCGGGACCCCGCAGGGCCGCGAGATTCTCGTCGAGCTGCGCCGGCCGCGAGGCGCCGATCAGCGCCGAGGCGACCACCGGATCGCGCAGCACCCACTGGATCGCCATCTGCGCGAGCGACTGGCCGCGCTCCTTCGCGATCACGTCCAGGCCCCGCAGGGTCGCGAGGCCGTTGTCGCTGAGCGGACCAGACGGGAGCGAGCGGCGCTGCTGGGCGCGATCCGCGTCGCCTCCGCCCAGGTACTTGTCGGTCAGCAGCCCCTGGGCGAGCGGCGTGAACGCGATCGCGCCCATGCCCTCCTGCCTCAGGACGCCGGTGAGGCCGTCCTCGACCCAGCGATTGAGGATCGAGTAGGCGGGCTGGTGGATCACGAGCGGCGTGCCCAGCGAACGGGCGACGGATGCCGCGACCGCCGTGCGCTCGGCACTGTAGGACGAGATGCCGACGTAGAGGGCCTTGCCCTGGCGCACCAGCGTGTCCAGGGCGCCGACGGTCTCCTCGATCGGCACGTCGGGGTCGACCCGATGCGAATAGAAGACGTCGACGTAGTCGACGCTCATGCGGCGCAGCGACTGCTCGGCGCTCGCGATGAGGTATTTGCGCGAACCGCCGTTGCCGTACGGGCCGTGCCACATGTCGTAGCCGGCCTTGGACGAGATGATGAGCTCGTCGCGGTACGGCGCGAAGTCCTCCCGCATCATGCGGCCGAAGTTCGTCTCGGCCGAGCCGTAGGGCGGACCGTAGTTGTTGGCGAGGT
>NZ_JAYRDE010000175.1:0-3232 GCF_041909575.1 Microbacterium sp. | reverse complement strand
CGAGGTCGAGGAGCGCGGCGCGCTGCACCTTCTCGCGGTGTCGTTCCCAGATCACGAACAGGACCAGCGCGATCGCGGCAACGGCGAACGCGACGGGCACGGCGGAGATCGCTGCATCTTTCGGCCATACCCATCCGAAGACGGTGAGGTCGCTCTTCGGGGTCCACCAGCCAAGGTCGGGGCCTTCGATGACGGCGAACACGAGCGCCCCGAATCCGATGGCGCTGAGCAGTGCGCCGTCGACATCGATACCGGGACGCTTCTTCTCACCGCGCGTCTCGGGCACGGTGAAGAGCGCGGCGATGAACACGAGGACGCCAAGTGGGAGGTTCACCAGGAAGATCCAGTGCCACGAGGCCCACTGGGTGAGCGCACCGCCGGCGAGTGGGCCGACGGCGGCCGCGCCGGAGATCACGGCGCCCCATACCCCGAACGCCGCGGCCCGGTACTTGCCCCGGAACACGGCGTTCACGGTGGAGAGGGTGGAGGGCATGATGAACGCCGCCCCGACTGCCTGCACCGCACGCGCCCCGATCAGCACCCCCGCGGTGGACGCGGCGGCGGCGAGCAGACTGCCGGCGACGAACACGATGAGGCCTGCGAGGAAGAGCCGCTTGCGCCCCCACCGGTCCGCGAGGTTTCCAGTGGAGAGAAGCAAGGCGGCGAGCAGCACGGCGTAGAGGCTGTTCACCCATTGCGCGTCGGTGAGGTCGAGATGCAGGTCGCCGATGATGGCGGGCAGCGCGACACCGACGATCGTGCCGTCGAGCACGATGAGGCCGAGCCCGATGGAGAGGACGGCAAGGCCGAGCCATTCCCGCCGGGTCGGCACGCTCTCCTGGGTGGTCGGTGCTGCAGTCATGGTCAGGCCGCCGCGGCTTCGGCGGGCACCGGCGTGCGGCCGGTAACGGCGCGGCGCAGCGCGACGAAGAAGACGATCATGCCTGCCGTGATCGCGATGTGCCCCAGTCCTGCGATCCCCGCGATCATCGCGTTCGATTCCTGACCGAGGACGGTGAGGGTGCCGTGCCAGATGAGCATCGCGGAGGTGAGGATCACTCCGGCGTTGTAGAGCCAGAAGAACCAGGCGAACAGCTTCGGGCTGCGGGAGATCGTGAAGACCTTTTCGAGGGCGAGCACGATCAGCAACACGATGAACCCGAGGGTCAGCAGGTGCGTATGGGCGAGGCCGAGCTGGGTGAACTGGCCCTCGGGGAAGTCGTTGAGCTTGGTGAACTCGCGGTAGAACAGGCCGGAGGCGACACCGGCGAGCATGTAGATGAACGAGGCGTTGAGCAGTCTCTTCATGGGTCAGGGATTCCTTTCGATGGGCGGATGTCTGGTCGCGGTCAGATCAGGCCGGTCTCCTGCGCGACATGGATCGCGCGGGAGCGGCTGTCAACACCGAGCTTGGTAAAGATGTGGACGAGGTGGCTCTTGACGGTGGCCTCGGTGACGAAGAGGGCACGGGCGATCTCCTTGTTCGCCGATCCGGTTGCGAGCAGACGGAGCACGTCGATCTCGCGGTCGGTGAGACGTGGGAGTGGGCTGCGCATGCCCTTGAGCACCCGGGAGGCGAGATCGGGGGCGAGTACCGTGTCGCCGGCTGCGGCACGTTGGATGCCGTCGATGATGACGTCGGGGTCGACTTCTTTGAGGAGGTAACCCGCTGCGCCTGCTTCGATTGCCCCGAGGATTTCGGCGTCGCGATCGAAGGTGGTCAGGATGAGCACCGCAGGGGCGGGGTCGAGGGCGCGGAGCGCGGCCGTGGTCTGGATGCCGTCGATGCCGTTGCCGAGGCGCAAGTCGCAGAGCACCACATCGGGGCGCAGATGTGCGGCCAGGGCGAGCGCCTCCTCGCCGGTAGCGGCCTCGCCGACGACCTGCAGAGTCTCCGCCGCATCGAGTACGGCACGGAGCCCGCTGCGCACGACCGGGTGGTCATCGACCAGGAGCACGGTGGTGGTCATGGCATCTCCTCTGTGGTGGGGTCGGCAACGGTGACCGAAACTGGGCCCGGACGGATCGGGAGGTGGATGGAGAGGGCGGTGCCCTCACCAGGCGTGCTCTCGATGTCGAGGCCGCCGCCGAGTTCGCGGAGGCGGGCTCGCATGAAACGCAGGCCGTAGCTCGATCCGGCGTCGGCGTCCTGTTCCCAGGCGGGCTGGTCGAAGCCTATGCCGTCGTCGATGATGTCGAGCCGCACGGTGTCGTCGGCGTCGACGAGGCTCATGACGACACGGGATGCTCTGGCGTGGAGGCGCACGTTCGCGAGGGCCGACTGTGCGGTGCGCAGGAGTGCGACCTCAACTTCGGTCGGCAGGATCGGCATCGAGTCGTCCACATGCAGCTCGACCGCGAGTCCGGCCTCGTCGTGGGCGCGGTCGAGCATCCGTTGCAGTGCGGAGGCGAGGGCGTCGTCGTCGAGTTCCGCGGGGGCGAGCGCGGCGACGATGCGGCGCACGTCGGCGAGGCTGTCGCCTGCGAGGGTCTCGACCTGTTCGAGGGTGCGCGCTGCGTCCGGGTCTTCAGTGCGGCCGGCTCCGGCGTGGGCGAGGAGTCGGATTGAGGAGAGCGCTTGGGCGATGGTGTCGTGAATATCGCGGGAGATGCGCGTGCGTTCGGCGATGGCACCCGAGTGGCGTTGGGCGAGCGCGAGTTCGTCCTGCAACTCGGCGGTCTCGGCCTGGGCTCGGGTAAGCGAGGCGACGAGACGTTCGCGTTCGGTGGCGTCGCGGAGAAGTTGCAGGTAGCCGCGGGAGATGCCGAAGGCGAAGATGCCGCCGATGAGGGGCCCGAAGATGTTGGCGTAGTTGGTGGTGCCGTGGTGCAGGATCGGGGCGACGATCACGACCGTGAGCACGAAACCCGAGAACAGCAGCCCCCACTTCAGCGGCAGGAGGTGCCCGACGAGGAGCCAGAGCAGGAACGCGAGCCAGACGAACTCGGCGGAGACCGCGACCGCGGCGATCCAGATCGCGGCGAACCCGAGCAGCCACCACACCGCCAGGCTGCGTGACCGGGTCTTCGACGGCAGGATCGTGCCCGCAGTGTGCCAAGCGAGGATCGCGACACCTGAGATGATCGCCGCGGGCATCCCCACCCCGTCGCCGATCGCGCGGATGACCCCGATGGCGGTCAGCACGACCGCCATAAGGTGCTGACCGATCTCCATCGCCCGCACCGTCGCCCCCGCGACCGCCGGGCTGGGCGGATCAGTGGACGTCAATGG
>NZ_JAYRDE010000174.1:0-3446 GCF_041909575.1 Microbacterium sp. | reverse complement strand
CGAAGAGGCGCGGCGACTCGACGAGCCACCGCGCCTCTTCGACGGCGCCGGGATTACTCCTCGACGAGGTGCTTCTCGGCGGCGTCGAGCACGACGTCGTAGAAGCGGATCGCCTGCTCCTCGGCGAACATGCCGTCGCTGCTCTCGACGGTGGACGAGACGAACGCGTCCCGTGCCGAATCGCCGGCGGCGAGCAGTGCCGTGCCGGTGGCGACGAGCATCTCGTCGGAGTAGATCTGGCGGATGAGATCCTCGGTGACGCTCGGGTCGATCTCCTGCAGGATCGCGGTGACCTCCGGACGGACCTCGTCGAGGTACGCCTCCTCGTCGTAGGCGCCGGCCGGCGCCTCCTCGGTCGTGTCGTCGCCGGGGGCGGCCTCCTCGCTCACGCTGACCTCGGGGCTGGTGCCGGTGCTCGACGAGCCGGCGATCGACAGCCCGACCCAGACGAGGGACGCGGTGATCGCGCCGATCCAGAGCAGGCCGCCGAGCACCGAGACGGCGATCGCGCCGATGCCGAGGCCCTTGCCGCCCTGCTTCTTGCTGGCGAGCGTCACGATTCCGAGGACGAGCGCGACCAGCAGCAGCAGCCCGCCGAGGAGCGCGAGGATGAGCGAGACCCACGCGAGGGGGACGAAGGCGGCGCCGACGAGGAGCAGGCCGCCGATCGCGAGCCCGAGCGACGCCCAGGCGAGCCCGCGCGGACGGTCCGCGGCCACGGGAGCACCGAACGCCGGGTCGCCGTATGCGGGGTCGCCGGATGCGGACTGGCCGTAGGCCGGAACACCGTAAGCCGGCTGTCCGGCCGGCTGGCCGTAGACCGGCTGCCCCGCGGGCGGGTACACGGCGGTGGGCTGTGCGTCGGCGGGGTACACGGCGGTGGGCTGCGCGTCGGCGGGCGGGTAGGCGGCCGTGGGCTGCGCGTCGGCGGGCGGGGGAGTGGGCTCCGTGGGGTTGCTCATGGCGTTCCTTGCTGCGGGCGTGTCTTCGGACGCGCGGAAGCCAGGTCGCACCCCCGCGGCCCCCAGACTATCTAGGCTGGTGACGTGAACAAGACCACCGTCTGGACCGTCGTCGGCGTCGTCGTGGCGATCGTGATCGCATGGATCCTCGTCGACGTGCTGTTCTCGCTGCTGTGGTTCATCGGGAAGCTCGTCGTGGTGGCCGTCGTCGCCGCCATCGTCTTCTTCGTGCTGCGCGCGATCTTCTCCCGCTCTCGCGCGGAGTGAGGTCTAGACGCCGTAGTCGGCGCGGATGCGATCGCGCAGCTGGTGGCTGCAGGCGGTGACCGTCGCCCGCCAGTCCGTGATGGCGTCGTCCTGCGCCCGGTCCGACACGGCCTTGAGCACGCGGATCGGCACGCCGAACCGCTCGGCGACCCACACGTACGCATAGGTCTCCATGTCGACCAGTCCCGCTCCGAGGGGCCGGATCACCGACACGGCCTCGGCATCGTCGACGAAGTGGTCGCCGGTCGCGATCGTGACGCCGTCGCGCCCGAGCTCGACCCGGGTGGGCAGCGAGACGTGCTGGCCCACGATGCCGTCGATGTCGGTCACGTCGTGCTGGATGGCGGCGTCGATCTCGTACACGTCCGCGTCGAGGCGCGCATCGATCGCGCCCGCCGTGCCGACCACCACGATCTCGTCGTAGTCGCCGGCATCCAGCGCCCGGGTCAGAGCGTAGGTGGCCTGCAGCTTTCCGGGACCGGTGACGAGCCGGTCGAACCCGGAGAGGTCGGCGGGGAACGCGACGAGTTCGGCCTCGAGGGCCGCGACGAGGAGCTTCACCCCTCCATTCTCCCGCGCCGGTGCCTGAGCGCGCGCCGCACGCCGGCCGGCGGCGCGCGCATGTTCCGCGTGGCAGCTCAGCGCAGCGACAGCGGGCCGAGGACGACGCCGCGAGGCTCGCGCGCCCATCGCTGCCGTGAGCGGCGGAACTCCGCGCGGGTGGTGAACCGGTAGCGATAGGAGACCGCGCGCACCCACCGGGGCCGGTCGCCGCCGAACGGGTCGTGCGCGAGCAGGCGCAGGGTCGGGGCATCCGCCTGCAGCAGCCGGATCAGGAAGACCGTGAACCAGTCGTCGAGCGACCTGCCCAACGGGAGGAACCACATGAGCCAGTCCAGGCGCAGGTGGTACGGCGCGACCTGGCCCGGGATGCGGCGCAGGTCGCCGGGCTTGCCCTTGAACGCGTACTCGCGCCAGGATCCGGCATCCGGATCCTCGTCGGCGGTGCCCTCGACGACGATCTCGATGCGCTGCTTCGTCACGGTGCCGAAAGCGCCGTAGGCGTTGGCGAGCTGCCAGCGGTTGAAGCTCGCGTTCATGAGCTGGCGCCGGGCGAACAGGTTCCGCAGCGGTGCCCAGCTCAGCACGAGGTAGAGCGCGCCGACGGCGGACGTGACGACCACCCAGGGGAGCGGCATCCCGTCCAGCAGCCAGGGCGGATCGCTCGGCGGGTCGGAGACGGGGGAGCCGATGCCGGGGATCCCGATCGCCGAGAACGCGATCACGACGGTCGCCCAGTTCAGCCAGGCGAAGTTGCCGGTCACGATCAGCCACAGCTGCGTGGCGATGACGATCACGGCGGCGACGGCGCCGACGATCGCCGGCCACGGGCCCGGGGCGACCAGGCCGAGCAGGGGAGCGAACAGGAACCACGGCACCACCAGCTGCGCGAAGTGGTTGCCGAGCACCTCGCCCTTGTGGAACCAGCGAGGCAGGAGGTGCGCCTGCCGGCTGAGCGGTCCGGGCATCGGCTGCGTCTCGTGGTGGTACATCAGCGCGGTGAGGTCACGCCATTCGTGGCCGCCGCGGATCTTGATCATCCCCGCCCCGAACTCCAGCCGGAACAGCAGCCACCAGAACAGGACGATGACCACGGTCGGCGGCGGCTCGGCGTTCGAGCCGAGGAACGCCGCCAGGAATCCGGCCTCGAGCAGCAGCATCTCCCAGCCGAACCCGTAGAACGTCTGCCCGAGGCTCACGATCGACATGTAGCCGAGCCACAGCAGCAGGAAGCACGCCATCGGCGTCCACGGCGACAGGAGCTGAGGGATGCCGCAGACCAGCGATGCCGCCACGATCAACCCCGCCCAGCACAGCGCCGCCAGGCGGCGGTCCGAATACCTCGCATAGCGGAAGAGGGTGGGGCGCAGCATCCGCCGCGTTCTCGGCGAACGGCGCGCCCAGGCGAGGAGGTCCGGAGCCGGAAGCAGGCCGCGCTCGCCGAGGAGCGGCCGGAACTGATTCAGGCTCGAGAGGAACGCGACCACGTACAGCGCTGCGATGCCGCGCTGCAGCACCTGCCGCGCGAACTCGAAGTCGACCGCTGCGAAGCCGTCCACTCGCTCATCCTGGCACCCGGCGCGCGGCCGCGGGGACGGGGTTGTGCGGGTCGCCCGGCGGGGGTACGCCCCGGCGGGCGCGACCCCGGGGTGCGCC
>NZ_JAYRDE010000173.1:0-3550 GCF_041909575.1 Microbacterium sp. | reverse complement strand
CGATGGCGCTTCAGTTCGCTCCCCCGCTGCTGCTCGTCGGCGTCACCGGCTAAGTCGCCGACCGGTTCGATCGCCGCAAGCTGCTCGTCGTCACGCAGAGCCTCCTGCTCGTCGTCGGCGTCGGGATCGGCATCCTGCTCCTGCTCGGGGTGATGACCCTGCCGATCATGTACGCCTTCGCGCTCGGCCTCGGCATCATCGCCGCCTTCGACAACCCGGCGCGCCAGGCGTTCGTGTCCGACCTCGTCTCACGCGAGATCGCCTCCAACGCGGTCGCGCTCAACGCCGCGTCGTTCAACGGCGCGCGCATGATCGGCCCGGCCGTCGCGGGCGTCGTGATCGTCGCGGTGGGCACGGGCTGGGTCTTCCTCGTGAACGGGATCACGTTCCTCGGCATGATCATCGCGCTGCTGCTCATCCGCACCGACCAGCTCGTGCCCCGCGTCAAGGCGCCCGGAGCCTCGCGGCTCGCCGACGGGTTCCGCTACGTCGCCCGTCGACCCGACCTGATCGTCACGTTCGCGATGGTCTTCATCGTCGGGGCGTTCGGCATGAACTTCCCGATCTTCGCCTCCACGATGGCGCTCGAATTCGGCCAGGAGGCCGACGGCTACGGCCTCCTCAGCTCGATCCTCGCGATCGGCTCGCTCGCCGGTGCGCTCATGGCAGCCCGCCGCGACCGCGCGCGGATCCGCGTGGTGATCGGGGGCACGCTGCTGTTCGCGGCGGCCGCCACGGTGTCGGCCTTCATGCCCACGTACTGGGCATATGCCCTCACGCTCATGTTCACCGGATTCGCCGTGGTGACGATGCTGACGACCGCGAACGGGTACGTGCAGACGACGACCGACCCCGTCCTGCGAGGCCGCGTGCTCGCCCTCTACATGGCGATCCTGATGGGCGGCACCCCGATCGGAGCTCCGATCGTCGGCTGGGTCGCGGCCGAGTTCGGCCCACGTCAGGCGATCCTGCTCGGCGCGGGCGCCGGCCTCGTGGCCTTCACGATCGGCGCGACCTGGCTGATCGTGTCGGGGCGGCTGCACCGCAGCGAGGAGAAGCGCTTCCTCCTCACGATCGACGAGACCCGCCCGCTGTCGGTCGTGCAGCCCGTGCCCGAGGAGTTCAGCGACGAGGTCGCCTCGACGACGCCGGTGCGCGTTCCCGACGACGCGACCCGCGAGCGCCGCGCCAGCTGAGTCGCCGGACGGCGCCGGCCAGCCGGCTCGTCAGCGTGGCTCGCGGACCCCGACCCGCCCGAGGTGGGCGTTGCCGAACCTCCCGGCCGGGTCCAGCCGCTCGTAGACGGCCCGCGCATCCGCCAGGCGCGGGTGCACGCGCTCGATCGCGGCCCGGTCGAGGCCGTGGTGCTTCCCCCAGTGCGGCCGGGCATCGAACGGCTCCAGCGCGGACTCGATCATCGGCAGCACCTGCCCGACCGCAGCGGGGTCGTTGCGCCACGTGAAGTGGATCGCGAGCACGTCCTGCCCGTGCGCCGGACTCAGCCACAGCTCGTCGGCTCGCGCGGTGCGCAGCTCGCTCACGAAGAGGACGGGCCGGATCAGCTCGCCCAGGGCGAGCACCGCGCGCAGTGCATCGGGGGCGCGGTCGCGGGCGACGAAGTACTCGCTCTGGATCTCGTCGCCGAACGACGGCTCGCCGTCGAGCCGGAAGTGCGGCAGCCGGTGCATCCAGGCACCGGGGACGCCGCGCAGCTCGGTGATGTCCGCGAGCCCGGCGAGGGGCTCCGCATCGGCGTCGCGCACGCCGTCGAGGAGACCGTCCGGCACCGGGTCGGTGTCGGCATCCAGGCGCGTCTTCACCCACACGTACCCGACGGTGCCCGGCTCCCAGCGAGTGAACACCGACACCGAATAGCCGGCGCCCGTCACCTCGGGGAGCGCGCCGAGCGCGGCATCCCACGACACCCCGGTGTATACGTCCTGGCGCATGCGGTAGGACGGCTCGGTGGCGAGATCGAGCGACAGCACGATGCCGTAGGCGCCGAGGCCCACGGCGAGCGCCGGAAAGTCGGCGTCGGCCGGTGACACCGAACGGATGTCGCCGCCGGCGTCGAGATAGCGGATGCCGCGCACGGCCGTGGTGAGCACGCCGTTGGCGTCGCCCGACCCGTGGGTGCCGGTCGCCGTGGCACCGGCAACCGAGATGTGGGGCAGGGATCCGAGGTTGTGCAGGGCGCGGCCGCGCTCTTCGAGCCACAAGGCCAGCACGCCGTAGCGCGTTCCCGCAGCGACGCGGACGGTTCCGTCGGCGTCGAGCCGGAATCCGCCCTCGAGGCCGGCGAGGTCGATGAGGGTGCCGTCGGTGTCGGGCAGGTCGCTGAACGAGTGACGTGTGCCCAGTGCCCGCACCCGCCCGCTCGTGGACGTCACCGCCCGCCGGACGTCGTCCTCGGTGCGGGCCGCGACCAGTGCGGGCGCGCGGTACTCGTAGGTGCCTGCCCAGTTGCGGGTCATGCGCGTGCCCTCGTGGACTCGCGCACGATCAGCTCGGGCTGGAAGACCACCTGCTTCCGCTCGGGGTCGCCGGCCACCTCCGCGAGCAGCAGCTCCACCGCGCGCAGCCCGATCAGCTCGCTGGGCTGGCGGATGGAGGAGAGCGGCACGACGGTCGCCGACGAGAAGTCGATGTCGTCGTAGCCGATGATCGCGACGTCGTCCGGCACGGCGACCGACCCGAGCATGACGAGAGCCTGGAGGACGCCGACCGCCAGCAGGTCGTTCGCGGCGAACACGCCGTCAGGGCGATCGGATGCCGGGAGGTCGCGCAGTCGCTCGCCTGCGGCGCGGCCCTCGAGCACCGTGAGCGCCGACGTCTCGACGACCTCGAGCGCGGCATCCGTCACCTCGGCCACGGCGCGACGGGCTCCCTCGAGGCGGTCCGCGACCTGGCGGACCGATGCGGGTCCCCCGACGAAGGCGATGCGGCGCCGGCCGGTGTCGAGCAGGTGACGGACGGCGAGGTACCCGCCCGAGACGTCGTCGACCGAGACGGACGAGAAGTCGCTGCCGTCGCTCGGCCGGTCGACGAGCACGGCGGGGATGCCGCGGCGGCGAAGCCCCTCCAGCCGCGCCGAGACGTCGTCCACCGGCGTGATGAGGACCCCGTGCACCCGCTGCTGCTCGAAGAGGTCGAGATAACCGGATTCGCGGGAGGGGTCGTCGTCGCTGTTGCCGAGCAGCACCGACAGCTCGCTCTCGGCCGCCCGGCGCTCCGCCCCGCGGGCGACGTCGGTGAAGAAGGGGTTGCGCACGTCCAGCACGATGAGCCCGATGCTGCGGCTGTGCCCGGCCCGCAGCTGGCGCGCGGCATCGTTGCGCACGAAGCCGAGGCGGTCGATCGCCTCCTGTACGCGCTCGACCGTCGCGGGCGCGACCTTGCCCGGACGATTGAGCACATTCGACACGGTGCCGACCGAGACGCCCGCGAGCACCGCGACGTCCTTGACGCTCACCGACATGTCCGCTCCTGATCCGCGCCCGCCCGGGCTTGCGTGAAACGATACCGGCGAGTTAGAGTTTGAAACGATTCA
>NZ_JAYRDE010000172.1:0-3595 GCF_041909575.1 Microbacterium sp. | reverse complement strand
TGTCGTCGTCGTGCCGGGCCGCGAGGTAGCGCGACACGCTGATGCGCTTGCGCGTGTAGTCGCACAGCCCCGCGCGCCGCTTGGCGTTGTCGAACCCGAACGACCACGTGTCGTCGAGGTGCGCGGCGATGAGGGCCTCGGCCCAATGGCGCACGCGATGAAGATCCGACATGGAACGAGGGTAAGTCGTGCCGGCGACAGTCAGCTCGCGACGGATGCCGCGGCCCGGCGCCGGTCGGCGGCATCGATGGCGAGCAGCGTGGACTCGAGCTGATCGTCGGGCGCTCCCGACTCCTGGCGCAGGAACAGGGCTCGCTTGAAGTCGCGGCGCGCCGAGTCGAAGTCGCCCGATTCGTAGGCGACCTTGCCGCGGTGCTGCAGGGCGAACGCCGCGATGCCCGACCAGCCCTGGCCCTCGGCCTCCTCGGCGCACGTGGTGAGCTCCTGGTCGGCGGCGGCGTAGGCGCCGCGCGCCTGCAGGACGGTGGCGTGCAGGATCCGGGCGCGCAGCAGATCCTTGCGCGTGCCGGCCATGCGCGCGACGCGCACGGACTGCTCCGAGATCACGAGGGCGTCCTCGCTGCGGTCGAGCACCTTGAGCAGCCACACGCGCTCAAGGAGCGCCGGGAGGCTGCGCTGCTCGCCGATCTCGTCGAGGCGCTCGCGGCACTGCCGCGCATCGACTTTCTCGCGGAGGGTGTCGGGGTCGTACCCGCGGATGTAGCTCACAGCGACTCCCTTCGCACACGGTCGGTAGCTCGTTCCAGTGTGCCCCGCGTCACGCCGTTCGCCGGGCGTGGCACGCCGGGTCGCGGCATCCGATTCCGTCAGCGATCGAAGACGGATGCCGAGGGCTTCGGCGATGCGGTGGCATCGGCGTCGGTGGCCACGCGGGCGCCCCGCGCGAACTCGACGACCTCGGCTCCCTGGGCGAGCTTGGCGGGGTGCGGTCCCGCGGCCATCAGCCTCGGCAGCCACTCCGTCGGCAGCGGCGCGGGCGAGGCGGCGATCACGAGATTCCCGAAGCGGCGCCCCTTGAGGGTCTGCACCTCGGCGAGGACGATGACGTGCTCCAGCACGGACATGATGGTCGCGACCTGGCGTCGTGCGAATGCGAGACCGGCTCCGTCGGCGACGTTCACCAGCAGCACGCCGTCGGGGGCGAGGAAGCGCGCGGCCTCGCTGTAGAACTCGACCGTCGTGAGGTGCGCCGGGGTCTGCGCTCCGGAGTACACGTCCGACACCACCAGATCGGCCGCGCCGACCAGCCCCGCCGGCAGCCGCCCGAGCCCCTCGCGGGCATCGCCGATGCGCACCCGGATCGAAGCGCCGCGGGGGAGCGGGAGGTTCTCGCGCACGAGGTCCCACAGCGCGGGCTCGAGCTCGATGACCTGCTGCCGAGAGCCCGGCCGGGTCGCCTCGATGTACCGGGGGATGGTCAGCGCCCCCGCCCCGAGGTGGATGGCGGTCAGCGGCTGCCGCGGCATCCGGAGCCGGTCGATGACGGCCCCCATGCGCGCGACGTACTCGAAGTGCAGGTGGGTGGGATCGTCGAGGTCGATGTGCGACTGCGGCGTGCCTGCGACGTCGAGCTCCCACCCGCCGCCGTACGCCGACGGGACGACGCGGGCCACAGCGCCGTCGGAGAGCCGGACGGTGGGGGCGGATGCCTCGTCCCTGCCGCGTGCCATGAGCACCACGTTAGCCCCGCCGGTCGGGGGCACGTGGCGGTCGCGTCGCCGCGAGCAGCGCCTTTCTGACACATCTGCACAACGGGTCGTGGGGTACATGGCGCAGATCGATCATCTGCGCACGATCCAACCCGCCGAAACAGAATCGAGACACAGGCGTAATCGTCCGGGCGCCCACGTGCAGGTAGCGTCGATGGATCACACCCCCTGAGGGCAAGGCGCACCTCTGCTCCACGACGATGTGCAGCCGCGCCCGCATGATATGGAAGGTGCACAGCACATGCCCCACACATCGAAGCGCCGCGTTCTCGCGGGCGCTGCCGCGATCGCCGTCAGCGCGCTCGTCCTCACCGCATGCGCCAGCCAGCGCGACGAGGGCGGCGAGACCGGCGACGCGAGCGACGTCGACTCGACGTTCGTGTTCGCGTCGTCCGGCGACATCTCCGGCCTCGACCCGGCGATGGCCAACGATGGAGAGACGTTCCGCGTCTCGCGTCAGATCTTCGAGGGACTCGTCGGCGTCGAGCCGGGAACGGCCGACCCCGCGCCGGGTCTCGCCGAGACGTGGGAGCAGTCCGAGGACGGCCTCACCTACACCTTCGCGCTCAAGGAGGGCGTCACCTTCCACGACGGCACCGACTTCAACGCCGAGGCCGTCTGCTTCAACTTCGACCGGATGAACAACTTCACCGGCGTCGCGGCCAGCGAGAGCCTGTCGTACTACTGGGGCAAGCTCATGCGCGGCTACGCCGACACGGGCACGTCGATCTACGGCGGGTGCGAGGCGACCAGCGACACCGAGGCCGTCATCACGCTGACCCAGCCGTTCGCCGGATTCATCCCGGCGCTGTCGCTGCCGTCTTTCGCGATCCAGAGCCCCGCCGCCCTGGAGGAGTACTCCGCCGACGAGGTCGGCGGCACCGCCGAGGCGCCGGTCCTGAGCGAGTACGCGCAGGGTCACCCGGTCGGCACCGGCCCGTTCGTCTTCGAGGAGTGGTCGCCGGGCGAGTCCGTCACCCTCAGCGCCTACGAGGACTACTGGGGCGAGCAGGGTCAGGTCCAGGAGGTCATCTTCCAGGTGATCGGCGAGACCACCGCCCGTCGCCAGGCGCTCGAGTCCGGCTCGATCGACGGCTACGACCTCGTCGCTCCCGCCGACCTCGGCGCGCTCGAGGAGGCCGGCTTCAACCTCGTCAACCGTGACCCGTTCAACATCCTCTACCTGGCGATGAACCAGGCCGTGCCGGCGCTCGCCGACATCCGGGTGCGCCAGGCGATCGCCCACGCGATCGACAAGGAGCAGCTCGTGACCCAGGTGCTCCCCGAGGGCACCGAGGTGGCGCAGGAGTTCATGCCGCCCGCGGTCATCGGCTGGAACGAGGACGTCACCATGTACGAGTACGACCCCGACGCCGCGATCGCACTCCTGGCCGAAGCCGGCTACGACGAGGCGAACCCGCTGACGCTGGAGTTCAACTACCCGGTCAACGTGTCGCGTCCGTACATGCCCAACCCGGAGCAGATCTACACGAACCTGGCATCGCAGCTCGAGGCGGTCGGCATCGTCCTCACCCCGGTCGGCGAGGAGTGGAACCCCACCTACCTCGACCGCATCCAGGGCGGCGCGGAGCACGGCATCCACCTGCTCGGCTGGACCGGCGACTACAACGACCCCGACAACTTCGTCGGGACGTTCTTCGCCACGGCCGGCAACGAGTGGGGCTTCACGAACGAGGAGCTCACCGCTGCCCTGACCGAGGCTCGCGGCCTGCCCACGGCTGAGGAGCAGGAAGCCGCCTACCTCGCCATCAACGAGCAGATCATGGAGTTCCTCCCCGGCATCCCGCTGGCCCACCCCGTGCCGACGCTCGCGTTCGCGGAGCGCGTCACGTCGTACCCGGCCA
>NZ_JAYRDE010000171.1:0-3770 GCF_041909575.1 Microbacterium sp. | reverse complement strand
AACCGCCGCAGGTACAGGTGCAGCCGGCGCACGAGGTCGCGCGCGCGCGTCTTCTCGGCGCGCTCACGCCAGTCCGCTTCGAAGGTCAGCTCGCCCCACCGGGCGTCGACCTGCTCCCACAGCGCCTCCTCGGTCGACTCGGCGGCATGCTCGAGGGCGGCGTGGATGATGGTGCCGAGGCCGGCCGTCGTGCTGCCGGGGTCGCCGCCCAGATCGCCGATGACCCAGTTCAGCTGGCACTCCTCGAGTGCCTGCAGCCGCGACGGCGAGACCCGCACGTCTTCTTTCGCGAGGTCGCGGAGCGGTCCGGTCGACGTCGGCGGCGGGACGCCGAACCACTGAGCCGGTGCGGCGCCGGCCACGCCGGCATCCGCCAGCAGCGCGAGCTGGCCGGCCGCGTGGATCGCCGCCGCGGAGGCGGCGCTGCGCTCGGTGAGGGTGCGGCGATGGCGCGCGACGAGACCGCGCAGCGACAGCGGATGGTCGACCGTGTGGCGCTCCGGGTCGGGGAAGAACTCGAAGAAGACGCTGGGTCCGGTGTCGTCGTCGTCGACCGCGGTGACGATCACCCGCGCTGTGGCGCGCGACAGCGCGCGGGCGAGCAGACGCAGCTCGTCGTGCATCGCCGAGCGGCGCCGGTCGAGGACGCCCGGTGGGTCCCCGGTCGCCCGGGACGCGGCATCCGGCAGTCGCCACGTGTCGAGGAGGCTTCCGCGCAGCCGCGTGTTGGGCCACACCCCCTCCTGCATGCCGGCGACGACCACGGTGTCGAACTCGAGACCGAGCGCGCCCGCCGGGGTGAGGATCTGCACCGCGTCGTCGCGCACCGGCGCGGTCAGGCGGTCCTCGGCCACGTCGGAGTCCAGGATGCTCCGCACGAACACCCGCGGATCGGCGTCGAGCGACCGCTCGACGAAGCGCTTGGCGGCCTGGAACAGAGCGACGAGGGCGTCGAGGTCGCGGTTGGCCTGCTCGGCGAGCGGGCCGTGGCCGTGCGCCATTTCCGACCAGCCGCGCTGGAGCCCGCTGCGGTCCCAGGCGGCCCACAGCAGCTCGTGCGCCGTCGCGCCTCGCGCGAGCTCGTCGCGCAGGAACGCCAGCGTGCGCGCGAGCTGCGCCGCGCGGCGCGCCTCGCGCATGTCGAGCAGGTCGAACTCGAGAGGCTGCCGCATCGCCGAGAGCAGGAGATCCTTGCCCGCCCGCTCTCCCCCGGCAGCGAGCTCGGTGTGACGCAGCGTCGAGCGCAGACGGCGCAGCTCGATCGGATCGAGGCGCCCGTAGGTGCCCAGGAGCGCCGACGAGACGTCCTCGAACTCCCATTCGTCGCGGGATGCCAGGTCGATCAGCCGCAGCAGATCGCCCACCGGCCGCAGCGTGCCCAGTGCCCTGCCGGGGCCGCTGGAGCGCGCCGGGACCTCGCGCGCCGCCAGCTCGGTCTCGAGCGCGGCCACCTGCCGCGTGTCGTGTGCGATCACCGCGCAGCGTCCCCACGGAACGCCGTCGTGCACGTGCCGCTCCCGCAGGAGGCGCGCGACGGCGTCGTACTCTTCGGCCGCCGAGCGCATCAGCAGGGCGCGCGCCGAGTCGTCGGGCTGCGCTCCGTCGCTCCCGCGCCGGTGCGCGACGATCCCGACCGCGCCGATCCGCTGCGTCACGCGGCGCACCAGCTCGGCCTGCCACGCGGTGCCGCGGTGACCCCGCGCCAGGACGTGCACCTCGCCGAGGCTCGCGGCGAGCCGGGCGAAGTTCTCGGGCGTGGCACCTCGGAAGGACCCCGAGCCCACGTCGGGGTCGCCGAATGCGAGCACCGGGATGCCTCGCCCGCGCGCGGCTTCGAGCAGCTCGACGCCGCCGAGGGTGAGCTCCTGCGCGTCGTCGACGAGGATCGTGCCGACCCGGTCGAGCGCCTCGATGCCGTCTCCGAGCGTGCGCACGAGCCCGACGGCCTCGCGCACCAGTCCCGCCGCATCGCGATGCGCCCCGCGCATGTCGGCGCGCACGTCGAGGTACTCGCCGAGGAACGAGGCGAGCGAGACCCAGGCGGCGCGCTCCTCCCGCTCTCCGAGCGCCCGCAGCCGTTCCGGCCCGATCCCGAGGGTGGTGCACTCCGCGAGGAACGTGCGCACCTCGGTGCGGAACCCCGGCGTCGCGCGGATCCCCGGCGCGAGCCACTCCGGCCACCGGGAGGGAGCGGATGCCTCGTCCTCGGCATCGCCCTCGAGCAGGTCGTGGATCAGCTGGTCCTCGTCACCGCCCGTGAGCAGCTGCGGCGGCTCGGCATCGGTCGCCACCGCGTGCGCCCGCACCAGCTGGAATGCGAAGGATGCGACCGAGCGGGCGAGCGGACCCGACGTCGCCCGATCGACGGCGATGGCCAGTCGATCGCGCAGCGCGGTCGCCGTCTGGCGGGACGGGGTGAGCACGAGCACGGCATCGGGGTCGAGTCCGCCCTCGACCAGCGCCGCCACACGCGCGACGAGCGCGGTGGTCTTGCCGGTGCCCGGCGCTCCCACGACCACGCCCGACGCGTCGGGCGGCAGGCCGACGACGGCGCGCTGGCGATCGTCGAGCACGGTCGCCGCACCCGACTCGTCGCTCGCCACCATGCCCTCGACCGTAGCGCGGGCGACGGACAATCCCGTTCGCCGAGAGCGTGCGCCGCACGACCTGGCCGCCTGTGCCCGTGTCGTAGAGTTGCCATGCGCCCGGGAGCCGGCGCGCAGAGCAGGAGAGAGGCCCTCACGTGGAGATCCGCATCGGCATCGCGAACACCGGACGCGAGCTCAGCTTCGAGACCAACGAGCCCGCTGCCGACGTCAAGAAGTCGATCGCGACCGCACTCGACGCCGGCGCCACCCACGTCACGTTCAGCGACACCAAGGGCAACAACTACATCGTCCCCACGGCGGGCCTGGCCTACATCGAGCTCGGGACCGAGGAGTCCCGCCGCGTCGGCTTCGTCGCCTGACACCCATGCAGATCCTCATCGCGCTGATCGTCGGAGCCGCCCTCGGCGTCGCCGTGCACTTCCACATCGGCCACCGCACGACGCGCGGCGTCGTGATCGCCCCGATCGTCGGCGCCTTCTCCGCCGGTCTCGTGTGGACGATCCTCACGTGGGCCGGGGTGGGCATCGACAGCATCTGGCTGTGGCTCTCGATGTTCGTGGCGCCGCTGCTCGTGACCTATCCCGTGGTGATCCTCCTGACGCGGGCGCGCGTCGCGCACGACGCCGCCGAGCGCACCCGCTTGAAGATCGGCTGAACCGGCAGCGACAGACTGCCGCTCAGGCCGCGAGGTCCATGGCGTCCATGCGCTTGGAGTGCGCCGACATGAGCTCGGTGAACACCGGCTCGACCTTGGCCTCGTCCACGGCCCCGAGCGTCGATGGTCGCAGCGCGGCCCGCGCGATCAGCAGCGTGTCGCCGACGAGGCGCCTCCCCCACAGAGCGAGCAGAGATGCCCACTGCGGATCGCCGTCGATCGTCCGCAGGATGATCGCCACGATCGCGTCGCGGTCGTCGTCGGCCTGCAGGATCCGCGCGACGCGACGGCCGGTCTCGCCGTAGCTCGCCGACAGCGCGAGGTAGAAGTCGTCGAGCATCCCCGCGGTGATGTGCACCGACAGGAGGGTCTCCTGGGGCCTCACCCCGTGCGTCGCGGCCCGGAACGCGTCGAGGGGCTCGCGGAAGGGCAGCATCAGGTCGGTCGGGTCGTCGCCGCGCTCGCGGATGAGGGCGACCAGCTCTTCGTGCTTCGTGAGCGCCGCT
>NZ_JAYRDE010000170.1:0-3792 GCF_041909575.1 Microbacterium sp. | reverse complement strand
CCGTTCGAGGAGTACTACCTCTCGTACGCCGATCGCTCGGTGCCCTGCGCACCGGAGTTCCTCTCGGCGATCGGGCCGAGCATGAACGGGATCGTGCACCCGATCATCGTCGCCCGCGGCGAGGTGGTCGGCGTGTGGACGCACTCGGTCGCCGTCGGCCGGCACGCCGACGACCCCATCCCCGAGCTCTTCACGACGGATGCCGCGACCGAGGCGGAGGTCGCCGCGGCGCTCGACCGCTACCGCGACTTCATCACGGCGTAGCCCGCCCGCGCCGATTTGGCGGGGCTCGGGGCATCCCTTAGACTGGGGGCAACCGAAGACCGCCGGTCATCGCCGTGCGCGCAAGCGCACGGAGATCGAAGCTCTGCATCGCAGGGGCCCGCGCAGGTGACACGAACGAACTCCAGGGTTCCCGCTCCGTGCGCTTGCGCCGGAGCTTTTTTCTTTGCCGTGGCGAGATCAGATGAGCGGATGTCGAGGCCGACGCGCCGGCATCCCGGAGCGTCTCGTACACACAAGGAGTGGCCATGGCGCAGAAGGAAGCATCGGTCGCCGAGCTCACGAAGCATTTCGAGGACTCGACCGCCGTTCTGCTGACCGAGTACCGCGGTCTGACGGTTGCCCAGCTCAAGGAGCTGCGCAACAGCATCCGTCAGGACGCGGAATACGCCGTGGTGAAGAACACGCTGACCAAGATCGCCGCGAACAACGCGGGGATCACGTCGCTGGACGACGACCTCAAGGGTCCGTCAGCCATCGCGTTCGTGCACGGAGACCCGGTCTCCGTCGCGAAGGGTCTGCGTGCCTTCGCCAAGGCACACCCTCTTCTCGTGATCAAGGGCGGTTTCTTCGACGGGAACCCCCTGAGCGCGGAGGAGGTCAGCAAGCTCGCCGACCTCGAGAGCCGTGAAGTCCTGCTGGCGAAGCTCGCCGGCGCGATGAAGGCATCGATGACGAAGGCGGCCTACGTCTTCAACGCACTGCCGTCGAAGGCCGTTCGCACGGTCGACGCACTGCGTGAGAAGCAGGAGTCCGCGGCCTGAACCGGCCCCGGCTAAGAACAACCCCAATCAAGGAGAATCATCATGGCTAAGCTCAGCACCGCAGAGCTGCTCGACGCGTTCAAGGAGCTCACCCTCATCGAGCTCTCCGAGTTCGTCAAGGCGTTCGAGGAGACCTTCGACGTCACCGCCGCCGCCCCCGTCGCCGTTGCCGCCGCTGGCGCGCCGGCCGGTGGCGCCCCCGCCGAAGAGGCCGAGGAGAAGGACGCGTTCGACGTCATCCTCGAGGCCGCCGGCGACAAGAAGATCCAGGTCATCAAGGTCGTCCGCGAGCTCACCTCGCTCGGCCTCGGTGAGGCGAAGGCCGTCGTCGACGGTGCTCCCAAGGCCGTCCTCGAGGGCGCCAACAAGGAGGCCGCCGAGAAGGCCAAGGCCGCTCTCGAAGAGGCCGGCGCGTCGGTTACCCTCAAGTAATCCCGCGCTGCGCTCGCAGCGATCTCACGAAGGCCTCGGATGCTCCGGCATCCGGGGCCTTCGTCGTTCCTGCCCGAGTCAGCGTCCGACGCCGACGATCGCCGACGCGTCGTCGTCGATCGCAGCCGTGGAGCTCCGCACGATCAGCGGCGACGCCTCGTAGATGCGGTGGGTCGGGGCATCCGGATCGTCCAGCTGCCACAGCAGGAGCTGGACCGCCGCGCGTCCCTGCTGATGCGGCTTCTGCTGGAGGGTCGTGAGGGAGAACATCTCGGCGTAGGCGTGATCGTCGATGCCGACGACGCTCAGCTGGTCCGGCACCCGGATGCCGAGCCGCCGGGCCGCGATGATCGCGCCCACCGCGACCTCGTCGCACACACCGACGAGGGCCGTCGGGCGCGTGCGCCGATCGCCCAGCAGGTCGACGGCCGCGCTGTACCCGCCGGGCATCGAGACCTGCGCGGGGACGTGGGCGGCGGATGCCTGGAGTCCCGCGTCGCGCATCGCCGCGAGGTAGCCGTCGACGCGCTGCCGGTCCCCGTAGCTCGTCCGCCGCCCGTCGGGGTCGCCCCCGACGAACGCGATCGACCGGTGGCCGAGCCCGATGAGGTGCTCCGTCGCGATGCGGCCGGCGGCTCCGTCGTCGATGGAGACGGCGTTCGTTCCGACGTCGTAGCCGCCGACGCTGACCACGGGCTTCCCGAACGCCACAAGGCGCTCGAGCTCGTGCGCGCTCGGCTCGATCCCGACCGCGATGAGCCCGTCGAACCGCTTGCGGGCGAGGAAATGCTCGAACATCTCGCGCCTCGCCTCGGACTCCGGGGGAGCCCCGTAGAGCGCGAGGTCGTAGCGTCGCTCGAGCAGGGCGTCCTGGATGCCCTCGAGCACGTGCGCGAAGAACCAGCGGTCGAGGGTCGGCATGACGACGCCGATCGTCTGCGTGCGACCGGTCACGAGGCTGACGGCGCTGGTGGTGGGGACGTACCCCAGAGCGGTGGCGGCCTTCTGGACGCGGGCGCGCGTCTCGTCCGAGACGTAACCCGCTCCGGTGAGCGCGCGGCTGGCCGTCGACTTCGACACGCCCGCAGCGTGCGCGACGTCGGCGATGCCTGCCATCAGGCGCCCTCCTCGGCAGTCCGGCGGCTCCACCGCAACAGCGCGAATGTGGAACCGGTTCCGCGCTCATTGTGCCGCCTCATGCCGCGGAACTCCACCCTCGTTCCCGTATTTATCGAGTTGTGATCAACCGTGATTGTGCCGAAACGGTCGATCCCCTAGCGTGAGCATGGAATCGGTTCCCTATGTTCCTGCACGGAGCCCGAATTCGCTCTGTGGAACTCAACGAGGAGGCATCAATGACTGCAACGCGATCCCGCCGGCGCATGCTGGCAGCGGTCGGCGCAACGGCCGTCGCCGCGCTCGCTCTCGCGGGCTGCGCCGAAGGCGGCGGCGACGAAGGCGACGACGGCAACATCGAGGGTGAGACCGTCACGATCTACGGCGGCATCACCGGCATCGAGGCCGAGAACATGCAGAAATCCTTCGACGCGTTCACCGAGGAGACCGGCGTCATCGTCGAGTACACCGGCGACAAGGCGTTCGAGGGCAACATCGTCACGAAGGTCCAGGGCGGCGACGCGCCCGACATCGCGATCGTCCCGCAGCCGGGTCTGCTCCGGACGCTCGTCGGCACCGGCGAGGTGCAGGAGGCCTCGTCCGAGGTCGAGGCGAACGTCGATGCGAACTGGTCGCCGGACTGGAAGTCGTACGGCACGATCGACGACGTGTTCTACGCGGCGCCGATGCTCGCGAACATCAAGGGCTACGTCTGGTACTCGCCCGCGAAGTTCGAGGAGTGGGGCGTCGAGGTCCCGACCACGTGGGACGAGCTGCTCGACGTGACGGCGACGATCTCCGAGGCGACGGGTGAACCCTCGTGGTGCGCCGGCTTCTTCTCCGAGGCGGCTTCGGGCTGGCCCGGCACCGACTGGATCGAGGACCTCGTCCTGCGCCAGTCCGGTCCCGAGGTGTACGACCAGTGGATCGCCAACGAGGTCGCATTCACCGACCCCGAGATCGAGGAGGCGTTCGACGCCGTCGGCGAGATCCTGCTGAACCCCGAGTGGGTCAACGCGGGCTTCGGCGACGTCGCGAGCATCAACGACACGGCGTTCGCGGATGTCGCGGCCAAGGTCGCCGACGGCAGCTGCCCGATGACGCACCAGGCCTCGTTCCTCTCCGCCAACTTCCTCGACGTGCAGACGGCCGAGGGCGCGACGCCGAACGTCGCACCCGACGGCGACGTGTACGCGTT
>NZ_JAYRDE010000169.1:0-3871 GCF_041909575.1 Microbacterium sp. | reverse complement strand
CGCGGGCGTGCTCGCGGACGTCCCCCTGCAGTGCGAGGACGCCGACGTGAGGGCGCGAGGGGCCGGTCACCACCCGCGCTCGGCGAGGCGGTGCGGAGCGGGGAGGTCGGAGACGTTGATGCCCACCATCGCCTCGCCCAGGCCGCGGGACACCTCGGCGATGACCTTGGCGTCGTCGTAGAACGTCGTCGCCTTCACGATCGCGGCCGCGCGCTGCGCGGGGTTGCCGGACTTGAAGATCCCCGAGCCGACGAAGACGCCGTCGGCGCCCATCTGCATCATCATCGCCGCGTCGGCCGGGGTGGCCACGCCGCCCGCGACGAACAGCACGACGGGGAGCTTGCCGGTCTCGGCGATCTCGGCGACGAGCTCGTAGGGCGCCTGGAGCTCCTTGGCCGCGACGTACAGCTCGTCCTTGGTCATCGAGCGCAGGACGTTGATCTCGCCGGTGATCTTGCGGATGTGCTTGGTCGCCTCGGAGACGTCGCCGGTGCCGGCCTCGCCCTTCGAGCGGATCATCGCGGCGCCCTCGTTGATGCGTCGGAGGGCCTCACCCAGGTTCGTGGCGCCGCACACGAAGGGCACCGTGAAGCCCCACTTGTCGATGTGGTTCACGTAGTCGGCGGGCGAGAGCACCTCGGACTCGTCGATGTAGTCGACGCCGAGCTCCTGCAGCACCTGCGCCTCGACGAAGTGGCCGATGCGCGCCTTCGCCATGACCGGGATCGACACGGCCTCGATGATGCCGTCGATCATGTCGGGGTCGCTCATGCGCGAGACGCCGCCCTGCGCGCGGATGTCGGCAGGGACCCGCTCGAGCGCCATGACGGCCACGGCGCCGGCGTCCTCGGCGATCTTGGCCTGGTCGGCCGTGACGACGTCCATGATGACGCCGCCCTTGAGCATCTCGGCGAGGCCGCGCTTGACGCGACCGGTTCCCGTGTCGACTGCGCTCACGAGGGGTTCCCTTCGGGTGGGCCGCGCGGGCGACGCGACCGGGTGGTGGAGAGGAGGAGACCGATTGGCCTAGGCCAAAAGATAGCATGTACCGCACCATGGATCGGCACACGGAAGGCGGTGGCATGGACCTCGAGATCAGCGGGCGCTCCGCGGCGGAGATCTCCGACAGCCTGCGCGGGCTCGTGGAGCGTCGGATGCTGCGCCCCGGCGATGCGCTGCCCTCGGTGCGTTCGCTGGCCGACCTGCTGGGGGTCAATCGCAACACCGTCGTCGCCGCCTATCGCCAGCTCACCCAGGCGGGAATCGTCGTGACCCGTGGACGCGGAGGGACCCGCATCGCCGACCGCGCCGCGGTGGCGCAGGAGGGATTCGCCGACACGGTGCTTCGGGATGTGGGGACCGGGAATCCCGATCCGGCGCTCATCCCCGACGTCTCCCGCGCGCTCGCCGGTGTCACCGGGCGTCCGGTGCTGTACGGAGAGCCCGTCATCGACCCCGACCTGGAGCGCTGGGCGCGCTCGTGGATGGCCGATGCCCCGGCCGACGAGGTCAGCCTCACCATCACCAGCGGTGCGGCTGATGCCGTCGAGCGGCTGCTCGCGAGTGCCCTCACGCGCGACGACGCGGTCGCGCTCGAGGATCCGTGCTTCCTGACGAGCATCCACACCGTGCGGGTGGGCGGCTACCGGGCCGTGCCGGTCGCGGTGGACGACGAGGGGATGACCGTCGCGGGTCTGCGAGCAGCGCTCGAGGAGGGCGTGCGAGCCGTGGTGTGCACGCCGCGGGCGCAGAATCCGACCGGCGCCAGCGTCTCGGCGCGTCGTGCGGCCGAGCTGCGCGGCGTGCTGGCGGAGCATCCGTACGTGCTCGTGATCGAGGACGACCACTTCTCGATGCTGTCCCGGGACCCGTACCACTCGATCATCGCGCCCGGCCACCGGCGCTGGGCGCTCGTACGGTCGGTCTCGAAGTTCCTCGGCCCCGATATGTGCCTGGCCGTGACGTCGTCGGACGCCGAGACCGCCGGGCGCCTCGCGATGCGCCTGACGCCGGGAACGACGTGGGTGAGCCACCTGCTGCAGCGGCTGACGCTCGCTCTGGCGTCCGATCCCGCGGTGCTGTCCGAAATCGAGCGCGCCGGCGCCCACTACGCCGCCCGCAACGCCGCCTTCGCGGAGCGGCTCTCCGTGCGCGGCATCCCGACGTCATCGGGTGACGGGCTCAACCTGTGGGTGCCGCTGCCCGTGGCGGCGCGACCGGTCACCGAACGGCTCACGCGCCGCGGGTGGCTGGCGCGCAGCGGCGACGAGTTCGGCCTGGTGAACGGCGACGCTTCCCAGCGGCTGCGGCTCACGACCCACGACCTCTGCGACGCCGACGCCGAGCAGCTCGCCGACGACATCGCCGCGGCGGTGCGGGCGGTCGGCGGCCGGACGGTCCCCGCCGGGATGGGATGATCGAGCGGTGAAGATCCTGTCGATCCAGTCCGCGGTCGCCTACGGCCACGTCGGCAACTCGGCGGCCGTGTTCCCGCTGCAGCGCATCGGCGTCGAGGTGCTGCCGGTCTACACCGTGAACTTCTCGAACCACACCGGCTACGGGGCGTGGCGGGGTCCCCTCATCAGCCCCGACGACGTGCGCGACGTCATCCTCGGCATCGAGGAGCGCGGCGTGCTGCCGCAGATCGACGTGGTGCTGTCGGGCTACCAGGGCGGCGAGGGCATCGCCGACGTGATCCTCGACGCCGTTGCGCGCGTCAAGGCCGCCAATCCCGCGGCGGTGTACTCCTGCGACCCCGTCATGGGCAACGCGAAGTCCGGATGCTTCGTCGCGCCGGCCATCCCCGTCCTGCTGCGCGACCGTGTCGTCCCGGCGGCCGACATCATCACGCCCAACCAGTTCGAGCTCGGGTTCCTCACCGATACCGAGCCGGACACGCTCGAGTCGACGCTGGAGTCGGTGGACCGCATCCGCGACACCGGGCCGCGCACGGTCCTGGTCACGAGCGTCGAGCGGCCCGACCGCCCGGCCGACACGATCGAGATGCTGGCGGTCGACGACGGCGGCGCCTGGATCGTCCAGACGCCCCGGATCCCGATGAAGGCCAACGGGTCCGGTGACGTCACCGCCGCGCTTTTCACCGCGCACTTCCGCCGCACGGGTGACCTCGGCGACGCGCTCGCCCGCACGACGTCGAGCGTCTTCGACCTGCTGCAGCGCACCCATGAGTCCGGGGAGCGCGAACTCCAGCTCGTCGAGGCGCAGGAGTCGTATGCGCACCCGCGCATGCAGTTCGAGGTGCGCCAGGTCCGCTAGGCGTTCTCGGCGCTCCACGCGTCGGCGACCGCCACTCGCACCTCGCCGAGGAGCTGGGGCAGCGCCTTCGTGCGCGCGATGATCGGGAAGAAGTTCGCGTCGGAGGCCCACCGCGGCACGACGTGCTGGTGGAGGTGCTCGTCGACTCCGGCACCGGCGACGCTTCCCTGGTTCATGCCGATGTTGAACCCGTCGCACCGGGCCACGGTGCGCAGCACCGTCATCGCGCGCTGCGTGAGGGCCCCGATCTCGGCAACCTCCTCCGGCGTCGCCTGGTCGTACGTCGCGATGTGACGGTACGGGCAGATCAGGAGGTGTCCGGAGTTGTACGGGAAGAGGTTCAGCAGCGCGTAGGCCGTGCGTCCGCGCGCGACGATCAGTCCGTCGGAATCGCTCTTGTGCGGCGCCGCGCAGAACGGGCACTCCTCGCGGAGCGGGTCGGGCCCGGCCTGGATGTAGGCCATGCGGTGGGGCGTCCACAGACGCTGGAAGCCGTCGGGTACGCCCGGCAGAGTGGCGGCATCCACCAGTCCGGCGACGTCGGAGGGCGAATCCTCGGCGGCCGTGGCATCCGCCCCCGACGTCGCTTCGGTCA
>NZ_JAYRDE010000168.1:0-3938 GCF_041909575.1 Microbacterium sp. | reverse complement strand
CGACACCGACCTCACCAACGTCGAGCCCGACGAGCTCCGCGCCGCCTGCCACTCCCTGGCACGACGATTCGGCCACACCTGAAGGCGCTGCGGCCCCGACTCCCACTTCCGTCAGGACATCCGGCCGTCGCCAGCCCACCGCCTCCCGAATTCATCTCCAACTGGCGTCACCGATGGTGCCCATAGTCACCCTGGCTGAGTTCGAACGTGAACTGATCTCCGAGCGCACCACCGCCGGCCTGGTTGCCGCCCGTGCCCGCGGTCGCACCGGTGGGCGGCCGTTCAAGATGACCCCCGCCAAGATCCGCCTCGCCATGGCCTCCATGGGCAAGCCCGACACCCACGTTGGGGACCTCTGTGCCGAGCTCGGCGTCACCCGGCAGACTCTCTACCGCCATGTCTCACCCGCCGGGGAACTCCGAGACGATGGCAAGAAAGTCCTGGCTCGACGGTAGAAGGAACCGAACCTCGTCGGTGCCATACACCCGCCCCACCCCGGCGAGGAGCACCGGAGGGACCTTCCTGGACGCCTTCTTCCTCGCAAGCGGAGTATCGGCCGTTGACGTGCATCGTTCCCTTAGGTGGGGTGCCCCTGTTTCGGACAAGCCAGCGTGCCCATTCGATCCGATCCTGGAGTCGAGCTCGCAGAGCGCTGGTCCAGTAGCGGAGTTCCTGTCGTCAGCGATGCTCCTTGAGGCCACTGCCGAGGCCGTAGTGGTCGGCGAGCGCGTCGATAGCCCCGTTGATGACGGCCGTGTCGTAGCCGAAGAGGAAGAAGCCCAGCGCTGCGGTCACCGTGACCAGGACGAGCCTCTTGCTCACCGATGCCGAGGGGGTCGATGCCATCACTGCTCACTCCCCTTGAGCACACGGCAGATCTGGGCCTCCCAGGGGCGCAGCCGCTGCAGGACCGCACCCTCGGGCGGCTCGTGGTGAGTCCCGAGTATCAGCTCGGCGGCACCGACGGCGCCGCCGAGAGCCGCAGCGACATCGAGCTCCTCGTCGGAGAAGTTCGCGACCACGATCCATCGCTCGTCGCCGAGCGTCCGCTCGAAGGCGTACAGGTACTCGTGGTCGCGGGCGAGGAGGCGGTAGTCACCGAAGACCACGATGTCACTGCTGTGACGCAGCTCGATGAGGCGTCGGTAGTGGGCGAGGACCGAGTCCGCGTCGTCGATCTGAGCCTCGACGTTGACCTCGGAGGTGTTCGGGTTGAGCGGCAGCCACGGAGTACCGGTGGTGAATCCCCCGTGCTCCGACGCGTCCCACTGCATGGGCGTGCGAGCGTTGTCGCGGCCGTTCTGGCGCAGGCCCGCAAGGAGCCGTTCCGGCGGGACACCCAGTGCCCGGCCGTACGCCCACGAGTTGTGCGCATCGATGTCGGCGAACTGCTCGATGCTCGCGAACGGGTAGTTGCGCATGCCGATCTCGTCGCCCTGGTAGATGTATGGCGTTCCACGGTGCAGGTGGAGAACCGTGGCGAGCATCTTCGCCGAGGCGACCGCGTGCGCCGGCGACCGGGAACCGAAGCGGGAGGCGACGCGGGCCTGGTCGTGGTTGCCGAAGTAGAGACTGTTCCACCCGGAACGGCCCAGTCCTTCCTGCCAGCGTGCCATGGTCGATTTCAGCGCGAGCAGGTCGAACGGCCTCGGCTCGTACCGTCCGCCCCAGCCGGGCGCGTGATCGACGTCCATGTGCTCGAACGTGAAGATCATGCTGAGGCGGGGGCGCTCACCGCCGGTGACGGCGAGCCCGTCCTCGACGGTCGCCCCCGGCATCTCGCCCACCGTGAGCAGGGTCTTCTCGGCGGTGTCGAACACCTGGTCCCGCAGCTCGTCGAGGAACTCGAGCATCCGTGGCCCGCAGGTGTACTGCGAGGAGGCATCACCGTAGTGGCTCGAGTGCGGCGTCGGCACGTCCTGCAGCGGATACCTCTTGGAGATGAGGTTGATGACATCGAGACGGAACCCGTCGACGCCGCGGGCGAGCCAGCGGCGCAGCATCGCGTAGAGCGCTTGGCGAACCTCCTGGTTCTCCCAGTTGAGGTCGGGCTGCTCCGGGGCGAAGAGGTGAAGGTAGTACTCACCGCTCTCCTCGTCGTACGTCCACGTCGGCTGGGCGAAGAAGCCGAGCCAGTTCGTCGGCTCCGCGCCGGGCGTGCCTGGTTCCACCCCGTCCCTCGGGGGCCGCCAGATGTACCAGTCGCGTCGAGACGACGAGCGCGTGCTGCGCGACTCCACGAACCATGGATGGTCGATCGACGTGTGGTTGAGGACCACATCGATGATCACCCTCATACCACGGCGGTGGATGTCGGCGATGAGATCGTCGAGGTCCCCCTCGGAACCGAAGCGCGGGTCCACCGCCTCGTAGTCACTGACGTCGTACCCGTTGTCCGCCATGGGCGAGGGGTAGAAGGGCGTGAGCCAGATGACGTCGACCCCGAGGCTCTCGAGATAGTCGAGGCGCGAGCGGACACCTGCGAGGTCCCCGAGACCGTCGCCGTCGGCGTCGGCGAAGGAAGGCACGTAGATCTGGTAGACAACCGCCTCGTGCCACCAGGCACGGCTGTTCGTGGGCATGCCAATCTCCTCCATTGGAAACTTAAGCGCTTCACTTATGCGCATAACTAATGTAGGTCGCGCACCCGACAAGGGTCGGCAGTTCATCCGGTTCGTGATCCTCGTCACGGAGGTGAGGCAGTGGTGCGACGCCCGACGTTGGCGGACGTCGCCTCCGCAACCGGCGTGTCCACGGCGCCCGTGAGCTACGTCCTCAACGACAAGCCCGGTCAGAGCATCCCGGAACACACGCGCGAACGCGTGCGTGCCGCCGCCGCCGAGCTCGGCTACGTCCGATCGGGTGCCGCCCGCGCGCTCGCCCGGGGACGCAGCGACCTCGTGCTGCTCGTCGTCCCCGACGTCCCGGTGGGCCCCGTCCTCGTCGGGCTGCTCGAGCGACTGACCACGGCCTGCTCACGCGCCGGCCTGCACCTGCTCGCCAAGCTCTCGTTCGCAGGTGACGACCTCGGTGCTCTCTGCCGGGAGCTGCTGCCGGCAGCCGTCATCGTCCTCGTCGACCTCGACCCCGAGCGCATCGACCCGATCCGTGAGCTACGGATCCCCGTGGCGCGGTGGACGGTCTCGCACTCATCGGCACGGGACGCCGACGGAGTCCACGACGTGCCCGTTCCGACTGCGGCGGTCGGACGCGCCCAGGCCGAGGCGATGGTGGCCGCCGGACGTCAGCGGCTCGCGTACGCGCTCCCGGCGGACCCTCGCCTCACCGGCCTGGCCGAGGGGCGCCTCTCCGGGGTGACGGCCGTCTGCCGCGAGCTGGCGCTGCCCGATCCCCTGATCCTGGGGTCCCCGAGTGGCGCGGTATCGACGGCGGAGCTCCGCTCGTGCGTCGAGGCCGGTGTCACCGGGGTGTGCGCCCACAACGACGACGTCGCTCTGGCCGTGCTCACTGCTGCCCGGGCCGCCGGCATCGAGGTGCCCGCACGGCTCGCGGTCATCGGCGTCGACGACATCCCCGCCGGGCGACTCGCACAACCGGAGCTCGCGACGATCTCCTTCGACCTCGACGTGATCTGCGCCCGCCTCATGCTCGCCGTCACGAAGAGCCTCGGCAGCACCCTCGCCGGAGCACCCGGACCTGCGTCAGAGCTGAGACTGCACCCGCGGGCAAGTCTGGGTGACGGCGGCGGCTGATCCACGCCGACGGCCCCGACGCCTGCGACCGGTGAACTCTGTCCGTGGATGGGCCAGGTTCACCGGTCGCAGGTGGCGAGGCGGGCCAGTGCCCTACTGACCCGGCCGCTCCTCGTCGCCTTCCGGCCGGGCGGGCGGAGGCGCGTCGGGCGCCGGCGGAGTGTCGGGCGCCGGCGGCACCGCGGTGCTCGACGGACCCGCGGTCGGGCCGGGCTGGTTCGCGCT
>NZ_JAYRDE010000167.1:0-4023 GCF_041909575.1 Microbacterium sp. | reverse complement strand
TGGACACCGTGTTCGGGTGGAAGTCGGCCTGCGCGAACTTCTCCGTCACCGCAAACAGCTTGTTCTTCTCCGCCAGCTTGTTCAGCGTCTTGTCGAACTCGAACCGCTCGAAGATGTCCCGCACGTTCGGCGAGAACCCTGCCAGGTAGGCATTGAGGTTGGAGCGAAGGTCGGCCGGATCGGCGACGAGCTTGCCGAAGTCGAACGGGGACGTGTTGTAGAACTGGTGGCCCGCGGCTTCCTGGAGTTTGATTGCCTGGAGCATTTCGGGGAGCGCCTCGATGCCCTTCGTGGCCTCGAGCACAGCGGGCTTCGTGTCTGCGAGGACGGCGTCGATGACGGCGCTCACTGAAATTCCTCACTTCTGCTTATCGAAATTCCTCACCCTGGGTCGCTCCGTCGCATGAGGCGGGCCTCCCTCGATGCTGGTGGTCTCTGACCACTCACCAGCCTTCGAGGGAGGCCCGTTCCTCATGCTCTCAGAGAGGAGCAGCGTGGAGATCCACGCTCTGCATGAACAGGGTTGGACGATCGCCGCGATCGCCCGCCATGCCAATCACGACCGCAAGACGATCCGCGCCTACTTGGCCGGCGAACGACAGCCCGGGGTCCGCGTCCAGGCGCCGGATCCGTTCGACGAGTTCGTCGACTACGTCACCGCGAGGCTGACCGAGGACCCGCACCTCTGGGTCCAGACGCTGCTCGACGAGCTGCGACCACTCGGCTACGACGGGTCGTATCCGACGTTGACGCGCCAGATCCGCACCCGGTCGCTGCGCCCGGCATGCGCGGCGTGTTCGCATGTCACGAAGCGACCCAACGCGATCATCGAGCACCCGCCCGGGGAGGAGACACAGTTCGACTGGCTCGAGCTTCCCGACCCTCCCGCGCCCTGGGGTTTCCCGCACAAGAACGCGTACCTGCTGGTCGGTTCGCTAGCGCACTCCGGCGTCTGGCGGGCAGTGCTGTCGCCGTCGATGGACGTCCCACATCTGCTGGCGGCGATGACCACGCTGCTCGCCCTGTTGGGCGGGCTCACCCGCGTTTGGCGGTTCGACAGGATGCGGACCGTCCTCGATCACCGCACGGGAGATCTCGCGCCCATGTTCGCCGCGTTCGCGAAGCACCACGGTGTTCAGCCGGTCGTCTGCCGGCCGCGCAGCGGGAACCGGAAGGGCGTGGTCGAGAAGAACAACCACACCGCCGCGCAACGCTGGTGGCGGACCCTGCCCGACGAGCTGACCCTCGAGCAGGCACAGGCCAGCATCCACGAGTTCGCGGCCGGCCAAGACGCCCGTTCGCGACGCACCGAGACAGGCAAGACGACCGCAGCGGCGATGTTCGCCGCGGAGCGGCTCCGACCGCTCCCGCCGGCAGTGTTCCCGGTGATCGTGACCGAGGAGCGCACCGCGACCCGGCAAGCACTGATCGACTGGCGCGGGAACCGCTACTCCGTCCCGCCCGAGCTGGCCGCGGCGAAGGTCGAGGTTCGGCAACGGCTCGGCGCGCACACCATCGACATCGCCACCGCATCCGGCGCCGTCGTCGCGAGGCATCGGGTCGCCGAACCGGGCCTCGGGGTCACGATCCGCGACACCGGGCACGTCACCGACCTCGAAGCGATCGCCCTCGCCTCCGCCCCTCCCGGTCGCCCGCACCGCCGGAAGGAACGCATCCCACCCGGACCTGCCGCGCTGCGCGCCGCGGCCGTCCTCACCGGCACCGGCGCGGCACCGTCGACCGTGATTGACCTGGCCGCCTACGAGCAGGCCGCGAAGAACAGGAACACCCTCCGATGACCACCACAGCCACAACGACGAAGACCGCCGCCGCGGTCTACCAGCAGCTGCGCGGGCACCTCCTCGAGTTGAAGCTCGCCGACGCCGCCGAAGCCCTCCCCACCGTTCTCGACCAGGCAACCGCCGAGGGCTGGACCCTCACCCACGCGCTCGAGCACTTGTTGCGCGTCGAGGTCACCGCGACCGACGCCCGCCGGCTCGCGGGCAGGTTCCGGTTCGCTAACCTGCCCACCGGCGCGACCCTCGACGACTTCGACCTCGACCACGCCTCCGGTATCGACCGGTCCCTGCTCGCCGAGCTCGGCACCTGCCGCTACATCAACACCGCGACCAACGTGCTCCTCATCGGGCCGCCCGGCGTCGGGAAGACACACATCGCGACCGGGCTCGGGAACGCCGCCGTGAAGGCCGGCTACCGCACCTACTTCACCTCCGCCGCGGACCTCGCCGCCCGCTGCCACAGGGCTGCGATCGAGGGGAAGTGGGCGACGATGATGCGGTTCTTCGCCGGCCCTACCCTGCTCATCATCGACGAGCTCGGCTACCTGCCCCTGCCCGGCGAGGCCGCGTCAGCGCTGTTCCAGGTCATCAACCAGCGCTACCTGAAGACCTCGATCGTGATCACCACGAACCGGCCCGTCGGCGCCTGGGGCGAGATCCTCGGCGACACCACCGTCGCCGCCGCGATGCTCGACCGGCTCCTCCACCGCTCCGTCGTCGTCACTCTCGACGGAGCCTCCTACCGGCTCCGCCACCACGCCACCGCAGCCGACGAACTCCGCCGCGTCACCACCGGCACAAACCTGCGCTAGCGTTACCCCGCGACCTGAGGAACTTCGATGAGCAACTCTGGGGAAATTCGCTAAGCGCCGTCAGTGGTCACTCTGGAGCCGTTCTATCTCAATCAGAACTGGCTTGTTCGTGAGCGGCTGGATCAGGCCGAGTTCCCCATCGGCGTGCTTTCGATCGGCGAGCTCGAGACGCTCGTCCTCCTAAGCGCGAACGAGCTCGGTCAGGCGTTGCTCACGTGCGCAGGTGCCGCTGAAGATAACGTAATGCTGCTCAACCCCGCACTAGACGAAACGCACGGGCGGGAGAACCCGTTGCTCGTGAGTACATGGGAGTCGATCGGTCTGTTCACACGCATCAAACGGGCCGCCGAGCGGCTTGGCATGGAGCCTGAGTAGCCCCGAGTCAAACCCCACACAAGTCGTCATCCGACCGACATCCGCAGGGAGTCGTCGCCACGTCGAAATGTCCATGTGGACACCGTGTGGACATTTCACCTGCGAAATGGACAACTTCAAAAAATACCTACAACTACTGCGCGGGAGGGCGTCGGGCGGTTCTTGGGGTGGCGTTTGGTCACGGCTCGACCGTAGCGAATCTCGCGGCCCGTGGCCCGTGCCGTCCCCAGCGTGTCAGACCGGCAGCGCCGCGACCAGTTCGATCTCGACACGGGCGCCGAGCGGCAGCCCGGCAACGGCGACCGTGGTGCGGGCCGGGTACGGGGCGGTGAACTCCGCCCGGTAGACCTCGTTCATCTCGGCGAAATCGGCCATCGCGGTGAGGTAGACGTTCACCTTCACGACGTCGGCGAACGAGCCGCCCGCGGCGGTGAGAACCGCACGCAGGTTGCGGAACACCTGCCGTGTCTGCGCGGCGATGTCGCCGTCGACCAGCCGGCCGGTGGCGGGGTCGATCGGCGTCTGGCCCGACAGGAAGACGAGCCGCGACGGCTCCACCCCCGACGCGGCCACGGCGTACGGTCCGATCGGCTGCGGCGCGTCGCTCGCGGCATCCACCGAGGTGCGGGGCACGCCTCAGCCCGGGGTCCCGGCGCCCGGCACGGCGACCACCGGCACCGGCGCGTAGCGGATGATCTTCGCGGCGCTCGAACCGAGGAACACCCGGGCCACCGGATGCGTCGCCGACGAGCCGACGGCGAGGATGTCGCCGTCTTCCCAGTCGAGGGTGGTGATCGCGCGGGCCCAGTCCGGTCCCTCGGCGAGCACGAACTCCACGGCAGCGGCGTCGACGCCCTGCGAGTCGAGGTACGTCCGCGCCTCCTCCTGGGCGCCGGCGGCCTGCAGCTTCCAGATGTCGATCACCTGCGTCTCAGTGTGGCTGGCGCGCGAGGTGACGGGGCGACGCGGCGGCGCGATGACGAACGTCGCGACCCGCAGTCGCGCCGACGGCTGCCGGCAGATGTCGGCGCCCCGGG
>NZ_JAYRDE010000166.1:1666-4125 GCF_041909575.1 Microbacterium sp. | reverse complement strand
AGGCCGCGAAGGCCGAGGCTGCGAAGGCCGAGGCGGCGCTGGCCGAGGCCGCCGACGGCGCGGAAGCCGACGAGGCGCGTGGGCCCGCGGGAGCGCCCGCCCCGGATGCGCAGGCGCCGGTCCCCGTTGGCGAACCCGCCCCCTCGCCGACGCACGCAGCCCCCGCGAACGGCGGTCCTCTCACGCAGGCCGATGTGGCGAAGATCGCCGCCGGATACGCCTTCGAGGGCGCCACGCTCGACCTCGGCGCCGTCGTCAACGGCGACCCCGTCCCCGACGCCCAGGTGCGCATCCCCCTCGGCATGATGAATCGGCACGGCCTGGTCGCGGGCGCCACCGGCACCGGCAAGACGCGCACGCTGCAGGGGCTGGCCGAGCAGCTGGCCGCGAAGGGCGTGCCGGTGTTCGCGGCCGACATCAAGGGCGACCTGTCCGGCGTCGCGACCCCCGGCGAGGCGAACGAGAAGCTGCTGGCGCGGACGCAGGCGATCGGGCAGGACTGGAAGCCGGAGGCCTCGGTCACGGACTACTTCGCCCTCGGCGGCATCGGCAAGGGCGTGCCCGTTCGCGCCACCGTCTCGGGGTTCGGTCCGCTGCTGCTGAGCAAGGTGCTCGGGCTCAACGAGACGCAGGAGTCCAGCCTCGGTCTGGTGTTCCACTACGCCGACCAGCAGGGTCTCGCGCTCGTCGATCTGGCGGACCTCCGCGCCGTGCTGACCTATCTCACCAGCGACGAGGGCAAGGCCGAGCTCAAGGAGCTCGGCGGGCTCTCGGCCGCGACGGCGGGGGTGATCCTCCGCGAGCTCATCACGTTCGCCGACGACGGCGCGGACGTGTTCTTCGGCGAGCCGGAGTTCGAGGTCACCGACTTCCTCCGCACGGCCGCCGACGGTCGCGGTGTCATCAGCCTGCTCGAGGTGCCGGGCGTCGTCGACAAGCCGGCACTGTTCTCGACCTTCCTGATGTACCTGCTCGCCGAGCTCTTCGAGCTGCTTCCCGAGGTCGGCGACCTCGACAAGCCGAAGCTCGTGTTCTTCTTCGATGAGGCCCACCTGCTCTTCACGGACGCGTCGAAGGACTTCCTCGCCGCGATCGTGCAGACGGTGCGGCTCATCCGCTCGAAGGGCGTCGGCGTGTTCTTCGTCACGCAGACGCCGAAGGACGTGCCGTCGGACGTGCTCGCGCAGCTGGGCTCCCGCGTGCAGCACGCGCTGCGCGCGTTCACGCCGGACGACGCCAAGGCGCTCCGGGCGACCGTCGGCACCTACCCGAAGTCGGGGTACGACCTCGAGCGGGTGCTCCAGGAGCTCGGTACGGGCGAGGCGATCGTCACCGTGATGAGCGAGAAGGGCGCGCCCACGCCGGTCGCCTGGACGCGGCTGCGCGCGCCGCAGGGCCTCATGTCGCCCACGCCCGACCCGGCGATCGAGGCCGCCGTGAAGGCATCCCCGCTGCTGGCGAAGTACGGCACGGCGATCGACCGCGAGTCGGCGCGGGAGATCCTGGCGGCGAAGATGCAGGCCGCCGACGCCGCCGCCGCGGCCGAGGAGGCGGCGCTCGCGAAGGCGAAGACCGACGCCGAGCTCGCCACGCAGCAGGCGGCGATCGACAAGGCTCAGGCCGCTGCCGACAAGAAGGCGCAGCAGGAGTACGAGCGGCTCCTGAAGAAGACGCAGGGCAGCACACGTACTTCCCGCACCGCGCAGAAGTCGCCGATCGAGCAGATCCTGGGCTCGAAGGCGACGCAGACGATCCTCTCCGGCGTGATCCGCGGCGTCTTCGGCACCGGCCGCCGCTGACCCCTTCCCCGCCCCGGGCCCGCGTCCGGGGCGAAAGTCATCTCGCACGGCGGCGGGGGCGAGGACGGGCGGGGGAGCGCCTAGCCTGGAGGCATGGCGAGGAAGCCCCCGACGCACGACATCGACGAGACGGGCGTGCGCGCCGGGAAGGCGAAGAAGGTCGCCGTCGGTGTTCCCGCCGTGCTGCACGCGCTGCAGATCTCCCAGCAGCAGATGGGCATCGCCCGCTCCGTGCAGACGCTCGTCCGCGTGAACCAGAAGGACGGCTTCGACTGCCCAGGCTGCGCGTGGCCGGAGGAGGACAAGCGCCACGTCGCGGAGTTCTGCGAGAACGGCGCGAAGGCGGTAGCCGAGGAGGCGACGCTGCGCCGCGTCGGACCGGAGTTCTTCGCGGCGCACTCGATCGACGAGCTCCGAGGGCACGACGACTGGTGGCTCGGTCAGCAGGGGCGGCTGACGCATCCGATGATCCTCGACGAAGGGGCCACGCACTACCGCCCGATCGGCTGGGACGACGCGCTGCGCGAGATCGCCGGCGCGATGACGTCCCTGGACGATCCCGACGACGCGGTCTTCTACACGTCCGGGCGCACGTCGAATGAGGCGGCCTTCCTCTACCAGCTGCTCGTGCGGGGGCTCGGGACCAACAACCTCCCGGAC
>NZ_JAYRDE010000166.1:0-1656 GCF_041909575.1 Microbacterium sp. | reverse complement strand
GTGCCACGAGTCCAGCGGCTCCGCGCTCACCGAGACGATCGGCATCGGCAAGGGCACGGTCTCGATCGAGGACATCCACGACGCCGACCTCCTCATCGTCGCGGGGCAGAACCCGGGGACGAATCATCCGCGCATGCTGTCCGCGCTCGAGAGGGCCAAGCGCAACGGCGCCACGATCATCGCCGTGAACCCCCTCCCCGAGGCTGGGCTGCTGCGGTTCGAGAATCCGCAGACCGTCCGCGGCGTCGCGTTCGGCGGCACGAAGCTCGCCGACCAGTTCGTGCAGATCCGCCTCGGCGGCGACCAGGCGCTCTTCCAGGCGATCGGCAAGCACCTCCTCGAGCGCGAGGACGCCGAGGGGGATGTGCTCGACCATGCCTTCCTCGCCGAGCACACCAGCGGCTTCGACGCGTACCGGCAGGCGATGGCGGATGCCTCGTGGCCCGCGCTGGTCGAAGCCACCGGTCTGCCCGAGAAGGCCTTGAGGCGCGTCGGGGAGGCCGTCCGCAGCTCGCGGGCGACGATCGTGTGCTGGGCGATGGGGCTGACGCAGCACAAGCACTCGGTGCCCACGCTCCGGGACGTGGTGAACGTGCTCCTGCTCCAGGGGAACATCGGCCGGCCGGGCGCCGGCGTGTGCCCGGTGCGCGGTCACTCCAATGTCCAGGGCGACCGCACGGTGGGAATCTACGAGAAGCCGTCGGCGGCGTTCCTCGACGCGCTCGACGCGGAGTTCGCGTTCGCGGCGCCGAGGGACCACGGCTACGACACGGTCGAGGCGATCCGCGCCATGCGCGACGGCCGGGTGAGGTTCTTCCTGGGGATGGGCGGGAACTTCGTGTCGGCCACGCCCGACACCGCCGTGGTCGAGGCAGCGATGGGCCGCGTCGACCTCACCGTGCAGGTCTCGACGAAGCTCAACCGCTCGCACGTCGTGACCGGGCGCCGCGCGATCATCCTGCCCACGCTCGGCCGCACCGATCGCGACCGCCGCGGCGGCGGCGAGCAGCGCGTCACCGTCGAGGACTCCATGGGCGCCGTCCATGCCTCGCGCGGACGCCTCGCGCCGCCGGCGGACGATCTGCTGAGCGAGGTCGCGATCGTGGCGCGCCTGTGCGGCCTGGTCTTCGGACGAGCGGATGCCGCCGCCCGCCCGTCGCGTGGCGACGGCGTCGCCCGCGGAGGCCCTCGCGCGGACTGGGCGGCCCTCGAGGCCGACTACGCCCTCATCCGCGCGCACATCTCGCGGGTCGTGCCGGGCTTCGACGACTACGAGGAGCGCATCGACAAGGGACGCACCCTGCACCTGCCGAACGGTCCGCGCGATGCGCGCCGGTTCGCGACGCCTGACGGCCGGGCGCGCTTCACGGCGAACCCGCTGGAGTACCCGCGCATCCCGAAGGGCCGCCTGCTGCTGCAGACGCTGCGGTCGCACGACCAGTACAACACCACGATCTACGGCAAGGACGACCGGTACCGGGGGATCCGCGGCGGGCGTCGCGTGGTGCTCGTCAACGCGAAGGACATCACCGCGCTGGGCTTCGCCGAGGGGGATGTGGTCGACCTGGTCTCGGAGTGGCGCGGCGCCGACGGCGTGCTGCAGGAGCGCCGCGCCGAGGCGTTCCGCCTCGTGGCCTATCGCACCCCGCGGGGTAA
>NZ_JAYRDE010000165.1:0-4168 GCF_041909575.1 Microbacterium sp. | reverse complement strand
GACGTCGGCATCGCTCATCAGCAGCGCCTGTGCGTCGGTGTTGACCGCGATGAACTCGACGCCGCGGAGTCCGAGCTCGATCATCCGGTTGACGGCGTTCACGCCGCCTCCGCCGACTCCGACCACCTTGATGACGGCGAGGTAGTTCTGGTTCTGGCTCATGCCGGCCTCCGTAGCCCTGGACCCTGTCGAAACCTTCAACCTCTAGTAGAGGTATAAAGAATTGCCCGGTATGCAATTCCTGAATTGAAAGTATGCGGATGCCGCGGCCCGGCGCGGACCGGCGCGGCGTGTCGCGACATCGCGTCCCAGATCCGGCCGCCGGAGGGTCAGCGGACGACGACGGCGTTCGGGGAGGACACGTCGTACGAGCGCACCGAGGCCGGCGGGCGGGCGGCCATGATCTTCTCGAGCACCGCACCCTTCGCCGCCGAGTCCTCGGCGCTGCCCCACACGACGGCGGTGTTCGTCCCGCCGAGGGTGAGGGTCACGTCGTCCGGAGTGCTCGCCGAGACCGCCGTGACCTGGCCGCGGATCTCGGGCGGGAGCGAGTGCATGACCTGACCGGCCGCGACGAAGGCATCCGATCCGACGCCCCCGCGGATGTCGAGCACCGGGAGTCCCTCCGGGCCGGTCGGCGCCGTCGACAGCGCCACCCCGGCAGCGTCGACCACCGTGGCGCCTGCACGCGTCTCGATCACGCCGATCGGGGTGCGCTCGACGATCCGCACCACCAGCTCGTGCGGCGGGCGCGCCTCCAGCGTGTAGGACTCCACGAGCGGGAAGGCGACGAGCGCTGCCTTCACGGCGCTCTCGTCCACGAGCGGGATCGGAGCTCCGAGCTGGTCCTCGAGAGCCGCCGCCACCTCGGCTTCGTCGAGCGCGTCGACGCCGACCACCGTGATGGTCTCTACGGCGAAGAGCGGACTGTAGGCGGCCCCGAGGGTCGCGAGCGCGAGCACGACGAGTGCCGCGGCCGAGCCGATCCAGACCGCGCGGCGTCGACGCTGGCGCGCTGTGAAGCGCCGGACCTCGGCGCGCAGCGCCTTGCGGCGAGCCCTCGCCGCACGCCACACCTCGCGCCAGCCCACGGGTGCCGCCTGCGCGGCATCCGCCTGCCCTCCGCCGGGGAGGCCGTCGCTGACGGCGCGTCCGTCGGGAAGCGGCGCGGGGACGGCGAGCGGGATCACCGGGGCGTCGTCGAGCTCGTCCGCGCGCAGCTCGGCGCGCTCCCGCGGAGCGCCGGACGGATCGGCAGCGGGCTTCGCGGCGCCGCGCACGGGCGGCGGCAGCGGCGACGGCCGGCGCATCCGGTCCTACTCCCCCGCGTGCGCGGCGGTCGACGGCGGGACGGTCTCCAGGGAGGCGAGCACCTGCGGGATGATGAGGTTGACGTTGCCGCAGCCGAGGGTGATGACGAAGTCGCCGTCACGAGCGACGGAGGCGGTGTAGTCCGCGGCCTGCTGCCAGTCGGGCACGAAGTGAACGTGCGCGGGATCGGCGAACGCGCCGCTGACGAGCTCACCCGTCACGCCCGGCACCGGGTCCTCACGGGCCCCGTACACGTCGAGCATGACGGTGTGGTCCGCGTGCCGCTCGAGGACCTCGGCGAACTCGCGGTACATCTCCTGCGTGCGCGAATACGTGTGCGGCTGCTGGATCGCGATGATGCGGCCGTCGCCCACGACCGTGCGCGCGGCGACGAGCGCCGCCTCGACCTCGGTCGGGTGGTGGGCGTAGTCGTCGTACACGCTCACTCCGCGCACGGCGCCGTGCAGCTCGAACCGGCGAACCGTTCCGGCGAAGTCCTCCACGGCCCGCACGGCCGGTTCGAGCTCGAATCCGAGCGTCAGCAGAACCGCGACGGCCCCCGTCGCGTTGATCGCGTTGTGGGCGCCGGGAACAGGCAGCCGGGCGGGCACCGAGACACCGGCGTGCGTGACGGTGAACGCCACCGGACCGTCGGTGCGGATGTCCTCCACCCGCACGGTCGCGTCCGCCGACTCGCCGAACGTGACGACGCGCGGATGGGTGAGCCGCTCGGTCACGCGCCGCGCGCCGTCGTCGTCGGACGAGATGACGACAGCCTCGCGGGCTCGGTCCCCGAAGCGTGCGAAGGCGTCGTAGAACGCGTCGCGCGAACCCCAGTGATCGAGGTGGTCGGGGTCGACGTTCGTGATCAGCGCGACCGAGGTGTCGTAGAGCAGGAAGGTGCCGTCGGACTCGTCCGCCTCGATCACGAACAGGTCGTCCGAGCCGGTGCCGCTCGAGACCCCGAGCTGCGCGATCACCCCGCCGTTGACGAACGTCGGGTCGGCGTCGAGCGCCCGCAGCGCCGTCACGATCATGCCGGTCGAGGTCGTCTTGCCGTGCGCGCCGGCGACCGACACGAGCCGGCGTCCGCCGATCAGCCAGTACAGGGCCTGCGAACGATGGATCACGTGCAGGCCGCGCTGCTTGGCCAGAACGAACTCGGGGTTCTCGGGCCAGATGGCACCCGTGTGCACGACCGTGTCGACGTCGTCGCCCAGGTTCGCCGCGTCATGCCCGACATGCACGTCGGCACCGAGTGCCGCGAGCTCGCGCAGCGCGGGGCTGTCCGCTCGGTCCGAACCGGACACGCGGATGCCGCGGGCGAGGAACATGCGCGCCAGCCCCGACATGCCGGAACCGCCGATTCCGATGAAGTGCGCGGCCTCGATGTGCTCGGGGATGGGGAGGGACAGGTCGGGTCTGATCATGACCCGTCAATCCTAAGTTGGGCGGCCGGTGCCGCGGGCCCGGCGCGCTGGGCTCCCACGACCCCCGCGGATCGTGTTGACACATCCCGGGCGGCTCGGAACGATGGCGGGATGATCGCGATCGACCCCGCCTCTCCGGTGCCGCCGTTCGAGCAGCTGCGCGCCGGGTTCGTCGACGCGATCTCCTCGGGTGAGCTCTCGGCCGGTCACCGGCTGCCGACCGTGCGCCGGCTCGCCGAGGACCTCGGCCTCGCGCCGGGTACGGTCGCACGCGCGTACCGCGAGCTGGAGGCATCCGGGATCGTCGAGACGCGCGGGCGCAACGGCACCTTCGTGTCGTTCCACGGCGACCCGGCTCACCAGGAGGCCCAGCGCGCCGCGGCGGTCTTCGCCGAGCAGGTGCGCGCGCTCAGGCTCGACGCCGACGAGGCGCTGGCCCTCGTCGCCGCCGCGCTGCGGGGCGGCGGCACCGCACCGGTGTGATCAGCGCCCGAGCGCCTCGTCGATGAGCGCCACCACGTTCTCGGTGCCGGTGCGGGTGCCCACGGATGCCGCGGCCGCCACCATCGCCGCGCGCCGGTCGTGGTCCGCGAGCAGCGGAATGACCTCGGAGCGGACGCGGTCGCCGGTCAGCTCGCCGTCGGGGATCAGGACCGCCGCGCCCGCCCGGATCGCCGACGCGGCGTTGAGCGCCTGCTCGCCGTTGCCCACCGCATACGGCACGTACACCGCGGGGATGCCGAGGGCGCTGATCTCGCTCACCGTCGCGGCGCCGGCGCGCGAGACGATGAGGTCGGCCAGGGCGAAGGCGAGGTCCATGCGGTCGACGTACCGGCGCACGGCATAGCCCGGTGCACCGGGATCGGCGAGATCGGACCGCTCCCCCGTCACGTGCAGCAGCTGCCATCCGGCTTCCAGGACGTCGCGCCACGCCTCGCCGTGCCCCGCGCCGAACGCCTCATTCAGGCGCTGCGCGCCGAGCGAGCCGCCGAACACCAGGAGCACCGGGCGCTCCGCGTCGAGCCCGAAGCACGCGGCGGCCTCGTCGCGGAGCGCCGCGCGGTCGAGCTCGACGATCTCGCGCCGCAGCGGCATCCCGACCACATGGGAGCGCTTGAGAGGCGTGCCCTCGAAGGCGACCCCGACCTTCGCGGCCGTGCGCGCACCGAGAACGTTCGCCATGCCCGGCCGCGCGTTCGCCTCGTGCACCACGAACGGCACGCGCGCGCGACGGGCCGCGACGTAGGCGGGAGCGGACGCGTACCCTCCGAAGCCCACCACGACGTCGACGCCGCGGGCGACCAGGTGCGCGCGAACCTGCGCGACGGCGCGCGGGAACTGCACCGGGAACGACGCCGCGGCGCGGTTCGGGCGCCGCGGGAAGGGCACCTTGTCGACGAACAGGAGCTCGTACCCGCGCTCGGGAA
>NZ_JAYRDE010000164.1:0-4183 GCF_041909575.1 Microbacterium sp. | reverse complement strand
TCGACGAGAACTCGAGGTGGGTCTACATCCGCGACTCGGAGGGCAACCTCATCGGCCTCTACGACGAGGTGTCCGCCGCCTGAGCCGACGCCAGCACGCCGCGGTACCACGCGAGCTTGTCGTCGAGCCGCTGCTGCTGCGCTCGCAGCGCGTCGAGTTCGACCTGCACGGCGGCCGCGTGCTCCTCGAGCAGTGCGACACGGTCGGGCAGGGTGCTCTCGTCACGGCACAGCTCGCCGTAGCGTCGAAGCTTCTCGATCGGCATGCCCGTCTCGCGCAAGCACTTCAGGAAGCCGAGCGTGGAGATGTCGGCGTCGGAGAACGAGCGGTGCCCGCCGGCGGTGCGTGCGACGGGAGGAAGGATGCCCTCTCGTTCGTAGTACCGGAGCGTGTCGAGCGAGAAGCCCGTCACGGCGGCCGCTTCGGCCGGGGTGTAGGTCGTCATGAATCGAGGGTAGAGCTTGACCTGGAGCGGACTCCAGGTTGCACGCTGGATCCATGACCACCGCAGCACCTCCTTCGTCCCCTCTCGTCCTCGGCGCGATGATGTTCGGCACCGCCGTCGACGAGGACACCTCGTTCGCGATCCTGGACCGCTTCGTCGACCGCGGCGGCGTGTGGATCGACACCGCCGACTGCTACGCCTTCTGGGCATCGGATGACGGTCACGGCGGCGCCAGTGAGCGCGTGCTCGGCCGCTGGCTGGCCGCGCGGCCCGGGATGCGCGACCGCTTGCGCATCGCGACCAAGCTCGGGGCCGAGCCGCTGTGGGCGGGATCGTTCCCCGCGGGCCGGGCAGGACTGTCTCCCCGCGCCGTCCGGGAGGCGTTCACCGGCAGTCTCGACCGTCTCGGCCTGGATCGGGTCGATCTTCTGTGGCTGCACATGGAGGATCGCGCGACACCGATCGAGGACACCGTCGACGCGCTCGCCGAGCTGACCGCGACGGGCGCCGTCGGCCGGGTGGGAGCATCCAATCACCCGGCGTGGCGCGTCGAACGGGCGCGGGCCCATGCGCGCCGCATCGGCGCCGTGCCGATCGATGCGCTGCAGCACAACAGCACCTACCTGCGCCCACGGCCGGGCACCAATCCCACCAACCATGCCTTCGGCGTGCTGAGCGACGAGCAGCGCGACTTCGCCGAGAGCCACCGACTCGAGGTGTGGGCGTACACCCCGCTGCTCTCCGGCGCGTACGACAACCCCGCCAAGCCGATCCCCGACATCTACGACCACGCCGGCAACACCCACCGGCTCGACGCCCTCGACGAGGTCGCGTCCGAGATCGGGGCCACGCGCGGCCAGACGGTGCTCGCGTGGCACGTGGCGCGCGGCATCCGCCCCATGCTCGGCGGCAGCCGGCTCGAGCAGCTGGACGCTGCGATGGACGCGGTCCTACTCCCTCTCTCGACCGACCAGCGGGAGCGCCTGGATCGCGTTGCGTGACGACCGGATGCCTCGTCCTGCGCCCCTTCGCGCGGACGAGGCATCCTCCCGCCCGCTGATACCCTGAACCGCGTGTCTGAAACCGTCGTGAGCGCGACCGCGCCCGCCAACGATCCGGCGTTCGAGAACGTCTGGGATGAGATCGTGTGGCGCGGACTCGTGCATGTGTCCACCGACCAGGAGGCGCTGCGCGCCCTGCTCGCCGGCGGTCCGATCACGTATTACTGCGGCTTCGACCCGACCGCGCCGAGCCTGCACCTCGGCAACCTCGTGCAGCTGCTCCTGATGCGCCGCCTGCAGCTCGCCGGCCACCGGCCGCTCGGGCTCGTGGGCGGATCGACCGGACTCATCGGCGATCCGCGTCCGTCTGCCGAGCGAACGCTCAACACCCCCGAGACGGTCGCCGAATGGGTCGGCTACCTGCGATCGCAGGTCGAGCGCTTCTTGAGTTTCGAGGGCGACAACGCCGCGCGCATCGTCAACAACCTCGACTGGACCGCGCCGCTGAGCGCCATCGACTTCCTGCGCGAGATCGGCAAGCACTACCGCGTCGGCACCATGCTGAAGAAGGACGCGGTCGCTGCGCGACTGAACTCCGAGGCCGGCATCAGCTACACCGAGTTCAGCTACCAGATCCTCCAGGGCATGGATTACCTCGAGCTGCACCGGCAGTACGGCTGCGTGCTGCAGACGGGCGGCAGCGATCAGTGGGGCAACCTCACCAGCGGCACCGACCTCATCCATCGCGTCGAGGGTGTCTCGGTCCACGCGATCGGCACGCCGCTGATCACGAACAGCGACGGCACGAAGTTCGGCAAGAGCGAGGGCAACGCCATCTGGCTCGACCCCGCGATGTGCAGCCCGTACCGCATGTACCAGTTCTGGCTGAACACCGACGATGCCGACGTGATCTCGCGGCTCAAGGTCTTCACCTTCCTCACGCGGGCCGAGATCGAGCGGTACGAGCAGCTCGTCGCCGATGAGCCGTTCCGCCGCGCCGCGCAGAAGCGCCTCGCGCTCGAGGTCACCGCCTTCGTGCACGGAGCGGATGCCGCGGCCGCCGTGATCGCGGCATCCGAGGCCCTGTTCGGCCAGGGCGACCTGGCCGCGCTCGATGCCGACACCCTCGGCCACGCGCTCGAGGAGCTGCCGAACGCAGAGGTGCCGGCGGGGACGCCGGTGGTGCAGGCGCTCGTCGACACCGGGCTCGTCTCGAGCCTCTCCGAGGCGCGGCGCTCGATCGCGCAGGGGGGCGTCTCGCTCGACGGCGCCAAGGTCGAGGACGAGGGGGCTGTCGTCACGGGAGCTCTGCCCGGCGGTGTCTCGGTGCTGCGCAGGGGGAAGAAGACGCTCGCCGGGGTGCTCGTCCGAGGCTGACGGGCTGCCGGTCCGTTTCGATCCGGAGGGTCCATGCCGTTCACGCCGAGCCACGCGGTGGTCGCGCTGCCGTTCGTGCGCACGCCGCTCGTTCCCGCCGCGATCGCCATCGGCGCGATGGCGCCCGACCTCCCGCTCTTCGTGCGGGGTCTGCCCCTGCACTACGGGCGCACCCACGACCTCGCGTGGCTTCCGCTCACGGTGCTGCTCGCTCTCGCGCTGCTGCTCGTGTGGCGCACGGTGCTGCGTCCGGCTGCACGCGAGCTGTCGCCGGGGTGGCTGGCCGTCCGGCTGCCGGGGGAGTGGGATCGGGGCGCCGGCGACGGTGCGCGCGAGACGCTGTCGGTGACGAGCGTTCGCGGGGCGGACGGGGCGCGCTCCTGGCGCGTGTCCTGGTCGGGGATGCTGCTCCTCGTCGTCTCCCTCCTCATCGGAGTGGTGAGCCACATCGTGTGGGACCTCTTCACGCACGAGGGACGCTGGGGTGTGGAGGTCTTCCCCGCGCTCGCTGGGAGGTGGGGTCCGTTCGCGGGGTTCACGTGGCTGCAGCATGGGTCGAGCATCCTGGGCCTCGCGATCCTCGGCGTGTGGGCGCTGGTGTGGCTGACGCGACGGAATGGTTCGCAGCCGCTGGCGCGGGTGCTCCCGCCGGCGGTCCGGTGGGCGTGGTGGGCCTCGCTTCCAGCTGTGCTCGCCATCGCGTGGGTGGGTGGGCTGGTGGCGCTCGGCCCGTTGGACGAGGAGTTCACGGTCGCTCACCTGGCGTATCGCGTGCTCCCTCCGGCGTGCGCGATCTGGGGCGTGGCGACGCTGGGTCTCTGTGTGGTCGTCCAGGTGTCCCGCGCCCGCCGGCTGAGCCGTGTCCGGTCGCGGTCGGGAGGCGCCTGAGGCGGCGATCGCCCAAGTCTCCGGGAGGCCCCGGCGGCGCGACACGCCCGGGGCGCACGCCCGATTCGACGGACGCGCACCGGTCACGTAATGTTCTTGTTGTTCGCCCCAAAGGGAAGAGCGGAGAGGCCGGAAGGCCCCGCCCCCTCAAGCGGAAAACACTCCCTCCAGATCCTCTTCCGAGAGGTGAGACCCACGGGTCGGCGGAGGGGAACATCCTTCCCGGATGCGCGGTCCTCGGCCGTCGCTGAGGTCCTCGGACCACGGCTTCACCGATTTGACGAGCGGTCCGGCGGGGGATAAGATTGTGAAGTTGCCCTGCTGGGCTGGCTGTGAGGCTGGTTTGTGGGTGCGTCCGATCCTTGAGAACTCAACAGCGTGCACTTGTCAAATGCCAAATAACCTCGTCGGTCAGTTTTTCTGATCGTTGGGATTCCTTTGGATCAAAGACCGATCCCTTTTGGGGGTCGGC
>NZ_JAYRDE010000163.1:0-4422 GCF_041909575.1 Microbacterium sp. | reverse complement strand
CGTGGAGCTCAGCCCCTACGACCTCACCCGCGGGCGCATCGTCTACCGCTACCGCTAGACCGGTCGAGAAGTAACGCCCCGCTTCCGGATCTCGATGCACCGCCTGACGGCGGCACTCGATCACCGGAAGCGCCCGGCGAAGACAGCGAAACAGGAAATCATGAAGGTCAACCCCTCCGTCAAGCCCATCTGCGACCACTGCAAGGTCATCCGCCGCCACGGCCGCGTCATGGTGATCTGCAAGTCCAACCCGCGCCACAAGCAGCGCCAGGGTTGAGCATGCTTCCGGATGTCTCTGCCGAGGCATCCGGTTCCACAACTGAATACACACACAGGCAGGACCAGAACCCGTTCGCGGGGGACACCTCGGGCGGAGGCCCGGGCACCGGCCCTGCTCCACACCTCCACTCACTCCCAGGAGAAACCGCATGGCACGTCTTGCCGGCGTTGACATCCCGCGTGACAAGCGCGTGGTGATCGCCCTCACCTACATCTACGGCGTCGGCCGTACCCGCTCGAACGAGATCCTCAAGGCGACGGAGATCGACGAGAACATCCGCGTCAAGGACCTCAGCGACGACCAGCTGATCGCGCTCCGCGACTACATCGAAGGCAACTACAAGGTGGAGGGTGACCTGCGCCGCGAGGTCGCCGCCGACATCCGCCGCAAGGTCGAGATCGGTTCCTACGAGGGCCTGCGCCACCGCCGCGGCCTCCCCGTGCGCGGTCAGCGCACCAAGACGAACGCGCGCACCCGCAAGGGCCCGAAGCGCACCGTCGCCGGCAAGAAGAAGGCGCGCTAAGGCGCGGCCCCCAGGATCTAGGGAGAACGCAACATGGCACAGGCCAAGACCGCCGCGCGCAAGCCGCGCCGCAAGGAGAAGAAGAACATCGCGCTGGGCCAGGCCCACATCAAGTCGACGTTCAACAACACGATCGTCTCGATCACCGACCCGTCGGGCGCCGTCATCAGCTGGGCGTCGTCGGGTGGCGTGGGCTTCAAGGGCTCGCGCAAGTCGACCCCCTACGCTGCCGGCATGGCCGCCGAGTCGGCCGCGCGCCAGGCTCAGGAGCACGGCGTCAAGAAGGTCGACGTCTTCGTGAAGGGCCCGGGCTCGGGCCGCGAGACCGCGATCCGCTCGCTCCAGGCCGCCGGTCTCGAGGTGGGCTCGATCCAGGACGTGACGCCGCAGGCCCACAACGGCTGCCGTCCGCCCAAGCGCCGCCGCGTCTGATTTCCCGGGAGCCGGAGCACCTTCTCGGTGCTCCGGCTACCGCACGCTTAGCGGATGCCGCGCCCGGCCGAACAGGCCGAGCCGGGGCATCCCACGATTAAAACTCAACACCTCACCCACCGCACGTGTCATATAGCGGGCACGTGATCGAAAGGAACACATAGTGCTCATCGCACAGCGTCCCACTCTGACCGAGGAGAAGATCGGGGAGTTCCGCAGCCGCTTCGTCGTCGAGCCGCTCGAGCCCGGCTTCGGATACACGATCGGCAACGCGCTGCGTCGCAGCCTCCTGTCGTCGATCCCCGGCGCGGCCGTGACGTCCATCCGCATCGACGGCGTCCTCCACGAGTTCAGCACCATTCCCGGTGTCAAGGAGGATGTCACCGAGATCATCCTCAACATCAAGCAGCTGGTCGTCTCCAGCGAGCGCGATGAGCCCATCACGGCCTACCTGCGCAAGACCGGCTCCGGTGAGGTCACCGCCGCCGACATCTCGGCTCCCGCCGGTGTCGAGGTGCACAACCCCGAGCTCGTCATCGCGACGCTCAACGACACCGCCAAGTTCGAGCTCGAGCTCACCATCGAGCGCGGCCGCGGCTACGTGTCGGCGACCCAGAACCGCAACGAGTACGCCGAGGCCGGTCAGATCCCGATCGACTCGATCTACTCGCCGGTGCTCAAGGTGTCGTACCGCGTCGAGGCGACGCGTGCCGGCGAGCGCACCGACTTCGACAAGCTCGTGCTGGATGTCGAGAGCAAGTCGTCGATCCTCCCGCGCGACGCCGTCGCATCGGCCGGCCGCACGCTGACCGAGCTCTTCGGCCTGGCGCGCGAGCTCAACGTCGAGGCTGAGGGCATCGAGATCGGCCCCGCGCCGGTCGAGACCGTCCTGTCCAACGAGCTCTCCATGCCGATCGAGGACCTCGACCTGTCGGTCCGCTCGTACAACTGCCTCAAGCGCGAGGGCATCAACACCGTGTCGGAGCTCGTCGCCCTGTCCGAGACGCAGCTGATGAACATCCGCAACTTCGGTCAGAAGTCGGTCGACGAGGTGCGCGACAAGCTCGTCTCGCTCGGCCTGTCGCTGAAGGACTCGGTTCCCGGGTTCGACGGCGCGCACTTCTACGGCGGATACGACGACGAGACCGTCTGAGCTGTGTCCAAACGTCGCGACCGTCAGTTCATGACAACGGCGCGGTGACCGACTTTCACACTGGAGTAATCAAGAATGCCTAAGCCCACGAAGGGACCCCGCCTCGGAGGCGGCCCCGCACACGAGCGCCTGCTGCTTGCGAACCTCGCCGCAGCCCTCTTCACGCACAAGTCGATCAAGACGACCGAGACCAAGGCCAAGCGCCTTCGTCCGCTCGCCGAGCGCCTCATCACCTTCGCCAAGCGCGGCGACCTGCACGCCCGTCGCCGGGTGCTGTCGGTCATCGGCGACAAGGAGGTCGTGCACGTCCTCTTCGCCGAGATCGCGCCGCTGGTGGCCGACCGTGAGGGCGGCTACACCCGCATCACGAAGGTCGGAAACCGCAAGGGCGACAACGCGCCCATGGCCGTCATCGAGCTCGTCCTGGAGCCCGTGACGCCGAAGGCGAAGTCGGCCAAGAAGTCCGCTGCCAAGGCTGCTCCGGCTGCTCCGGCCGCCGAGGAGGCCCCCGCCGAGGAGGCTCCCGCCGCAGACGGGGCCGCCGCAGACGAGGCCGCCGACTCCGGCGCCGAGTCGCCGGAGGAGGGCGCTGCCGCCGAGGCCGCCGCCGAGGATGCCGTCGAGGCACCCGCCGAGGAGAAGTCCGAGTAATCGGCGTCCGAGCCCCGGCCCGGCAGGTCGCCCCGGCGACCACCCCTGCACCGCGAGACCCGCGGGCCTTCGGGCCCGCGGGTCTCGCTGCGTTGTGCGAGGCATCCGTCGACGGAGCCTCGGGCGTGCCCGCCCGGTGAACCCGGCCGGCCCGGCGCGCCAGCCCCGGCCGCCGGCGTGTCCGGCTTGCTCGCGCCCCCCTGGGGGGCGCATAACTCCTGCACTCTGGCGTCGCGGTCGGGGGTGGGCCCGGTGAATCCGCGTCTCCCGGCCGCCGGCCCGACCGAAGTGCAGGAGTTATGCGTCCGTCGGGCGGTGGGACGGACGCCTCGACCCGGGGTCGTGGGTCCTCCCCAGCGGGAGCTCGCGCCACGTCATCCCCAGATCCTGCATCGGCGCACCCGGGAGCATCCATCCCACGCGAACCTGCCATCGTGTCGGAGTTCGAGATCGATGGTTCGCGGGTGATGTCCCGGCGCGAGCTGCTGGATGCCGGGTTCACCTCGAAGGGCATCACGCGGGCTGTGCGCTCCGGCCGTCTCATCCGGCTCAGGCGCGACCACTACATCGCGAGAACCGACCCGGCGGCGGACGCGGCGGTGCGGATCGGCGGAGTGCTGACGTGCATCTCGGCGCTGACGGCTCTGGGCGTCTTCGCGGTGTCCGACGGACGCGTCCACGTCCACGTCGAGCGGACGATGTCGAGACTGCGTGGCCCCGTCGATCGGAGAGAGCGATGGGACCGCAGAGTCCACGGATCGTCCGTTCGTCTGCACTGGGGTCGCAGCCCCGAGTGGGCCAGCCGCGAAGCGGTGAGCCTCGACGAGGCGATCCGGACGATGGTGCGCTGCCGCGCTCCGCGCGAGGTCGTCGCCGCGCTCGACAGCATCCTCTCTCTCGGGCTCCGATCCCGGGAGGAGCTGCACGAGATCTTCGCGTGCCTCCCGAGGAAGTACGAGGTGCTTCTCCGCCTCGCCGACGGCCGCGCGGAATCCGGTCCCGAGAGCCTCGTGCGGCTGATGCTGCGCCAGCTCGGAGCCGCCTTCGACCTCCAGGTCGTCATCGGCGGCGTGGGGCGGGTGGACTTCCTGATCGGTGATCGCCTCATCCTCGAGTGCGACAGCAAGGCGCACCATTCGGATTGGGACCAGCGGCGCAAGGATATCCGGCGGGACCAGGAAGCCGCCCGACGCGGATACACGACCGTGCGGCTGCTCGCCGAAGATGTCCTCTTCCGGCCGGCGGAGGTCATGGAGCTCCTCGCCGATCTCCTCGCCGCGCACGCCTGAGGGACGCGAGCGCGGGGCGTGCCGCGGCGTCGCGCGGCGCCTAAATACAGCACATAGGGGGTGGGGGGGGGGTCGAGCCCCGGCGGGGTGGGGT
>NZ_JAYRDE010000162.1:0-4578 GCF_041909575.1 Microbacterium sp. | reverse complement strand
AGGTCCCGCGACCGGGGTCGCGGGACCTGCGCGCCGCTTCTACTGGCAGGATGCGGCGGCCACGACGACCGTCGACGAGTGCGTGCGGCCGTCGGCGGCCGTCGCCGTCACGGCGACCTCGTCGGCGGCGATCGCGATCGCCCGCGTGGCGAAGCTCGCCGACGCGGTCTTACCCGCGGCGATCGTCACCGTCTTGCTGCCGTAGCGGCCGGCGATGGTGACCGTCGCGGTGACGTCATCGGCGTTCGTGACCTGGACGATCTCGGTGACCTTGCCCGCCACGCAGCGGGTCGTGGCCGTCGCAGTGAGCTCGAGGCCGAATGCGACCGCCGACGACGTCGACGGGCTCACGAGCCCGTCGCGGTAGCCGTCGTAGTGCGCGGTGACCGATGCGACGCCCGCGGGGACGTCGACGCTGGCCGATCCCTCCTCGAGGCCGACCGTCTCGCTCCACGCACCGCCCGAGAAGGTCACGGTGCCGGCGACGTCGCCGCCGTCGGCCGCCACGACCTCCGCGGTGGCCTCGCGGCCGTCGGCGGACAGCGTCGTGGTCGAGCTGACCGCCGCGACGTCGGCCCAGTCGTGCAGCGCGTCGAGGACAGTCTGGGTGACGCTCACGAATGCCCCGTGCCGCGGGCTGGCCGGCAGGCCGCCGGGCGGGCGGACGACCCATTCGGGGCGCTGCGAGAGGCGGTTGGACTGCTGGCTCGACGCGATCGCCGCGCCGGTCGTCACGAACGCCCGGTAGCCGCCGGCACTGTAGTTGTCGACCAGGAAGACGTAGCCGTCGCCGGTGTTGTTCGGGTCGCCCTCGTTCAGCTTGGTGATCTCGGGGCCCTCACCGGCCTGGCCGGTCTCGAGGCTCGTCATACGCGTGTCCGTGAGCTGCCACGTCGTCTCGGGATCGGCCGACCAGTTCGACGACGTGGTCGGCGCGGTGAGCACCTTCGAGCGCTCGAGGAAGATGTCCTTCCCGGCCTCCAGCGTGCCGGCGGCGCCGCTCTCCTCGTTCTTGGTGAAGCGGTAGTAGTAGTCGCCGATCTTCGTGACCGTCGAGTCGATCCGCGCGTAGCCGGTGTCCTGCCACGTCGCCGGGGGGTACGTGAACGTCCGGAAGTCGCGCGTCAGCACGGCGAACATGCGGGCGTACAGCTTGTCGGAGTTCGTGTGCGACGCATCGGAGTACAGGCGCGAGGCGAAGAACACGACGTACGACTGGAGTTCGTCGTCCCAGTACGCCTCCGGCGCCCACGTCATGCCGGCCGCGGGCTGGTTGACGGTGATGCCGGTGTTCTCGCCGTTGGTGCGCTCCCAGTTCACGAGGTCGGTCGATTCCCAGACCTCGATCTTCAGGCTGCCGTTCGACTGAGCGGGACCCCAGCCGGTGCCGCAGCTGATGCAGAGATCGGTGGCGACCATGTAGTACTTGTCGCCGTCCTTCGAGCGGAGGATGTACGGGTCGCGCAGGCCCTTGGTGTCGGCGGTCGAGGTGATCACGGCGTTGCCGCCGTTGACGGGCGAGAAGGTGAAGAAGTCGTTGCCCGACGTGGCCGCCTGGTAGATCTTCTCGTCGCCGTCGGACTTGAAGTACGCCGCCGCATAGCCGGCGTCGGGCGCCCAGCGGCCGAGCTCGGCCACGGTGACCTCGAAGGTGCGCTCCGCGGTCTGGCCGTTGAGCGTGGCCTGCGCGGTGAGCGTGACCTCGCGGTCGCCCTCGCCGTAGGCCGGACGCGTGACGAGACCGCCGCCCCGGAAGGGATCGGCTGCGCCGACCGACGGCGCGGCGTACGCGGCATCCGTCGCCGTCACGAGGGCGGGGTCGGAGGTGGTCCAGGTGATGGCCGCGCCGTTCACGGCGCCGGTCGTCGCGAGCGGCAGGTTCTCGGTGGTGCGCTCAGCGAGCACGATCGCATCGAGGTCGGCGGCGACGTTCGGTGCGAGCACCGTGAGGTCGAACGTCAGCGTCGATCCGAGCGACGTGGTCGCGGTGAGCGTGACGGCGGTGTTCTCGGTGATCGCCCGCGACACGACGCCGGACGTCGAGACGACGGCGGGCGCGGACGAGGCCCACGAGAGCGAGACGCCGTTGACCGTCGCCGGGAGCGTGAGGTTGGTCGAGACGCTGTCGAGCGACGGGTTCGAGCCGAGCATGTTCGCCAGCACGTCGCCGCGCAGCAGCGCCGCAGTGGCGGCGGTCTTCTCGGCGGCGGTCGGCATGCTCGCCGAGACCTCTTCGGCGGTCAGCGCGACATCCCAGAACTTCACGTCCGCGACGTCGGCGCGCAGCAGGCTGTCTCCCTGGTACAGCGAGCGGCCCAGGTATCCGAGCACGCTGCCTGTCGGGATGATCGAGCTCAGCGAGCGCGTGTGGGTGAGCGTCGAGATGACGGCGCCGTCGCGGTAGAGGGTGAGGGTGTTCCCCGATCCGACCATGGTGAGCGTCGTGAAGCCGGGGTTCAGGCCGCCGCCCGCGGGCATCCGCGTCTCGCCGTTGTCGGTTCCCGACTTCACGCGGATCGCCGCGAGCACCTGGTTCGCGTAGCCGCCCTGCGACGAGCGCGGGCTCAGGAAGATGTGGTTGCCGAGCTGGGTCGTGTTCCACGGCCCGACGCCGTCGCCGATGACCCAGCCGAAGTGGTTCGCCGCCGTCTGGGTCGACACCGTGTACTCGACGGTGAAGCTGTTGTCCGCCGCCGTCACGAGGCCCTGCGGGAGAGCCGCGTAGCCGTCGGCGCGGAAGCGCAGCACATCGTCGGTCCCGGCCTGAGCGAACGACGCGTCGGTCAGCCCTGTGAGCGTCGCGTTGCGGCCGTTGCCCGAGACGTCGAGCAGGCTCGAGCCGGAGTGGGACATGTCGTAGTGCGCACTCGGGGCAGGCACGGCCGCAGCGTTCGCCGCCAGCGGCGCGGTGAGTCCCATGACCGAGATCGCCAGTGCGGCGGTGACGGATGCCGCGACCGCGCGCCGTGCGGAGCGCCTGGCCGGTCGGCGGGTGGACGTGGTCGGTTGCGTTCTCATCGGTGAGAGCCCCCTCGGGTCGGGTCGGTTTCGCTCAGAGGCCCTGAGCGAGTCGGTAGTAGGCCTGGTTCCACCGCAGCTCGCGCTGGAAGCCGCGGACGGTGGTGTCCTCGTCGATGACGACGAGCTCGGTCCCCGCGATCTCGGCGAAGTCGCGGAACACCTCGATGCCCACGGCGGTGGTCATCACGGTGTGGTGGGCGGCACCGGCGGCGAGCCAGCACGCCGTCGACGTGGCGAAGTCCGGGGCGGGCTCCCACACGGCGCGGCCGACGGGAAGCTTGGGCAGGTCGGGGGCGTCGACGTTCTCCACGACGTTCGCGACGAGCCGGAACCGGTCGCGCATGTCGCTCATCGCCACCACCAGGGCGGGCCCGGGGTCGGCGGTGAAGACCAGCCGCACCGGGTCGTCCTTGCCGCCGATGCCGAGGGCGTGGGCCTCCAGCCGCGGCTTGGACGTCGTCAGCGACGGCGAGACCTCGAGCATGTGCGCGCCGAGGATGCGCTCGGCGCCGGGGACGAGGTCGTAGGTGTAGTCCTCCATCAGCGACGCGCCGCCGGGAAGGCCCACGCCCATGACGTTCGCGACGCGGACGAGGATCGCGGTCTTCCAGTCGCCCTCGGCACCGAAACCGTACCCCTCGGCCATGAGCCGCTGCACCGCGAGGCCGGGCAGCTGCTTCAGGGTGCCGAGGTCCTCGAAGCTCGTCGTGAAAGCGCCGAACCCGCCCTCTTCGAGGAAGGAGCGCAGCCCCAACTCGATCGCGGCGCCGTCGCGCAGGGACTGGTGCCGCTCGGCGCCGGGCTGGAGGTCGTCGGCGACGTCGTACTCGTCGAGGTAGACCTGCACGAGCGCGTCGATGTCGGCGTCGGTCGCAGCATCCACCGCCTCGATCAGCTCGTTCACGCCCCACGTGTTCACCTGCACGCCGAAGCGGATCTCGGCCTCGGTCTTGTCGCCCTCGGTGACGGCGACGTAGCGCATGTTGTCGCCGAACCGGGCGAGCTTGAGCGAGCGCGCGGCGGCCCAGCCGGCCGCGGCGCGCTGCCAGTCCTCGATCTGCTGCACGACCACCGGGTTCGACACGTGGCCGACGACGGTCTTGCGGGCGACCCCGAGCCGGGTCTGGATGTAGCCGAACTCGCGGTCGCCGTGCGCGGCCTGGTTCAGGTTCATGAAGTCGAAGTCGATGTCGGCCCACGGCAGCTCGACGTTGGCCTGCGTGTGCAGGTGCAGCAGCGGCTTGCGCAGTGCGTCGAGACCCGAGATCCACATCTTCGCCGGGCTGAACGTGTGCATCCACGCGATCACGCCGATCACGTCGTCACGCGCATTGACCTCCAGCGCCAGGCGGCGGATCGAGTCCGAGTCCTTCAGCACCGGCTTCCAGACCACCTTCACCGGCAACCCGGCCAGCCCCTCGGCCACCGCCTGCGACTGCTCCGCGACCTGACGCAGCGTCTCCTCGCCGTAGAGGTTCTGGCTGCCGGTGACGAACCACACCTCGTACGGATCGAGCGAGGTCTGGAGGGGCTGACGGGTCATAGCGGGGTCCTTCG
>NZ_JAYRDE010000161.1:0-4580 GCF_041909575.1 Microbacterium sp. | reverse complement strand
AGCCACCGCGGTGCGCTCCGCCGGAGGCTCGACCGTCGGGGCGGGCGGAGGCGGAGCCCACGGCGAGGGGCCGGCCGGTGCGGCCGCGCCGGCCGCAGCTCCGACGAGCTGACGAATGGCGACCGTCGCGGGAGCGGCCGCGGGTGCGGGAGCAGGCGCAGGCGTCGGCGTCGGCGCAGCCGCAAGCACTCGAACCGCCGGAGGAACCGGCACGCGCTCGACGGCGGCGGTGACGACAACGGCGGGGGACGCGGCATCCGTCCCCCGCTCGACGACCACGACGGCTCGTGCCGCGCGGTCGTGCCAGCCCTGATGACGGGGGCCGGCATCGAAGAGCGGCGTGAACCATCCCACGACGATGGCACGCGACAGCGCCCAGATCGCGTTGCGGCCGAGCGCCCGCCAGAAGCCGACGGGGGTTCCGCGGGCGTCGTCGGCGAGGCGCAGATCGAAGGCGCGCTGGCCGATCGATCCGGAGCCGCCCTGCATGGCGGCATAGACGAGTGCCCACGCCAGCATGCCGGCCCAGGCGCACCCGGCGGCGACGAGGAACAGGAGGGGAAGCGCGCGCACGTCGGCGGCGGCTCCCGCGGCCAGGCCCGCGGTGACCGCGATCCCCGCGCACGCGACGCCGACCGCGGCGGCGATCAGGAGATCGGCGGCGTACGCGGCGGCGCGGATGCCGATCGGCGCCGGCGCGGCGGCGGAGAGCGGTCGGGCGGTCATTCGGTCTCCTGGGGGCGGGAATCGGCGTCGGGCGCGGCGGTGCGCGAAGAGCGGGCGACGCGACGCGGACGCGGCTCGCGCGGCTTCCGGGGCGTCGGCGCCGGCAGGGCGAATCGTGTGCCGGCGAGGAGCGAGCGCACGCTGAGCCGCGCACCGAGGCGGGCCCACAGCGAGCGTCCAGCGCCCATGCCGCCGACGATGTCGTCGACCTGCCGCCAGAACTCGTTCACGTCCTCGGGCGTGGGCTCGGTCGGGCCGAACACCTCGAGGTCGGCCCGCTGGGCGAGCGTCGCGACCCGGGGCTCGGCGAACGCCGTGCTCACGACGCCGGCGTCCTCGCGGCGCGTGGCACCGGGGCGGACGGGGGTGCCGTAGTCGGCGGCGCGGTCGACGAGCTCGTCCCAGCCGCCGCTGATGCGGTCCGCGGCGCGCTCGGCGTCGCGGCGCTTCCTGCGGCGTGCCGCCTTGAGCGCGCCGATGAGCACGAACGGCGCGGCGAGGAGCGCGAGGAAGCCGGCGACCCCGAGCACGATCACCACGACGAGCGCGAGCAGCGCGGCGTCGAAGCCGCTCTCGTCCTCGGACTCCCGGTCGTCGGGCACGGTCGGCGGCAGGTCGACCGGCTCCTGCGGCGGCGGCGGCGGCTGCAGCACCTGGGGCTTGGGGTCGGCCTTGGGCTTGGTCGTCTGGTCGTTGGGGACCTTGTCGTCCGGAGGAGTGGGATCGAAGGTCACCCAGCCGTGCTCGGCGAACGCGACCTCGACCCACGCGTGGAGCGTGTCGCCGGTCGCCGTGAACACCGGCTGCCCCTCGCCCTCCTCGTCGGGATAGAACCCCATCACGACGCGCGCGGGGATCCCGATCTCACGCGCCAGCAGTGCCATCGCCGTGGCGTACTGCTCGTCGTCGCCGACCATCTGGTCGCTGCCGAGCAGCGTCGAGATGCGCTCCGCGCCGTGGCCGGCGCGCGAGAGCACCTCGCCTTCGAGGCCGTGGCTGAAGTAGCCGCCCTCCGCGAGCATCGTCTGCAGCGCGCGCACCTGCTCGACGGGCGTGTTCGCCTCGGCGACCGCCTGCGAGGCGATCTCGGCGAAGTCCTGCGGGACGCCCTCCTGATCGGGCAGCGACAGCGGCGCGAACTCGTCGTCGGCGAGCGCATCGTCGCTCGGCGACGAGGGGATCAGGGTCTCGAGGGTGTAGGCGTCGCCCGAGCTCAGCCGGTGGGTCACGACCGCGGTCTCGGTGCCTTCGTTGTAGAACGCGGTGCGCCGCAGCTCATCGGCGCGGTCGCCGTCGAACTCGACGCTGCGGACGGCACCGACCTCCGGCATCCACACGCCCTCCAGCGCCCCGACCTCGACGTGCACCGTTGCGGGGGCGCCCTCGGCGTCGGCGGACATGTTCCCACGCACCGGGCCGAAGGCGCTGGAGGTGCCGGCGCCCTCGTCGGAGACGTTGTAGACGGTGCCGTCGTAGGCATCCATCGTCGCCAGGCGCACGCGGGAGCCGTCGGGCATGCCCGAGACGGAGAACAGCGGCTCGTCCGGGAAGTCGCGCACATAGGCGCGGAACGACTGCAGGGGGCTCGGATACTCGCGCACGTCGAACGGCGGGATGACGACGTCGCGCAGCACGTACCGCGGGCTCTGCGGCGCCGCGACCGCGCTCGCGCCGACGCCGATGAGCGTTGCCACGGCGACGACGGCGCCACCGAGGACGAGCCGGCGTGCGGCGAGGCCGCGGGCGGGTGTCGCGTCGTCGCCGAGTGCGACGGCGCCGGTGCCGTGCTCCCAGCTCTGCCGCACCGCCAGCCACACGGCCGCCACGAGCGCGAACACGACGCCCTGGACGATCGGCATCGCCGGCTGCGACGTGCCCAGCGCGATCTGGGCGGCCAGGAACGCGGCAGCGGGGATGAGGGCCCACGCCGGCGTGCGCAGGCGCAGCGCGAGCGACGTGGTGACCACTCCCGCGAGGAGCGCGAGCACGAAGGGGACGACGAGGTGACCATCGGATGCCGCGACCGGCGCGACCGTGGTGAGCAGCTGCTTCCACGAGGTGACCACGCCCGTCGCCAGGCGGGCCAGCGTGTCGAGCGTGGGGACGACGCCCAGCGCGGCGGTGTGCGGCAGCGCGAGGGCACCGCCGAAGAGGAAGTAGACGAGAACGGTCAGTCCCGCGAGCGGGAGGATGCCCCACCTCAGCCATGTGCACAGCACCGCCACACCCATGCCGAGGAGCACCCCGCCGACAGCCGCCGGGAGGTACGCCGGGCCGCCGAACGTCGGCCAGAAGCCGATGATCGGGACGACGAGGAGCGCGGCGACGGCCGCGAGGTCGAGGACCCACCGGCGGGTCGACAGAGTCGCCGGCGCCGGGCTCACGCGAGGACCTTCCGCAGGGCGGCGGGGAGCTGCTCCAGCGCGCCCACCGTCACGACGTCGGCGTCGGCGATGCGGCGCAGGCTCGGCGAGGCGCCGGACTCCGCGACGACCGCGAGGGTGCGGGCGCCGAACGGGAGGCGGGCGCAGGCGGCCCGCAGGCTGTTCGCGTCGACGCCGCTCCCGCACACCAGGACGACGACGCTCGCGAGCGGCAGCGTCGCGGCGACCACGCCGGCGAGGTCCACGACGCCTCCCGCGCGAGGCCGCGAGTGCTCGACGGCGCTCAGCGAATCGAGGAACTGCTTGCCGGTCCCGGCGGGAAGCGAACGCTCCTGCACGCGGACCTCGACGCGCTGGGAGTCGCGCAGTGCGCGCAGCCCGAGCGATCCGGCGGCGGAGACGGCGAGCTCGAACTCGTCGTCGTCGCGGTACTCGCCGGGATGCGTGGAGAGCCCGATCACGAAGTGCGAGCGGCGGGTCTCCTCGTACTGGCGCACCATGACGCTGCCGGTGCGCGCGGTCGACTTCCAGTGGACGTGCCGCAGGTCGTCGCCCGGCTGATACTCACGCAGCGCGTGGAACGACACGTCGTCGCGCGACAGGTCGGTGGCGGGGAGGCCCTCGAGGTCGCGCAGGAAGCCGAGCGACTGGCCGTCGAAGAGCACGGTTCGCGGATGCACGAACAGGTCGACCGGCTCGTCCTTGCGGTGCACGCGCTCGAATAGGCCGAGCGGATCGCCGCGCACGACGCTCACGGGTCCGACCTCGACCACCGCGCGGCGCACGGTCGGGATGGCGAAGAGCTCCTCTGCCGACGCACCGGGAGCCAGGCGCGAGACCTGGAACTCGCCGCGCCCCGCGCCCACCGGCAGCACCACGCGCGAGGGGAGGATGGCACGGCCGCCCGAGTTCGACAGGGTCAGCGCCCCGACCGCCCGCTCGCCGACGACCACGCGCGTGCGGGTGAGGTCGAGCGTGACGTCGTAGGCGGTGCGCCCGATGAGGAACAGCGAGCACAGCGCGAGGAGGACGGTCAGCACGATCGCGGCCACCGTCAGCTCCCACCATCCGAGCGATGCGCCCGCGATCCACAGGACGACGGCACCGGCGATGAGCACCCAGGCGGCGGGGCGCACGACGACGAGCACGCGGCGGAGGATCCGCCACGCGCGCGCGGCGAGCTCGCCCCACCATTCGCGGCGATCCCGGACCGGGACCGCCTGCCCGAGTGCCTCGGTCGTCATCAGGCCGCGGACCTCGCCTGCGGTGCGGCGACGTCCTCGAGCACGCGCGCGATCACGGTCTCGGCCGTCGTGCCGGCGAACTCGGCCTCGGGGTCGAGCACCAGTCGGTGCGTCCACACCGGGGCGGCGAGCTCCTTGATGTCGTCGGGAGTGACGAAGTGGCGGCCCTGTGCGGCGGCCCATACCTTCGCGATGCGGATCATGGCGAGCGAGCCTCGCACCGACA
>NZ_JAYRDE010000160.1:0-4611 GCF_041909575.1 Microbacterium sp. | reverse complement strand
CTCGAGACGCTGCTGGGGGTGCCGGCCGGGGCGCCGGCCGGGGCGCCGGCCGGCACGGGCCGCGGCGTGGGTCGCGGCTCGGCGGGCGGCGGCGTGGGCCGCGGCTGGGATCGAGGCGCCGCGGTGAATCCGGCGGGAGAAACCGGTGGTTCGGCCGCCGCAGACCCGGGGCGGGGGCGGAATCTCCCCGCCGTTTCACAACACGCCGAGCTGCACACCGACCGGGTCGGGTACCTGCCGCAGCGCGTGGACGGGCTGGACGAGGACGCCTCGGTGCTCGAGAACGTGCGGACGGCGGCCCCCGCCGTGCCCGTGCCCGAGCTGCGCAACCGGCTCGCGCGCTTCCTCATCCGCGGCGCCGCCGTGGATCGGCCGGTCTCGACCCTGTCGGGCGGTGAGCGGTTCCGGGTCGCGCTGGCCCGGCTGCTCCTGGCCGACCCGCCGCCGCAGCTGCTCGTGTTCGACGAGCCGACGAACAACCTCGACCTCAACACCGTCGGGCAGCTCGTCGACGCTCTCGCGGCCTACCGCGGGGCCGTGCTCGTGGTCAGCCACGACGATGCGTTCCTCGAGCGCATCGGCGTGAGCCTCGTCCTGGAGCTCGGACACGACGGCACGCTCACCGAGAGGTGACGTGACGCGGCATCCGTCCTCGTGTGAGGGCGGGTGCCGCGTCAAGCCCGCCCGGATGTCGGCGGCAGCGACCAAGATGGAGGGATGAGCGACGTGCTCGAGCGGTTCAGTCCTGCCACGCAGGACTGGTTCCGCGGTGCCTTCGCCGCCCCGACGAACGCCCAGATCGGCGCGTGGGACGCGATCTCGCACGGCAAGCACGCACTCGTGGTCGCACCGACCGGCTCGGGCAAGACCCTCTCGGCCTTCCTGTGGGCCATCGACCGCGTGTTCCGCGAGAAGTCCCTCGAGGCCGCAGCGCCGAAGGGCAAGAAGCGCCGAGCGGATGCCTCGTCCTCACCGACCCGCATCCTCTACATCTCGCCGCTCAAGGCGCTGGGCGTCGACGTCGAGCGCAACCTCCGCTCTCCGCTGGTCGGCATCGGACAGTCGGGACGGCGGCTGGGCATCGCCGTCCCGGAGGTGAGCGTCGGCGTGCGCTCGGGCGACACGACCTCGAGCGACCGCCGAAAGCTCGTGACCGCGCCCCCCGACATCCTGATCACCACGCCCGAGTCGCTCTACCTCATGCTCACCAGCGCCGCCGGCGAGACGCTCGCGAACGTGCACACGGTGATCGTCGACGAGGTGCACGCGGTCGCCGCCACCAAGCGCGGAGCGCATCTCGCGGTCAGCCTCGAGCGGCTCGACGCGCTGCTCGAGAGACCCGCGCAACGGATCGGGCTGTCGGCGACAGTTCGCCCGATCGACGAGGTCGCGCGCTTCCTCGGCGGGGCTGCGCCGGTCGAGATCGTGGCACCCAAGGCGACGAAGGCGTTCGACATGCGGGTGGTCGTGCCGATCGACGACATGCTCAACCCTCCGCCACCTCCCGGCACCGAACCGTGGACGCCGCCCGCAGCGGACGCCGAGACCGGCGAGGTCATCGACGAGGACTGGTTCGCGGACGGGCAGTCCAAGCGCGCCACCGGGGGCGGCGAGACGGAGATGACGGGGTCTGTGTGGCCGCACGTCGAGGAGGCGATCGTCGACCGCATCCTGCAGCACCGCTCGACCATCGTCTTCTGCAACTCCCGGCGCCTCGCCGAGCGCCTCACCGGGCGGCTGAACGAGATCTATTCCGAGCGGCTCGGGATCGATCTGCCCGAGGCATCCGTGCCCGCCGCCACCATGGCTCAAGCGGGGGCCACCGCCGGCGCCGACCCGGTGCTGGCGAAGGCCCACCACGGCTCTGTGTCGAAGGAGCAGCGGGCCCAGGTCGAGGAGGAGCTCAAGTCCGGCGTGCTGCGGTGCGTCGTGGCGACGTCGAGCCTCGAGCTCGGCATCGACATGGGCGCGGTCGACCTCGTGATCCAGGTCGAGGCGCCGCCGAGCGCGGCGTCCGGTCTGCAGCGCATCGGCCGCGCCGGGCACCAGGTCGGCGAGGTCAGCCGGGCTGCGCTCTTCCCGAAGCACCGGGGCGACGTGCTGCACACCGCGATCGTCACCGAACGGATGCTGGCGGGTCAGATCGAGGCGATCTCGATCCCGCAGAACCCGCTCGACATCCTCGCGCAGCAGACCGTCGCGGCCTGCGCGCTGATGCCCCTCGACGTCGAGGGCTGGTACGAGACGCTCAAGCGCAGTGCGCCGTTCCGGGCGCTTCCCCGCTCGGCCTACGAGGCGACGCTCGACCTGCTGGCGGGACGCTACCCGTCCGACGAGTTCGCCGAGCTGCGGCCGAGGCTGGTGTGGGACCGCGATCACGGCACGCTGACCGGCCGTCCGGGCTCGCAGCGCATCGCCGTCACCAGCGGCGGCACGATCCCCGACCGCGGGCTGTTCGGGGTGTTCGTGGCGGGCGAGTCGCAGAACGCGCGGGTCGGCGAGCTGGACGAGGAGATGGTGTACGAGTCGCGCGTCAACGACGTGTTCACGCTCGGCACCACGAGCTGGCGCATCGTCGAGATCACCCACGACCGGGTCAATGTCGTGCCGGCGTTCGGCCAGCCGGGCAAGGTGCCGTTCTGGCACGGCGACGGCATCGGCCGGCCGGCCGAACTGGGTGAAGCCCTCGGAAAGTTCTCGCGGGAGGTGTCGACCGCTCAGCCCGATAAAGCCGAAGACCGTCTCCGCGAGGCCGGTCTGGACGACTACGCCCAGGTCAACCTGCTCGCCTATCTCGCCGAGCAGCGCGAGGCCACCGGCACGCTCCCGACGGACCGCCAGCTCACCGTCGAGCGCGGCCGGGACGAGGTCGGCGACTGGCGCGTGATCCTGCATTCCCCGTACGGCATGCAGGTGCACGCGCCGTGGGCGCTCGCGGTGAACGCGCGCATCCGCGAGCGGCTCGGCGTCGAGGGCGCCGCGGTGGCGAGCGACGACGGCATCATCGCGCGTGTCCCGGATGCCGCGGCAGACCCGCCCGGCGCCGAGCTGTTCGTCTTCGATCCCGACGAGCTGGAGCAGATCGTCACCGACGAGGTGGGCGGCTCCGCGCTCTTCGCCTCGCGGTTCCGCGAGTGCGCCGCCCGCGCGCTGCTCATGCCGCGCCGCAATCCCGGCCGGCGCAGCCCGCTGTGGCAGCAGCGGCAGCGCTCGGCGCAGCTGCTCGAGGTCGCGCGGCGCCACCCGACCTTCCCGATCATCCTCGAGACGCTGCGCGAGGTGCTGCAGGACGTCTACGACGTACCCTCGCTGCTGCGCATCGCCCGCAGCATCGGCGACCGCCGCATCCGGCTGATCGAGACCGAGCCGCCGCAGCCCTCGCCCTTCGCCCGCGACCTGCTCTTCGGATATGTCGGTGCGTTCATGTACGAGGGCGACTCGCCCCTGGCCGAGCGACGGGCGGCGGCTCTGTCGGTCGATCCGGCACTGCTGTCCGAGCTCCTCGGCAAGATCGAGATGCGCGAGCTGCTCGATCCCGACGTCATCGCCCAATTCGAGCGTGAGGCGCAGCGCCTCGATCCCGAGCGCCGCGCCCGCGGGCTCGAAGGAGTCGCCGACCTGTTGCGGATCCTCGGTCCGCTCGACGCCGCCGAGGTCGCGGTCCGGCTCCAGCCTGCCGAGGGCGCCGCCTCGCCGACGACGGCGAGCGGCTCGGCCGATCGCGCGACCGCCGAGGGCACCGCGAGCGAGGGCGAGGCCGCCGCTCTCCTCGACGCCCTCGTCACCGCGCGTCGCGTCATCCCCGTGACCATCGCCGGCGCCGCCCGGTACGCCGCGATCGAAGACGCGGGCCGCCTGCGCGATGCGATCGGCGTGGCCCTGCCCGTCGGCGTCCCCACGGCGTTCCTCGAGCCGCTGGCCGATCCGCTCGGCGACCTGGTCGCCCGGTACGCGCGCACGCACGGTCCGTTCACGGCGGATGCCGCGGCCCAGCGCCTCGGCGTCGGTGTCGCCGTCGCCCGGCTGACCCTGCAGCGGCTCGAGTCCCAGGGCCGCATCGCGAGCGGCTTCTTCCTGCCGGCGTCGACGGCGAACGCGGGCGACGACACCGAGTGGTGCGACGCCGAGGTGCTCCGGCGGCTGCGGATGCGGTCGCTCGCCGCGATCCGAGGCAGCGTCGAGCCGGTGCCGCAGGACGCGTACGCCCGCTTCCTGCCGACCTGGCAGCACGTGACCCGGCCCCTCGACGGCGTGGACGGGGTCGCCGCCGTGGTCGAGCAGCTCGCCGGGGTGCCTATCCCGGCGAGCGCGTGGGAGTCGCTGATCCTCCCGGCCCGCGTGCGCGACTACGCGCCGGCGATGCTCGACGAGCTCACCTCGAGCGGCGAGGTCGTGTGGTCCGGGCACGGCAGCCTCGCCGGACGCGACGGCTGGATCGCCCTGCATCCCGCCGACGCCCTCCCGCTCACCCTCACGACCGCCGAGGACGAGATCGCGCCCGAGTCCCTCGACGCGCGCATCCTCGCGGCCCTGGCGGCCGGCGGCGGCTTCTTCGCCTCGCAGCTGCGTGCGCTGACGGATGCCGAGAACGAGCAGTCCGTGATCGAGGCG
>NZ_JAYRDE010000159.1:0-4624 GCF_041909575.1 Microbacterium sp. | reverse complement strand
CGAACCGCTCGGCCTGGTCGCGGAGGGCGGTCTCGCCGTGCGAGGCGACGTCGGCGACGATGCGCGCCGCGGTCGTCAGCGCCTCCTCACGGGCGGCGGTGGCCCGGGGAACGGTCGCGAGCAGTTCGGCGGGTGTGAGCGCGCGTCCGCGCAGATCGATCGTGCGGAGCATCCTTCTACGCTAGCGCGGAGCCGGGCGCCGCTAGCCGCGTGTGACGTCGGAGATGTCGTGCAGGTAGCCGATCCGCCCGTCCTCGTGGCGCACCACGAACGCCTCGCCGCGATCCTCGATCACGAGCGCCCACGCGGTCGGCCCGATGCGGAACACCGGGATGCCGATCTCGTCGACGACGTCGCGCTCTTCCGGGACCAGGGCCCAGAACGCCTGGTGACGCGCGGGCTCGACCGCCGGCTCGACCGTCGAGGAGGGCTCCTCGACGCTCTCGAACGTGTCGCGGGACTGGGCAGGCGCGAACGAGCGCGTCTCGATGGTCGGCTCGACGGCCGCGGGAGCCTCGATCGGGCCCGTGTAGGGCGCGGGACCCGCTGTGCCGGCCGCGTAGGCGCTGAAGTCCGGAGCGTCGGCCTCGGACGCGCGCGGCGCGCGGGCGGGGCGCGGCGAGACGGGGCGGATGGGGCGGGCGCTGCGGTGTGCGGGCACCTCGGGGCGACCGCGGAAGTCGTCGCGGAGCACCGGGATCAGCGGCGCGAACACGGTCAGCACCACGCCGGCGAGCATCAGCACGCCCTCGACCCAGATGACCCACGAGCGCGCCCACGCGCCCGTCTCGACGGCGAACTCGACGGTCTCCCAGATGAGCTGCAGCCACACGACGGCCGAGACCGAGAACGCCACCGATGCGAACTGGTCGATGCCGAGCGAACCGACGCGCCGGATGCCCTCGGGCGAGAGGCGCCGCAGCACGATGAGGAACACGGCGACCGTCGGGACGGCGATCGCGAGGATCCAGAGGATGGCCGACGTCCAGACCGACTCGAAGCGGCCGACGTTGATCGAGAAGAACGAGACGACGAAGGCGACGAGCCAGACGCCGACGAGGGCGACCTCGCGGATCGAGAACGGCCCCACGCCGTACTGCGCGGCCTCATCGGCGTCCGCGGCACCTTCCTCGACGTCGAAATCCTGGTCCAGCTGGTCGTCCGTCACGATGTTCCCTTCCGGCCGCGGTCGGCGGCGTGCGTCGTTTTCATGCTACTCACGCCTCATGAGACGGGCATGAGATGCGCTGGGTCAGCCGAGGCACTGCGGCCCGAGGAGGCCCTTGAGCTCGCCGTACAGATCGGCGGTCAGCCGCACCTGGTGCGGAACCTCGAACACCTTCGCGACGGAGCCCGAATGGAGCTTCACGGTGACCTCGGTGTCGCCCCGGTGCCGGTCGAGCATCTGCCGCAGCTCTCCCACGATGGCCTCGTTGGCGCGGCGCTCGGGGATGACGAGCACGAGCGGGCCCGAGGCATCCATCGTCCCGAGATCCGGCGCGAAGGCGGACTGCGCGTGCAGGTTGAGTCCGTCGTCACGGCGCGACACGCGTCCGCGCACCACGAGGATCGAGTCGGCGACAAGCATGGCGGCGAACTCCGTGTAGGTCTTGCCCATGAACATCACCGTGACCTCGCCGTTGAAGTCCTCGACGGTGATCATGCCGTACGGATTTCCGCTGGCCTTGGCCACGCGATGCTGCACGCTGGTGACGAGCCCCGCGACGGTGACCTGGTCGCCGTCGTTCACGTCCTCCGACGAGAGCAGGTCGTGGATGCTCGTGGACGCGTGCTTGGCGAGCGGGATCTCCAGCCCGGCGAGCGGGTGATCGGACACGTAGAGGCCGAGCATCTCGCGCTCGAAGGCCAGCTTGTCCTTCTTGGCGAACTCCGGACGAGGCGGCACCTTGGGCGGCACGACTTCCTCCGCCTGGTCGTAGAGGCTGTCGAAGTCGAATCCGATCGCCCCCTGTGCCTCGTTGCGCTTGCGGTCGACGGCCGCCTCGGTCGCGTCCTCGTGGATCTCGAGAAGGGCTCGCCGGGTGTCGCCCATCGAGTCGAATGCGCCTGCCTTGATGAGGGACTCGATCGTGCGCTTGTTCGCGACATGGACTGGCACCTTGGTGAGGAAGTCGTGGAACGAGGCGAAGGTGTCGTCCTTGCGCGCCGCGACGATGCCGTCCACGACGTTCGCGCCGACGTTGCGGACGGCGCCGAGGCCGAAGCGGATGTCTTCGCCGACGGCGGCGAAGTAGCGGATGGACTCGCTCACGTCGGGCGGGAGCACCTTGATCCCCATGCGCCGGCACTCGTTCAGGTACACCGCCATCTTGTCTTTCGAGTCGCCGACGCTCGTCAGGAGCGCCGCCATGTACTCGGCGGGATAGTGCGCCTTGAGGTAGGCAGTCCAGTACGAGACCAGCCCGTAGGCGGCGGAGTGCGCTTTGTTGAACGCGTAGTCCGAGAAGGGCAGCAGGATGTCCCACAGCGCGGTGATCGCGGCCTCGCCGTAGCCGCGCTCCTTCATCCCGTTCGAGAAGCCCTCGTACTGCTTGTCGAGCTCGGACTTCTTCTTCTTGCCCATCGCTCGGCGCAGGATGTCGGCCTGTCCGAGCGAGAAGCCGGCGACCTTCTGCGCGATCGCCATGACCTGCTCCTGATAGATGATCAGGCCGTAGCTGATGTCGAGGATCTCCCTGAGCGGCTCTTCCAGCTCGGGGTGGATCGGGGTGACGTCCTGCTGGCCGTTCTTGCGCAGCGCGTAGTTGATGTGCGAGTTCGCGCCCATGGGTCCGGGGCGGTACAGCGCGATGACGGCGGAGACGTCTTCGAAGTTGTCGGGCTTCATCAAGCGCAGGAGCGAGCGCATCGGCCCGCCGTCGAGCTGGAACACGCCGAGCGTGTCGCCGCGCGTGAGCAGGTCGTATGCCGCGCGGTCGTCGAGCGCGAGGTGCTCGAGGTCGAGCTCCTCACCCCGGTTGAGGCGGATGTTGTCGAGGGCGTCGGAGATGATCGTGAGGTTGCGCAGCCCCAGGAAGTCCATCTTGATCAGGCCGAGCGCCTCGCACGACGGGTAGTCGAACTGCGTGACGATCTGGCCGTCCTGCTCGCGGCGCATGATCGGGATGATGTCGAGCAGCGGTTCGCTCGACATGATGACGCCGGCGGCGTGCACGCCCCACTGGCGCTTGAGGCCCTCGAGGCCGAGCGCGCGATCGAAGACCGTCTTGGCTTCGGGATCGGTCTCGATGAGCGCCCGGAACTCGGACGCCTCCTTGAACCGCGGATGCTGGGAGTCGAACATCCCGCCCAGCTCCATGTCCTTCCCCATCACCGCCGGCGGCATCGCCTTGGTGAGCTTCTCGCCCATGCTGAAGGGGAAGCCGAGGACGCGCCCCGCATCCTTGAGCGCCTGCTTCGACTTGATCGTGCCGTAGGTGACGATCTGCGCCACGCGCTCGGAGCCGTACTTCGCGGTGACGTAGTCGATCACCTCGCCGCGGCGACGGTCGTCGAAGTCGACGTCGAAGTCGGGCATCGAGACGCGGTCGGGGTTGAGGAAGCGCTCGAAGATGAGGCCGTGCTCGAGCGGATCGAGGTCGGTGATGCGCATCGCGTACGCGACCATCGACCCCGCGCCGGACCCGCGGCCGGGACCGACGCGGATGCCGTTGTCCTTCGCCCAGTTGATGAAGTCGGCGACCACGAGGAAGTAGCCGGGGAATCCCATCTGCAGGATGATGCCGGTTTCGTACTCGGCCTGCTTGCGCACCCGGTCGGGGATGCCGTCCGGGTAGCGGTAGTGCAGCCCCGCCTCGACCTCCTTGATGAGCCAGCTGTCCTCGGTCTCGCCGTCGGGCACGGGGAAGCGCGGCATGTAGTTCGCGCTGGTGTTGAACTCGACCTCGCACCGCTCGGCGATCAGCAGCGTGTTGTCGCACGCCTCGGGGTGGTCGCGGAAGATCTGGCGCATCTCCTGCGCGGTCTTGATGTAGTACCCGTCGCCGTCGAACTTGAACCGGTTCGGATCGTCGAGGGTCGAGCCGGACTGCACGCACAGCAGCGCCGCGTGGGCGTCGGCCTCGTGCTGATGCGTGTAGTGCGAGTCGTTGGTCGCGACCAGCGGGATGCCGAGATCCTTGGAGATGCGGATGAGATCGGTCATGACGCGGCGCTCGATCGACAGCCCGTGATCCATGATCTCGGCGAAGTAGTTCTCCTTGCCGAAGATGTCCTGGAACTCGGCGGCGGCCGCTCGCGCGGCGTCGTACTGCCCGAGTCGCAGGCGGGTCTGCACCTCGCCGGACGGGCATCCCGTCGTGGCGATGAGGCCCTTGCCGTAGGTCTCGAGCAGCTCGCGGTCCATGCGCGGCTTGAAGTAGTAGCCCTCCATGCTCGACAGCGAGCTGAGCCGGAAGAGGTTGTGCATGCCCTCCGTGCTCTGACTCCACATCGTGGTGTGGGTGTAGGCGCCCGACCCGGAGACGTCGTCGCTGCGCTGCTCGGGCGTGCCCCACTGCACCCTCGACTTGTCGCTGCGATGCGTGCCGGGGGTCACATACGCCTCGAGCCCGATGATGGGCTTGACCCCGGCCGCCTTGGCCGCGTTGTAGAACTCGAACGC
>NZ_JAYRDE010000158.1:0-4879 GCF_041909575.1 Microbacterium sp. | reverse complement strand
CGTGCTCGGGCTCGTTGCCGTGGCGACGCCGTTCGGGGGCGCCCGGCGGGCGCGACTCTTCATCGTGCCGAGCATCCGCGCCTTCCTCCCGAGCGACGAGACGATCGTCATGCTCGGGCGCGAGACCTCGGTCAACGGCCGCATCGTCTCGGTCTTCGGGCCGTACGATCCGCACATCCCCGAGGGCAGTGCCCTGGACGGGGCGACGAACGTCGTCGTGCCGGCACCCGGTCACTTCCGCGTGCTCGCCTCCGCCCAGACCCACCGCGCCGTGCTCGACGGGATCGGCATGCTCACCGCCGGCTGAGCGGGCGTCAGCCGGTCGCGGGACGCCAGACGAGCGTGTGCCCGGTCGCCTGGAACGACTCGTTCCCCGCGAGCTTGCCGGTGGTGGTGGACTCCCACACGAAGCCGACCGCCTCGTAGAACGCCCGGGCGCTGTTGCCCTCCAGCACCTCGAGCTCGACGGGTCCGGTCGCACGATCGAGCATGTGCTGCACCAGCGCGCGGCCGATGCCCCGGCGATACAGCCCCGGGTCGACATAGGCCCAGGTGATCTCGTCGGACGAGCCGGCGATGAAGCCCGCGACGCGGCCGTCGAGTTCGGCGACGAAGACCTCGTCGTCGAACAGGCCCTCGTTCTCGTAGGTCGCCTCGAGGTCGAGGTAGGCATCGAGCAGCCCGGCGCCGCCGAGCTCGTCGAGGCGGGCGGCGTCGTGGATGCGCCGGATGTCGTCCCAGTCGCGGGACTCGTAGGGGCGGACGGTGATGCTCATGCGAAGACTCCTGCCGATCGGTCGCGCGGTCACGCCCGCCACGCACTGAGGATCTCGACATGACGCAGCAGGAAGGCGCGCTCATCGAGCCGCTTGCGGCGCAGCCACGAGGTGACCTCGTCGTTGCTCTTGCTCGCGTTGCACGACCGGCACGCCGGCACGACGTTCTCGAACGTGTAGCGCCCGCCGCGCGAGATCGGGAGCACGCAGTCCTTCTGGAACGGTCCGGCGTCGGTCCCGCAGTACGCGCACGCGCCCCAGGCCTCCACGATCGACGCCCATTCGTCCAGGGTCAGGTCGTTGTCGGCCGCCGCGACGCGTCGCGCGCGGCGACGGGCCGCCCGCGCACGGCGGGTGTTGCTGACGGGCATGGTGCGAGGGTAGCGGGGGGTGGTCGAAGCGAGCGGATGCCGCGCGCCGCGGCATCCGGTTACCTGGCGTCCGCGAACTCGTGCTCGCGCGACGTGTCGGGCTCGTCCGCGTCGGTGTCGGGCTCGGCGTTCGCGCGGCGACGGTCGCGGAAGCCGAGCGCGATGGCGACGACGCCGTAGACGAAGAGCGCCGCGACGACCACGGGCAGCGCCCAGGCGCGCGCTTCCCCGCTGACGACGTTGTTGATCCAGCCGATGTACGGCACCGAATACCAGAGCTCGCCGACGATCTGCACGGGCCGGACCGGCTCCGGGTCGTCGGCGTCGTTCGCGTCGCCCCGCGTGATGAACAGCGGGGTGCCGTCGGCCGCGGCGCCGACGGCCACCACCCGGTGGGTCACCACCTCGGGGCGGCCGGACTCGAGCTGGTAGGTGATGACGTCGCCCAGGTTGATCTCCTCGACGGCCACCGGCGCGACGACCACGAGCGTCCCCGGCGCGTACTGCGGGGCCATGGAGCCGGTGAGGATCGTGTAGGGCTTGGCGCCCGTGACCAGCGGCAGGACCACGACGAACACGGCCAGGAGCGCGACGGCCGCCAGCAGCACCCAGGACAGGGCCTGGAGGAGCATCCGCAGGAAGGACACCCGCTCCTCCTCGGATTCGGCGGCTGTGTTCGGGGCGAAGTGAGTGCTCATGCGCAGGCCAGACTCTTGGTGAAACCGGTGGACGGGGCGGACGACGAACGGAAGCCGAGCTTGGCGACGGCGACGACCACACCGGCTCGCTTGATCGTCACGTAGGTGTCGGCGTCCTCGGTGCCGGAGCTCGCCGGATTGGTGAGCGTCAGCGTCGTGCGCGCGTTGCCCGTGACGTTGCCGCTGAGGGTGGCGCCGGTGTCGTTGCGCACGATCGTGTAGTTGCCGGGCTGCGCCTGCGCCGGCAGCGTGAGCGTCACGCCGGTGCCGGTGGAGGTGCAGGCGGCCCAGCCGGTGCTCGACGCTGCGAGCGGTGCCTGCTCCTGGGCGGTCCAGTTTCCCTGCGCCGCCGTTGCGGTCGTGGTCAGGTTCAGCGCCGGAGCGGGTGCCGCCGCACCGGACGGCGTCCGGGTGTCGGTGTCGGTGACGACCAGCTTGATGCAGGCGAAGACGGTCGCGCCGGGCGCGACGGGAGCGGTGGAGGACCATGACGACGCTCCCAGAGCGCTCTGCGGGGCGATTCCCGCGTAGGTCGCGTCGCTCTGGCAGACGTCCGAGGCGGCCGTGAAGGCGACCTGGACGGTGGCGGCGGCTTCGGGGCCGAAGCCGGACGCGGCCTGTACCGACACGGTCTGGCCCGACCACGGCGTCGCGCCGCTGTTCGCGAGCGGGGCCGCGTGATAGGTCGTGCCGGCCCAGCCCGTGAAGCTCGATCCCGCGCCCGCGGTCGTGACCGCGTACGGCGCGATCGCGAAGGTGCTCGCCTGAGCCGACGCGGCGACCTGCGTGCTCACCGCCCAGAAGGCGGTGGCGGCGAGCGGGGAGACGACGACCAGCGCGAACGCGGCGACCAGCGCGGTGAGGAACTTCGCTCGCTTCGTCATGATCTGCTTTCGCGTGTCTGTGGGTGGGGTCGTCGGTCGGGCTGCGAGGGTCAGGGTGCGACCTGCGTGCCGGTGAGGCTGACGGTCACGGCGGCGGTCTGGCCCTGGGTGCCGTTCGGTGCGCTGGCGTCCAGGCTCTGCCACACGCATAGGGTGCGGCTCGCACCCGCCTCGATCGAGGTCGGGGCCGACGCGGTGAGCCCGGCCGCGGTGCCGCTCCAGCGTCCGCTGTCGGCGGGCGGTGCGGCGGGCGGGGTGGCGGCGCAGACTCCGGTCTGCACGCTCGCCGTGAGCACGACGCTGGAGGCGAGCGCGCCGGTGGCGCCGAAGGTCGCGGCGAGGCCGAGGGCGACATCACCCGTGTTGGAGAGGGTCCGCGCGGCGATGAGCTGCGCGGGACCGCCGGGATAGACGCCGGATCCCGAGCCGCCCTCACCGGAAACGGTGAGAGCGGCCTGACCGGTGGAGACCGAAACGCCCTGGGTCTGCGTGCTCGAGACGAAGGAGCTCAGCGTGCCCGGCGCGACGAGCACGGCGACAGCGACGACCGCGGCCAGCAGGCCGGCTGCTCCGACCGGAGCTCCTGCCTTCTTGTTGCGGGACATCCTGTGCCTCTTTCGGACGGTTCGGGTAGGGGTGGGGCGGGATGGAGCCGGGCGAGGTGTCCCGCCGGCTCCATCCGGTCGGCGTCAGGGCGTGGTGGCGCCGTTGGCGTTCTGGGTGACCGTGACGGTGGTCGCGCCGAGGTTCCAGCTCTGGTTCATGGTCGCCGCTGCGGTGTCGTTGGTCGCGTTGGCGCCGAAGGGCCAGGTCAGCGTGAAGACGAGCTGGCCGTTGGCGGTGCCGCCGGCGACCGTGAACGAGCTGCCGGCGATCGCCGCGCTGTTGTAGGTGCCCGCGACGCTCGAGGTCAGGTGGGCGGGGACGGAGGCGAACCCGCCCCAGCTGACGGCGCCGGTCGCGGTCAGGTTGGTGCCGTTGGCCTTGGTCTGGAAGGGGACCGTGTAGATGATCTGGTCGCCGGGGACCATCTTGTACGAGGCCAGCGTGCTCGTGATGTCGGTCGTGGTGCTCCCGCGCTTGACCTGCCAGGTGGCGCCCGAGGTGAGTGCGACGTTCAGCTCACCGGTCTGGATCGTGGCCGAGGTGGTCGACGCGCTGCCCTGCCAGTAGGCGAGCGACCCGCCGCCGCCGAGCAGCAGTGCGATTCCGGCGGCGATGGCGATCGTGCCCTTCATGGACTTCTTCATGTCTGTTTCTCCATCGGGTGGGCGGGTCTGGGGCCCGCATGTCCTTCGGCTCCGCGGTGCGCTTCGCCTGATGAGAACAGCCTGGAAGGCCGACCTCGCTGTTCTCACGCGGGAGCCGCAACGTTTCCGCAAGGAATCCGCGAGGGTTGCCCGAACCGCAAGATCGAGCACTGTGCTTGCGCAGGTCTCCGTGAGAGCGCTTCCATGTGCTCGATTCGGAGCGATCGACGAGGCGAGGAAAAGAAATCACAGAAAGATAACGCCGAACCCTTGTCGTCGTTATCTCGCCGTTATAGAGTGCTTGCACGGTAGTTGTTTTGCTGTGGCAGCTGCCGGCATGTGATTGCAGGACACTCTTGGTGCAAGGGACAAGGGCCGGTCGGGAGCCTCTCCGACCGGCCCTTACTCTTTCCGCGGTGGCGCCGGCCCGCCCCTCCTCCACAGGCGCGTCTTTCCCGCGACTTTCCACACTTGACCAGGCCTTTTCCTTCGAGGGTGTCCGAGCCCCTCCGCACAATGGGGGGATGACCAGTGCACCGACGACCGAGGCTCGCGAGCTCGCCGTGCTCGATTCGCTGGTCACGAGCATCACCGAGGCGCGCTCGGCGATCGCGTCGCTCCAGTCGCTCGAGCTCACCCTCCTGGCGGCGGCCGAGGCCCTCGCCGACGAGCAGACGTCACGCCTCGACTCGCACGACAGCCGTCGGCGCGAGATGCCGCGACGCGTGATCGCGGCAGAGATCGGCACGGCGACGCGCACGAGCGACCGCGCGGTCCAGCGGCGCATGAACGAGGCAGCCGTCCTCGCCCGAGAGTTCCCTCTCGCCCTGCGTGCGCTGGGCGCGGGGCGCATCGAGCGGTTGCACGTGGCGGTGATCCTCGAGACCGGTGGGGCGATGA
>NZ_JAYRDE010000157.1:0-4891 GCF_041909575.1 Microbacterium sp. | reverse complement strand
TGCCGTGGCCTCGGCCGGTGCCGCGTTCGCGGTGACGCCCGGGTACGACCACGCCGTTGCGGCCCGTCTCGCGGCGACCGGGGTGCCGCTCATCCCCGGGATCGCGACGCCCACCGAGGCGATGCGCGCCATCGCGGACGGATTCGCGCACGTGAAGGTCTTCCCCGCCGGGCAGCTCGGCGGTCCGGGCTACCTCGACGCCCTGAACGGGCCGTTCCCCGGCCTGCGCTACCTGCCGAGCGGCGGCGTCGACGGGGCGACCCTGGCCGACTACCTCGCGCGACCGCACGTGTTCGCGGCCAGCGGGAGCTGGATGGTCCCCCGCGATGCCGTCGCACGCGGCGACTTCGCCGCGATCGTCGACGCGGCGCGGGAGTGCGCACGCGTTCGGGACGCGGTCCGGAGCCGGCCGTGAGCCGCGTCATCACACTCGGCGAGAGCATGGGGCTCCTCCGCGGCGACGGCGTCGGCGGCTGGGAGCACCTGGGCTCCGGGCGCGTCGACACCGGCGGTGCGGAGGGCAACACCGCCATCGGTCTGTCCCGCCTCGGCACGCCCGTCACGTGGCTCGGCCGAGTCGGCGACGACGCGCTCGGCCGCCGCGTCGCGGGCGACCTCCGCTCCGAAGGCGTGCACGTCGTGGCGGTCGTCGATCCCGAGGCGCCGACCGGCTTGATGCTGAAGTCGGCCCCGCGGGCCGGCTCGACCGTCGTGGACTACTACCGGCGCGGCAGCGCGGGCAGCCGCCTGGCTCCCGGCGACCTCGACCGCGTGGACTTCGCCGGGAGCGGCATCCTTCACGTCACCGGCGTGACCCTCGCACTGTCGGACTCGGCGCGCGCCACCGTGCACGAGGCGGTCGCGCGCGCCCGCGCGGCGGGTGCGCTGGTGTCGTTCGCCGTGAACCACCGGAGCAAGCTCTGGCCGGGCGATGAGGCGCGCCCCGAGTACGAGCGCGTGATCGCCGCCGCCGACATCGTCTTCGCGAGCGACGACGAGGCGCGGATGCTGCGCTCCGGCGCCGATGCCGGGGCCCTCGCCGCTGCGCTGGCCGAGACCGGACCGGCCGAGGTCGTCGTGACTCTCGGCGCCGACGGCGCGGTCGCCTCGATCGACGGGGCGATCCATCGCGTGACGGCGGAGCCGATCACGCCGGTGGACACCGTCGGCGCGGGCGACGCCTTCGCCGCCGGCTACCTCGCCGAGCGGCTCACCGGTGAAGGCGCCGACCGTCGGCTGCGCACGGCCGCCCTCGCCGGAGCCTTCGCCTGCCTGCATCCGGGCGACTGGCAGGGTGCGCCTCGCCGCGCCGAACTGGACCGCCGAACCCCGGGCGACGTCGCCCGCTGACCCGATCCCATCGAAGGAGAACCCATGACATTCGGACGCCTCGGCGAGGCCGGCAGCGAGATCCCCGTCGTGCACCGCGACGGTCGCGCGTACGACCTGCGGCCGCTCACCGCCGACATCGACGGCGCCTTCCTCGCGGCCGGCGGTCTCGCGCGTGCGACGGCCGCCGTCGAGGAGGGCCGGCTCGAGGAGCTTCCCGACGCCGGATCGCTGCGCGTGGGCGCGCCGATCGCCCCACCCGGCAAGATCGTCTGCATCGGCCTGAACTACCACGACCATGCGGCCGAGACCGGCGCCGCGGTGCCGTCGGAGCCGGTCGTCTTCATGAAGGACCCGTCGACGATCGTCGGGCCGTTCGACGACGTGCTCGTCCCCCGCCGGTCGATGAAGACCGACTGGGAGGTCGAGCTCGGCGTCGTGATCGGCACCGAGGCGCGCTACCTGGACTCGCCCGACGACGCTCTCGCGCACGTGGCGGGCTACGTCCTCTCGCACGACGTGTCCGAGCGGGAGTTCCAGCTCGAGCGCGGCGGCCAGTGGGACAAGGGCAAGAGCTGCGAGACGTTCAACCCGCTCGGCCCGGGCCTGGTGCCCGCGGCCGCCGTCGCCGACCCGCAGGCGCTGGGTCTGCGACTGTGGGTCAACGGCGAGCTCCGCCAGGACGGCTCGACCGCGTCGCAGATCTTCTCCGTCGCCCACGTCATCTGGTACCTGTCGCAGTTCATGGTGCTGCGCCCCGGCGACCTCATCAACACCGGCACCCCCGCAGGGGTCGCGCTCGGCATCCCGGGCGAGCCGTACCTGCGCGAGGGGGATGTCGTGGAGCTCGAGATCGACGGCCTCGGCCGCGCGCGTCAGCGGATGGTCCAGGCATGAGCGCGGCGGAGTTCGACGACCTCGTCGTCGTCGTCACCGGCGGCGCGTCGGGCATCGGCCTCGCGACCGCTCAGGCGTTCGCCGACCGCGGGGCGACCGTCGCCGTGCTCGACATCGCCGTCGACGGTCTCGCCGAAGGTGTCACCGGGTTCCGCGCCGACGTCACCGATCGGGCGTCGGTGGATGCCGCGACCGCGGCCGTCGCGGCGGCGTTCGGCGGCATCGACATCGTCGTCAACAGCGCCGGCGTGAGCTCGGTCGGCACCGTCGAAGAGGCGACCGAGGAGGACTGGGAGCGCGTGCTCGGCATCAACGTGCGCGGCACCGCCCGCGTCTGCGCGTCGGCCCTGCCGTACCTGCGCGAGTCGGAGCACGCCGCGATCGTCAACGTCTGCTCGATCGCGGCCCTCAACGGACTCCCCCAGCGTGCCGTGTACTCGGCCTCGAAGGGCGCGATCCTCGCGCTGACGTTCGCGATGGCGACCGACCACGTGGTCGAGGGGGTGCGCGTCAACTGCGTGAGCCCGGGCACGGTCTCGACGCCGTTCGTCGACCGGATGCTGCAGGGCTTCCCCGACCCGGTCAAGGAGCGGGCCGCGCTCGACGCACGCCAGGCCACCGGCCGTATGGTGACCCCCGCGGAGGTCGCCGGCGCCATCCTCTACCTCGCGAGCCCCGCGTCGGGCTCGACGACCGGCATCGCGCTCGACGTCGACGGCGGCGTCACCCACCTCCGGGTCCGCCCGCGCACCTGACCCCCACGGTTTCCGTTTGTGCGGGGAGGGCGGTCAGGAGCCGGCGAGGGCCAGGATGCCGTCGATCCGGCGCGGGATTCCCCGGTAGGCGTCGCGGAGCTCCTCGGGGAGGACGTGCTCGGGCGCGTCCTGGAACGCGACCGGCCGCAGGAACCGGCGGATCGCCGTCACGCCGACGGAGGTGTGCAGGGTGTTGGTGGCCGGCCACGGTCCGCCGTGGTGCTGGGCCCACGCCACCCGCACGCCGGTGGGGTAGCCGTTGTAGACGACGCGGCCCACGCGCGGGAGCACCTCGCGGGTCAGCTCCCGGCTCAGCGATTCCTCCGCGGGCTCGGAGTGGATCGTCGCCGTGAGCGAGTCCGGCACGGCCGCGAGCGCGTGCACGACGTCGGCGGTGTCGCGGTAGCGGGCCACCACGATCAGCGGCCCGAACGCCTCCTCGGTCACGTCAGCGGTGACGTCGGCGGCGTCGAGCTCGAGCACGGTCGGCGACGCGCGGAAGCCCGGGGATGCGGCATCCGTTCCGCCACCGGCGATGCGCGCCCTCCCCTCCTGCACGAGCCGGGCGCGGATCTCGCCGAACGAGTCCGCGATGCGCTCGTTGAGCAGCACGCCGGCCGGCGCGGCCTCGGCACGCCCGACCAATCCCGCAACGAGGACGTCGCCGGCTTCGCCGACCGGGACGAATGCGAAGCCCGGTTTCGTGCAGAACTGTCCCGACCCGAGCGTGAAGGATCCGAAGAGCGCTTCGGCGATGGCATCGCCCCGGGCCGCTGCGGCCGCGGGCGTCACGACGAGGGGGTTCAGGCTGCTGAGCTCGCCGTAGAACGGGATGGGCTCGTCGCGCTCCTCGATGATGCGCAGGAGCGCCCGGCCACCGCCGAGCGAGCCGGTGAAGCCGACGGCGCGCAGCTCGGGGGCCGCGACGAGGGCGCGCCCGGCGCCGGTGCCGTACACGATGCCGAGCGTTCCGTCCGGCGCGCCGTGCCTGCGGGCCGCCTCGACGAGCGCGGCGAAGGTCGCGGCCGAGGTCTCGGGATGCGAGCCGTGCGCCTTGACCACCACCGGATTGCCCGCGGCGAGCGCCGAGGCGACGTCCCCGCCGGCGACCGAGAACGCGAACGGGAAGTTGCTCGACCCGAACACGCCGACCGGCCCGAGGGGCACGAGCATGCGGCGGATGTCGGGACCCGGCCCGATCGGCGTCTCGCCGGCGTGGTCGATGGCCGCCTCGAGATAGCCGCCCTCGCGCACGGCCTCGGCGAAGAGGCGCAGCTGGAACGCGCTGCGGCCGACCTCGCCGGTCAGCCGCGGCACGCCGAGCCCGGTCTCGCGGTCGGCGATCGCGACGAGCGCGTCGCGCTGCGCCTCGAGCGCGTCGGCGAGCGCGTCGAGCAGTCCGGCGCGCCACGCGCGATCCTCGGCGGCGAGGGCGGGGAAGGCGGATGCCGCGGCCCGCACGATCTCGGCGACGGCGGCGTCGTCGGTCGCGGCGATGCCGGTGTCGCGGGATTCTCCGGTGCGCGGGTCGGTGGAGGTGAGAACGGTCATGACAGCAATCCTCGTCGGGAAAGACTCTCCAGGAGCGCGCCGATGCCGAAGGTCCAGGGTTCGACCCGGTCGGTGGCGCGCACGCGGTTGGTGAGTGCGCCGAGGCGGGGCTCGGCGATGCGGACGACGTCTCCGTCGTGGTGGGTGAAGCCCCGGCCGGGCGCGCCGCGATCCTCGACCGGCGCGAACAGCGTGCCGAGGTAGAGGACGAAGCCGTCGGGGTACTGGTGGTGGTCGCCGACCACCTGTGCGACCAGGTCGAGGGGGTCGCGCGAGATCGCCGAGAGCGGGCTCGCCGCGGCGAGCGCGCACGCCTCGGCGCCGTCCCCCCTGAGCGTGCCGACCGCGTTTCGCACGAC
>NZ_JAYRDE010000156.1:0-5023 GCF_041909575.1 Microbacterium sp. | reverse complement strand
ACGCCCCGGGTTGCGCGGCGAGCGGCCCAGATCAGTCCTCCGCGCCCGCGGTCCACACCCGTTGCACCCGCAGGGCGTCATCGAGCAGCACCGCGTCGGCGACGGCACCCACGTCGAGCCGTCCGAGATCGTCGCGTCCGATCGCGCGGGCGGGAACCCGCGTGAGCGCTGCCACCACGACCGGCAGGTCCACGCCCGCGGCCACGACCCGGCGCAGCGCCGCGTCCTGCGTGAGCGTGGATCCGGCGATCGCGCCGCCGTCCACGAGTCGCGCGACGCCGTCCTCGACCGAGACGGCGAGGCCGCCGAGGTCGTAGCCGCCGTCGGACGAGCCCGCTGCCGCCATCGCGTCGGTGACCAGCGCGACGCGGTCACCGGCGGCGGCGAACGCGGTGGCGACGACGTCGAGGTCGACGTGGACGCCGTCGGCGACGAGTTCGAGCGTCACGCGCGGGTCCCGCAGCGCCGCGATCACCGGCCCGGGAGCGCGATGGTGGATGCCGCGCATCGCGTTGAACGCGTGCGTGAGCACCGTCGCCCCCGCGTCGAACGCGCGGCGCGTGGTCTCGGCATCCGCATCGGTGTGCCCGACGGCGACGGCGACGCCGGCGGCGGAGAGCCGGGCGATCGCGTCGAGCGCGCCCGGCAGCTCGGGGGCCACGGTGAGCTGGCGGATCGTGCCGCGACCCGCCTCGAGCAGGCGGGAGACGGATGCCGCGTCCGGCGCGCGCAGCAGTGCTTCGGTGTGCGCGCCCCGGTGCCCGGGATCGAGGAACGGGCCCTCGAGGTGCGAGCCGAGGATCGTGTCGTCGTGCTCGGCGAGGTCGGCGACCATCGCCGCGCGGGCGGCGAGCTCGTCCAGCGAGGCGGTCACGAGGGAGATCACGGCCCGCGTCGTCCCGTGCGCGCGGTGCAGGGCGCGCGCCGACCGGATCGCTTCGGGGCCGTCGTCGTACGAGGCGCCTCCGCCGCCGTGGCCGTGGATGTCGACGAAGCCGGGGGTGAGGCATCCGCCCCCACCGTCCACGTCCTCGTCGGCGCCGGGTCGCGAGGGCCCCGCGCCGGCAGAGGTCACGCGCCCGCCCTCGAAGAGGACCCACGCGTCCTCGGTGACGCGCCCGGCGTCGACGAGGCGGACGGAGTGGACGAGGGTGCTCACCCGGTCGTCCACTCGATCTCGCCGGACGGGTGGAACCCGATGCCGAGGCTGGTCCACAGCGGGCCGAGGGCGCCGACGCGCTCGCGGAACGACTCCCACGTGCGCAGGTCGCTGCGCCCGGTCGCGGGAGACCACGCGGCCTCGGCCGCGGCGGCGATGCGGGGGAAGGCCATCGTGTCGAGGTCGGCGGCGGTGCGGATGGTCTCGCTCCACAGGGGCGCCTCGACGCCGAGGACGTCGGACTCGTCGATGCCGTCGACGATCGCGGAGGGCTCCCAGTCGTACGCCCGCTGCACGCTCGTCGGGCCGTTCGCCCAGGTGAGCCCGAGCTCCGGGCCGGTGGGGTACTTCATGTCGAGGTAGATCGCGTCGGCCGGCGACAGGATCAGCTGCCCGCCGTTGCGGACGAACCCGCGCGCCTTCTCGTCCATGCCCTCCGTCGGCTGCACGAACCCCCAGTACTGCCCGATCGTCGAGTCCGCGAGACCGGCCGCGGACCCCGCCTCGTGCCACGCGATCGGCGTCTTGCCGAGGTCGGCGATGATCTGGCTCGCGCGCGAGACGAACAGCGCGAAGTCCTCGTCGGGCGTGCCGAGGGCTTCGTCGCCGCCGAGGTGCAGGTACGGCCCGGGGGTCATGCCGGCGAGCTCGCCGAAGACGTCCGACACGAAGTCGTAGGTCGCCTCGTCGTGGATCTTCAGCGACGAGAACCCCACCGCCATGCCGTCGTACGGCGTCCCGTTCTCGGGCAGGTCCCCGCCGTACTCCCTCGCGGTGTCGCGGACGTGGTCGGAGATGACCGGCTCCTCGACGAGCTCGGGATAGGCGAGTCCCACCGCGTGCGTGTGGCCCGGCATGTCGATCTCGGGCACGACGATCATGTGCCGGGATGCCGCGTAGGCGACGATCTCGCGGTAGTCGTCCTTCGAGTAGAAGCCTCCCTCGTCGCCGCCGACGGCGGTGGCCGAGGCGCGCTCGGTCAGCGCGGGGCGCGAGTGGAGCTGGATGCGCCAGCCCTGATCGTCGCTGAGGTGGAGGTGCAGGGCGTTCAGCTTCAGGCCGGCCGCGCGGTCGATGTACCCCTTGACCGTCTCGACGGAGTGGAAGTGGCGCGCGACGTCGAGCATCACGCCGCGGTAGGCGAACCGGGGAGCGTCGTCGATCTCGGCAGCCGGCACGATCCAGGCGTCCCCGTCCGGCCGGATGAGCTGGCCGAGCGTCTGGACGCCGTAGAACAGCCCGGCGGCGTCCGCGCCGGTGACGACGACGGATGCCTCGTCCACCTGCAGCCGGTAGGACTCGGCCGCGCCGCCGCGCTCGATGCGGAGCGCGATCGCCGGGCCGTCGCCTCCGGCGGCGAGCGTCAGGCCGGTGCGCGCCCGGACCAGCGCGGATGCGGCGGCAGCGGCATCCGCATCGCCCGTGACGCGCGTCGAAGCGGTCAGGCGGAACGGCGCGGCCTCGGTCTGCACGAGCGAGGCGGGGGCGGGGACGACGGCGAGCGACACAGTGGCTCCATTCTGGGCGGCGGGCGCGCAGCCTGCCAGCACGGCGGCGGCGAGGACCGCGGCCGCGACGGCCCGTCCCCGGCGACGGTTCATGTAAAGCGTCCTAACAAATAGGCGTGGCGCCAGCCTAGCAGGGCGTCATCCGCTCGGACCAGGGGCGCAGCATCCGTTATGCTCGGGATGTCGCGACTGGCGTTGAGGTGGGCCACCACCGGGGAGCGACCGACTACGGCATTCGACCGCACGCCTGGGCCGATGTGTTTCCCGGCACCCCGTGCCGCGCACCCCGAAAGCCGCAGTCAAGGAGATCGCCATGACCGATCAGTACTTCAACGCCCCCCTCTCCGAGGTCGACCCCGAGATCGCCCAGGTGCTCGAGCGCGAGCTCGACCGCCAGCGCGGCTACCTCGAGATGATCGCCTCCGAGAACTTCGTGCCCGTCTCGGTGCTGCAGTCGCAGGGCTCGGTGCTCACGAACAAGTACGCCGAGGGCTACCCCGGCCGCCGCTACTACGGCGGCTGCGAGGAGGTCGACGTCGCTGAGGAGCTCGCCATCGCTCGCGCGAAGGAGCTGTTCGGCGCCGAGTTCGCCAACGTGCAGCCCCACTCCGGTGCGACCGCGAACGCCGCCGTGCTGCACGCGATCGCGCGCCCGGGCGACACGCTCCTCGGGCTCTCGCTCGACCAGGGCGGCCACCTGACCCACGGCATGAAGATCAACTTCTCGGGCCGCCTCTACGACATCGTCGCGTACGGCGTCGACCCCGAGACGTCGACGATCGACATGGACGAGGTGCGCCGCCTCGCCGTCGAGCACCAGCCGAAGGTCATCATCGCCGGCTGGTCGGCCTACCCGCGTCAGCTCGACTTCGCAGCCTTCCGCGCGATCGCCGACGAGGTCGGCGCGCTGCTCTGGGTCGACATGGCGCACTTCGCCGGCCTCGTCGCCGCCGGGCTGCACCCGAACCCCGTCCCGCACGCCCACGTCGTGTCGTCCACGGTGCACAAGACGATCGGCGGCCCGCGCTCGGGCTTCATCCTCACCAACGACGCCGACATCGCCAAGAAGATCAACTCGGCCGTCTTCCCGGGCCAGCAGGGCGGACCGCTCATGCACGTGATCGCCGCGAAGGCGACCGCGTTCAAGCTCGCCGCGACCCCCGAGTTCCGGGAGCGCCAGGAGCGCGTGCTGCGCGGCGCGCACCTCATCGCCGAGCGCCTGTCGCAGCAGGATGTCGCGGATGCCGGAATCACGGTCCGCTCGGGTGGCACCGACGTGCACCTCGTGCTCGTGGACCTGCGCAACGCCGAGATCGACGGCAAGCAGGCCGAGGACCTCCTCCACGAGATCCACATCACCGTCAACCGCAACGCGGTCCCGAACGACCCGCGTCCGCCGATGGTCACCTCGGGCCTGCGCATCGGCACGCCCGCGCTCGCGACGCGCGGCTTCGGCGACGCCGAGTTCACCGAGGTCGCCGACGTCATCGCGCTGGCGCTGCTCCCCGGCGCCGACGTCGAGGCGCTGCGTGCCCGCGTCGCCGCGCTGACCGCCGCCTTCCCCCTGTACCCCGGCCTGCAGCAGTAATGGTCGCCGTCCGTCTCGACGGCAAGGCCGCCGCGGCACAGATCAAGGCCGAACTCGCGGTGCGGGTCGCCGCGCTCGCCGAGCGCGGCATCACGCCCGGAATCGCGACGGTGCTCGTCGGTGCGGACCCCGCGTCGCAGCTGTACGTCGGCATGAAGCACCGCGAGTCCGAGTCCATCGGCATGAACTCGATCCAGCGCGAGCTGCCCGCCGACGCCACGCAGGCCGAGGTCGAGGCGCTGATCGACGAGCTCAACGCCGACCCGGCGTGCCACGGGTACATCGTGCAGCTGCCGCTGCCGAAGCACCTCGACACCGACGCGATCCTCGAGCGCATCGACCCCGCGAAGGACGCCGACGGCCTGCATCCGACGAACCTCGGCCGCCTCGTGCTCAACGTGAACACGCCGATCACGTCGCCGCTGCCGTGCACGCCGCGCGGCGTGATCGAGCTGCTCACACGCAACGGCTACGACCTCGGCGGAAAGGACGTGGTCGTGGTCGGGCGCGGCGTCACGATCGGCCGCTCGATCGGCCTGCTGCTCACGCGCCGGGAGTACAACGCGACGGTGACCCTGACGCACACCGGAACCCCCGACCTCGCGCACCACCTGCGCCAGGCCGACGTGATCGTCGCGGCCGCCGGGGTCAAGCACATCGTGCGGGCGGAGGACGTCAAGCCCGGCGCGGCGGTGCTCGACGTCGGCGTCACCCGCGAGGTCGACCCCGAGACCGGCAAGTCGAAGGTGCACGGGGATGTCGCGCCCG
>NZ_JAYRDE010000155.1:0-5077 GCF_041909575.1 Microbacterium sp. | reverse complement strand
AAGCGGCTCTACGGTCCGGAGGCGTGGGCGGAGCGGATCGTGGAGGGGTGGCGGGCGCTCGGCGACCGGCAGTCCGCGCTGCTGGCGCAGCTGCCCCCCACGATGCAGCGCGACGACGCACGCCTGGACTACTTCCTCGGCGCGCTGCCGGCCGACCTCCGCGTCGCGGTCGAGCTGCGGCATCCGTCCTGGAATCACGACGAGGTGTTCGGGCTTCTCGAGCGGCGGCGGGCGTCGTACGTCGTGATGAGCGGCGCAGGGCTCGACTGCATCCTCCGCGCGACGACCGACTTCGTCTATGTCAGGCTGCACGGGCCCAGCGATCAGCACCTGTACGCGGGGTCGTATTCCGACGACGACCTCGCCTGGTGGGCGGATCGCTGCCGCGAGTGGGACGCGCAGGGCAGGGACGTGTTCGTCTACTTCAACAACGACGGCGAAGGGCACGCGGTGCGCAACGCCTGGACGCTGCGGCGGATGCTCGGTCTCTGACGGGACGGGCGGGACGGTGGCTGTCAAGCCGGTTCCCGCAGGCGGCGGCGAGCGCCGAAGATGACGATGGCGCGCGGTTCGCGAGCGCGCAGGAGGGAGCTCACCGTGGATTTCACGCCTGAGGAGGAGGGCGCCCGCCGCGGCGAGGCCGCCGTCTTCTGGTCATGGATCGGCGTGCTGACCCTGGGACTCGCCTACATGATCGCGATCCCGCTGAGCGGCAGGTGATCGAGATGCGCCCGCTGCGGGACAACGCCCTGAGCATCCTGTTCGGGGCACTGTTCGTGGTCGCGCTCCTCGGGCAGTCCCTCGCGGGCTGGCTCGAGAACAACGAGATGCTCGCCGAGCACGGGAGACCTGCCGAAGGGCTCTTCGCATTCGTCACCTCGTCCGATTTCGTCGTCGACGTGGCGGAGAACTGGCAGTCGGAGTTCCTGCAGTTCTTCCTCTTCATCGCGGCGACGATCTGGCTGGTCCAGCGGGGCTCCCCGGAATCGAAGAAGCCCGGTGACGAGGGCGTCGGCAGCGACGAGGAGCAGCTGGTCGGCAGGCACGCCCGGCCCGACTCGCCCGAGTGGGCTCGGGCTCGGGGCATCCGGCAGACGCTCTACTCCAATTCGCTGCTCCTCGTGATGGGTGCCGTGTTCGCCCTGTCGTGGCTCGCGCAATCGCTGGCGGGACTCGTCGTCATGAACGAGCAGAATGCGCAGCACGGCGAGCCGGCGATGGAGTGGATCGACTATGTCGCGTCCCCCGACTTCTGGAACCGCACGCTCCAGAACTGGCAGTCCGAGTTCCTCGCCGTGGGTGCGATGATCGCGCTGTCGATCTTCCTCCGCCAGCGAGGGTCCAGCGAGTCCAAGCCCGTCGGCGCGCCGCATCACGCGACAGCGGTCGAAGGCGAGTGAGCCGACCCGTCACCGGGAGGCGGGAGCACCGGGGTGCGCGGGCGTCCGGCCCCGCCGTGCCGCCATGCGCGCCGCTCCGAGACGGATCCATCGACACGGCGGGAAGTCGCGCGGCCAGTGGACGGTCACCGAGTGGATGCCGCGTCCGATCCGGTGACCGAACGACCCGGCGTCGCCGAAAGGCCGCATCGAGATCCCCATGCTGAGCCCGGTTCGGTAGCGGATCGCGTGACGTTCGCCGACGTGGAACGCGAGGTCGAGGTCGTCGTGCACCTCGGGGTCGTCGCGGTGCACGGCCTGCCCCACGTTGAGCCAGACCGACCTGCGCAGGGCCAGGTTGGACCCGAACAACGGGAGGTGCCCCAGCGCCGGGAAGGTGACCGCCGCATAGGAGAGCAGGTAGAGCGCGGCCAGCGGCGCGCGCAGCCACCGCGGCCCGTCGACGAACCGCGCTCCGCCGGTGATCGCACCGACGGCGGGATCCGCTTCGAACGCATTCAGCATCCGCTCGATCCACTCCGGCGACGGACGGCAGTCGGCGTCGAGCCGCAGCAGAAGGTCGCCCGACGCCGCGTCGTAGCCCGCCGCGCTCGCCGCCGGGATGCCGTCCCGGTCGCATCGGACGACGCGGGCACCGGCGCGGACGGCGACCCGCGCGGTGTCGTCGCTCGAACCGTTGTCGACGACGACCACCTCGTCGGCGGGGCGGGACTGGGAGGCGAGCGCCGTGAGGCAGCCGGCGAGCGCGACCGCGTCGTCCTTCGCGGGGATCACGACCGATACCGAACGGATGCCGCGCACGGCGGTTCCCTCAGACCAGGGCCCGCACGCGCTCCAGCAGCGGACCCGCCGCCTCGGCCAGGAAGCGCTCCTGCTGCTCGTCGCCGATCTGGACGATCGCGATGTCGGTGAACCCCGCTTCGAGGAACGGCCGGACGCTCTCCGCGAGCTCGTCGAGGTCGGGCCCGCACGCGATGGACTCGGCCACGTCGTCGGTCCGCACGAACCGGCTGGCCGCCTCGAATCCGGCCGGAGTGGGCAGATCCGCGTTCACGGGCCAGCCGCCCCCGAACCAGCGGAACTGGTCATGGGCGCGATCGACCGCGGTCTCGAGGTCGGGATCCCAGGAGATCGGCACCTGGCCGATCTTGCGGGACGAGCCCTCGTGCGCGGCATCCCATCCGGTCACGAGCTCGCCGTCCGGCGCGACGGCGATCATGTGGTCGCCCAGCGGGGCGAACCGCTCGATCGACTCCCCGCCCGACACCGCGATCCCGATCGGCACTCCGCCGTCGGGCACATCCCACACGCGGGCGGAGTCGACGCGGAAGTATTCCCCGGCGAACGTGACGAGCTCGCCGGTGTGGAGCTCGCGGATGATCTCGACCGCCTCCTCGAGCATGCTCTGGCGCGTGTCCACGGACGGCCAGCCCTGCCCGACGACATGCTCGTTGAGGCTCTCCCCCGAGCCCAGCCCCAGCACGAAGCGCCCCTCGGACAGCAGCTGCATCGTGGCCGACTTCTGGGCGACGACCGCCGGGTGATAGCGCATGGTCGGGCACGTGACATAGGTCATCAGGTCGACATGCGAGGTGACCTGCGCCACGGCGCCCAGCACTGTCCACGCGTACGGCGCGTGGCCCTGGCTCGTGAGCCACGGCGAGTAGTGGTCGCTCGAGACCTCGAAGTCGAAGCCCGCGTCCTCGGCCGCCTGGGCGTAGTGCACGAGCTCGCGCGGTCCGCTCTGCTCCGTCATCAGGGTGTAGCCGAACCGGACCATGCTCGTTCCTCGCTCTCGTCAGCGCCGCGAGTCCGCGACCCTTCGAGCCTGCGGGTCCGCGCGGGCGGACGGCACGGGCTTGACAGGTCCGCCGGGGCCCGGCTACTCGGACGGGCCGAGCTCGACGACATAGGCGGGGACGAACTGCACGGTGACGCGCGCGGGGTCCACGCCGGCATCCTCCAGCGCCGAGGTGAGGCTGTCGGTGTCGGGCTGCTCAACCGAGCCGGTCAGCGTCACCTCGGCGGTGCCGCCGTCCGTGGTCACGCCGACGAGGTCCCAGCCGTGGTCCTCGGCCCAGGGGACGACGGCCGAGCGCACGTCCGCCTCGAGGGAGATCTGCTCGGTCGACTGCAGCGACGTCACCGTCAGCGGCACGGCGATGATCAGCAGCGTCACCGCGATGAACACGATCGATCGCCGGGGCGACGGCGGCTTCTCGCCGACCGGACGGTCGGCGGCGGCATCCGCTCGCGCCCGGATGCGGTAGATCGCCAGCACCACGACTCCGGCGGCGAGGATGGCGGCGACGTTGGTGGCGAAGAGGAGGAGGGCGCCCAGCGCCTGGTCCCACGCCTGCGACTCCAGCGTGAGCCCCACGACCGTGAGCGGCGGCACCAGCGAGATCGCGATCGCGACCCCGGGAAGGGTGTCGGAGATGTCGGAGCGCACCAGCGCGATCACTCCCACGGCGCCCGTCGCGAGCGCCGCCAGCAGATCGATGAGGTCGGGGGCCACACGCTGGGCGACCTGCGGGTTGGTCGCCGCGACCACCGGCGCCGCCACGAGCAGCCCGACGCCGTAGCCGATCGCGATCGCGGTGGCGCCGCCGGCGAACACCATCCCCCACGAGCGGATCAGGTTCGCCCGGTCGCCGAGCACCGTCGCCAGCACGATGCCGAGGATCGGGGTCATCAGCGGCGCGACGATCATCGCGCCGATGACGGTGGCGTCGGAGTCGGCGACGACGCCCGCCGCCGCGATGACGCCCGACAGGATCAGCAGCAGCCAGAACCGGCTGAATCGGCGGGGTGCGTCGGCGCCCTCGAAGAAGACGTCGTCTCGCATGTGCGCCACGGTGTTCATCGGACCCCCCACCGCCGCCCCCTCCGGGACGCTCGAGACGAATCTAGTGTCGACCTCGCCTGCGGGGAACGCTCTCAGCCGACGAGTCGGGCGACCGGCACCACCCGGGCGTAGGCCGAGGCGAGTGCGGCCATGAAGGCCGCATGCACGTCCGCGCCGCCGACCCGCGCACCGTCGTACTCGAGGTCCGGGGCCGCACAGGCATCGCCGGCCACCGTCACGGCGTAGCCGAGGTCGGCCGCAGCGCGCACGGTGGCGTCCACGCACATGCTGCTCATCATGCCCACGACGAGCAGATCGGATGCCTCGGCACCGCCGAGCAGGTCGTGCAGCGGGGTGCCGAGGAAGGCGTTCGGGAGGGTCTTGCGCACCAGAGCCTCTCCGGCGAGCGGGGCGACGCGCGCATCGATCTCTCCACCGGGGGTGCCCGGGACGAGCATGTCGGCGCCCTCCTCCCGGCTCTCGTGCTGCACGTGGATCACGCGGCCGCCGGTGCTGCGGTGGTGCGCCAGGAGCACGGCGGCCCTGTCTGCTGCGGCATCCGCGCCCACCAGTGGGTACGCCCCACCGGGGAAGTAGTCCCGCTGGATGTCGACGATGACGAGGATCTGGGGCATGCGGCGCTCCTGGAGTCGGGTGGTCCTCAACCGTAACCCGGCCAGTCAGGCGGGCAGCGTCACGAGGAGAGCGCCCGGGTCGAGGTCGAGCATCGCCTCGACCGAACGCAGCAGCATCCGGGTGCGCTCCGACGCGTCCTGCCACGCGACGAGCGAGTGCGCGTTGAGTCCGTCGACCATGCCGAGGATCTGCG
>NZ_JAYRDE010000154.1:0-5137 GCF_041909575.1 Microbacterium sp. | reverse complement strand
TGCCGCGAACAGGCCCGCGATCGTCGTGCCCGAGATCGCGAGGATCTGCGGCGACGCGTTGCGGAACACGTGCACGCGGAAGATCCGCCGTCGCGGGATGCCGCGCACCCGTGCCGTGTCGACGTGCTCGGAGTGCAGCTGGCCGACCAGGGCGCTGCGCGTGACGCGGCTGATGTACGCGATGAAGAGGACCGCCAGCGAGACCGCGGGGAGCACGAGGTGCCACAGCCGATCCCAGAAGCCCTCACCCGCCCCGTAGACCGGGAACCATCCGAGGGTCTTCGCGAAGATCCAGATGAGGACGATCGCGACGACGAAGGTGGGCAGCGCCATTCCGAGCGACGTGAGCACCGCCACCGTTCGGTCGGTCGCGGCACCGCGCGTGGCAGCGAGGATGCCGGACCCGACTCCGAAGATCGCGATGAGGACGACGGTCAGCAGCACGAGCTGCAGCGTGACGCCGAAGCGGGGGGCCACGAGCAGGACGACATCGGTCTTGTAGATGAAGGACCGGCCGAAGTCGCCTCGGAAGACGCCGCTCAGCCACTCCCAGTACCGGGCCCAGACGGGGTCGTCGAGGTGGTACTCGGCCCTGATCTGCGCGATGAGCTCGGGCGTCGGCTTCGCCCCGCCCGCGAGCGCGGCGATCGGGTCGCCGGTGAGCAGCACCGCCGAGAAGATGACGACGCTCGCGAGGAACAGCGTCAGCACCAGGCCGCCGAGCCGTCCGAGCAGCGTGCGGGTGAGCGGGTTCACGTCCTCTGTCCTCCTTCCTTCGTCTGGTCCTATCGTCCCGCTGGATCGGTCACTTGCCGCCGAGGTGCAGCGCCCAGGGGCTGTTGTAGGCCGCGATCGAGGTGACGACCCCGGTGAGGTCCTCGTTGAGATAGGTGAGCTGGTACGTGCCGGCCAGGGTCACCTGCAGGTAGTCCGGCGCGAAGATCTCCTGCGCGGCGACGAACTCGTCCGCGGCGGTCTGCGCGTCGGTGGCGCTGCGCGCGGCCGTCATGTGCGCGGTGACCTCGGGGTCGTCGTACCCGCTCCAGTTGAAGATGCCGCCGAGGTCAGCGGGGAGCAGGAACAGCGACGGGTAGCCCAGCACTCCCGGCGTCTCGAGGTAGCCCTGCGTGGCGACGAAGTCGACGCCCTCACGCGTGGTCGGGTCGTAGAACAGGGCGCCGAAGTCGGATGCCTGCATCTCGTTGATCTCGATGTCCAGCCCGATCTCGGCCCCGGCGCTCTGCATGATGGTGGCGGTCTGCAGGAACTGCTTGGCCCCGGCGGGCACGGCCACCACGAGCGGCACGCTGAGGTCCTCGCCGCTCTGCTCCACCAGCGCCTTCGCTCCCTCGATGTCGACCTCCGGCGCCGCCAGCGCCTCGTAGCCCGCTTCGTAGACGGATGCCGCCTCCATGGACTGGAAGGAGAACTCCGGAACCATCGTCTTCTGGACATAGCCGAGACCGTTCACGACCGTCTCGAGGTACTTCTCCCGGTCGATCGCCATGCTCAGAGCACGGCGGATGTCGGGGTTGGCGGCGGCGCTCGTCGAAGACGCCGGGCCGAAGCTGTACGACGCGGTCGAGGGTCCGACGGTGAGGGCGCCGGCGCCGTCGCCCTCGAAGGCCGCGCGCGACGACGGCGGCACATTGATGGCGCCGTCGATCTCACCCTGCGTGAGCGCGGTGGTGAGCGTCGAGCCGTCCGAGACGAACGTGTACGTCAGCTGCTTCACGAGGGGCGCGCCGTTCCAGTAGTCCTCGTTGGCGGTGGTGACGATCTCGCCGCCCGGGGTCCAGCCGCCCTCCTCGAGCTTGTAGGGTCCGGTGCACATCAGGCCCGCATCGGCGGTGCCGACGGCATCCCCCACTCTTTCTCCGAACGCCTTCTGCATGACGGCTGCTCCCTGGCCGGCGAGCGCGTCGCGGAATGTCGAGTCAGGCGCCACGAAGCGCACGGTGACCTCGTTCGGTCCGGTCGCAACGATGCCGACGGCCGGGTCGGGCACGACCAGCGCGAAGGCCCCGAACCACTGCGATGCCGGGTTCATGCTCTGCTGCAGGCTGAACACCACATCGTCGGCCGTGACGGGGCTGCCGTCCCAGAACGTGACGTCGTCCCGCAGGGTGATGACGAAGGTCGTGGGGTCGACGTACTCCGCCGTCTCGGCGATGCCGGGCGCGATCGAGAAGTCGGGCTGCAGCGACAGCAGGTTGTCGCACAGGTTCGGGATGATGAGGTTGGCCGAGTTGGCGGGGTTGAGCGTCGCGGGCTCGCCCTCGACGATCGCCCACGTGACCTCGTCGACGGGCTGGGTGCCGGCGGGCTGGGCATCGACGAGCGTGATCTCGCCGTTGCCTGTGTCACCCCCGCCGCCGCTGTCTCGGGCGGTGCAGGCGGTGAGCACGAGGAGTGACGCGCAGGCGACGGTGACTGCGGCGATTCCGATTCTCTTCATGGTGATGGTCCGTTCGGATCGGTGGTGATTCGGGTGGGTGGGTAAGGGGTCAGTGGAGCAGGAAGACGCGCACGGCGACATGGCCGTCATCGTCGCGGGCCATGCCGATGAACTGGTTCTCGGCGAGCCAGCGGTGCTGCGGGGCATCCGTCTGGAACACCGGGGCGGTGCGGAAGTAGAGCCCGGCCTCGTCCTCGGGGATGTCCTCGCCGCCCTCCATGCGGGCGATCTGCCCGGCGGTGGCGCGGAAGTACCCGCGGTTGAGGATGTCGATCACGGCGCCGTCGTCGGCGCGGAGCAGGTAGCGCGCCTCGAGTTGGGCGGTGCCGAAGCGCTCGACGGCCCAGTCGCCTCCGCCGCTGAGCACCTCGCCGTTCAGGCGCGGCCCGGCGACGGTGCCACCGGAGATCGGCGTGAACGAGAGCTTCTCGTCGGGACCGCGTCCGATGTGGAGGTCCGGCTCGATCCGAGCGCGGATCTCGAACACGAACTCCAGGGTGGGCTCGAGCATCATGGCATCTCTCCTTCGAGAACGGTGAGGGTGAGGGCGAACGCGTCGGCGCCGCCGACGACGAGCGACTGGGTGTTGGCGCGGGTCTGGCCCCACGTCCAGGGATCGGCACCCGTTCCCGTCTGCGGCAGGAACTCGGGGTAGTCGCTGCTGCTGACGTGCACGCGCAGGCGGTGCCTCGCGCGGAGGCGGTACCCGATGTGCCCGAGATCGAGCTCGAGCGTCTCGGGACGATGCGCGTCCAGCAGCTGGAGCTGACCGCGTGCGATCCGCAGCGCCGTGCCGTCGGGCGCGACATCCAGGACCCTCACGAAGAGGTCCATGATCGGGCCGTCCGACGAGACGCGTGCCCGTGCCGTCACCGGGCCGGCGAGGTCGGCGTCGACCGCGAGCGGCTCGGAGTCGAAGCGGAGCACGTCGGTGCGGTCGCCGATGGGCGCCTCATCGGGCTTGTGCAGCAGGTAGGAGAAGGCATCCGGAACACTCGACGGGACGAGATCGTCGGGGTCGTGGATCCACTGCAGGGTCGCCGCCTTGGCAGGACGCGCGGTCGACAGCCGCCCGCCGTCGGTCGCGAAGAGCTCGATCGCGCGGGTGCCGGACGGCGGCCACGCCGCGCTCGCGCGCATCCCCGTCGTGCCGGCGAGGTTCCAGGCGACGCGGGGGAGATCCGCGGGTGAGCCGTTGCCGCGGACGAACACCTCGAAGAAGGCGAGGGTCGGATCCAGCGTGCGGGGCAGGAGGGCGCGGATCTGGTCGTCGCTGCGTTCCGCGACGCGATCCTCGTCGGCGTCGAGGAGCTCGAAGCTCTCGTGGTCCATCGGCTCGATGCGCAGATAGTGGTGGGCGTCCCAGTTCGGGTGGGACTTGATCCGCTCGACATCCGCCCACGACAGTGGGGCGCAGTTGTCCCACCAGCCGATCGTGTGGAGCACGGGCACCGAGCGTCCGGCGAAGGGATCGCCCGCCGGGAAGCGGCGCAGATGCACGGGCCGGGGGTACCACTGGTCGTAGGAGAGGCCGCGGTAGCCGACCTGGGCGATGAACTCCTCGGCCTGCGCGGCGAAGTCGCGCCGGGACCAGTCCGGCTCCCACAGCACCATGTCGTTGTCGAAGAACTGCGTGAGCGGGTACAGGTAGGTCACGCCCCACTCGACCGGGCGGACGCGGTCGGCCGCGTCGCGCCGCACCGGCTCGCCGAGCATGGTTCCCGTCACGCGAGGAGAGATGGCCTTGAGCGCCGGGTGGCCGCTCGCCGCGGCGGCCCACTGCGTGTAGCCGTAATAGCTGTCGCCCCACATCGCGACGCGGCCGTTGGACCACTCCTGCGCGATGATCCAGTCGATCGTCGCGCGGCCGTCCTCGACCTCGTTGACGAAGAGGAGCGCGTCCCCTTCGGAGCGGAATTTGCCGCGCACGTCCTGAGCGACCACGCGGTAGCCGTGGTTCATGAAGTACTCGGCGACGAGCGGGATGAAGCAGTAGACCCCCGACTTGTCGTACGGGAGGCGGATGAGCACCGTATCACCGGGTGTGGTGTCGGCGTCGTCCGGGGCGCCCGGCAGATAGACGTCGGTCGCGAGGAGCACGCCGTCGGTCGCGCGGATCCGTGCCGCGAACGAGAGCGGGCTCTCCGGCATCGGGGGGATGCGCAGGACGTCGGGCATGTCACTCCTTCGGGGCGCCGCGGGCCGGATCGCCCTGCGGTGTGACGCCACGTTAGAAGCATCGACACAAGTTAGTCAAGTCCGACTAGACTACAATTAACCGCGTCGTTACAATCGCGAGTGAGGTCGAGTTCCGGCCGGCGCTCGGACGAGAGGAGAACAGCCGATGGCACGCCCTTCCGTCGCCGTGGAGCGCCGCGAGCAGATCCTCGACGCGACGATGTCGACCATCGCCGAGCACGGCATCCGCGGTGCGACGCTCGACCGCATCGCCGACACCGCCGGCATGTCCCGCGGGCACGTCCGCCACTTCGTCGGCAACCGCGATCGCCTGCTGCTCGACACCGCGGTCGCGGTCTTCTCCGATGCGAGCGGCGAGGTGGGTTCGATCCTGCCTCCCGAGGTCGAGGACATCCACGGCGCCCTGGACTACCTCTTCGGCGTGGAGTTCCTCTCCCCCGACCGCGAGAACGCCGTCGTGCTCGGGCTCGTGGAACTGTC
>NZ_JAYRDE010000153.1:0-5246 GCF_041909575.1 Microbacterium sp. | reverse complement strand
TGCGCTGCTGATCGAGACATCCACGGAGGTTCCCGCACGACCCGCCACCTGCTGCGCGACGACGACCTGACCCAGGCCGAGCAGGAGGAGATCCTCGACCTCGCCGTCGCGCTCAAGAAGGACCGCTGGAAGCTGAAGACCCTCGAAGGCCCGCAGACGGTGGCGGTGATCTTCGACAAGTCGTCGACGCGCACACGCGTGTCGTTCGCCGTCGGCATCGCCGATCTGGGCGGGTCGCCGCTGATCATCTCGACGGCCAACAGCCAGCTCGGCGGCAAGGAGACGCCCGCCGACACCGCCCGGGTCCTCGAACGTCAGGTGGCGGCGATCGTGTGGCGCACGTATGCGCAGGCCGGGCTCGAGCAGATGGCCGAGGGAACGCGGGTTCCCGTCATCAACGCGCTGAGCGACGACTTCCATCCGTGCCAGCTGCTGGCCGACCTGCTCACGATCAAGGAGCACAAGGGCGAGCTCGCCGGGCTGACGCTGGCCTTCTTCGGCGACGGCATGTCGAACATGGCCCATTCGTACGTGCTTGCGGGGGTCACCGCGGGGATGCACGTGCGCGTGGCCTCACCGGAGGCGTACGCGCCCCGCGAGGACGTGATCGCCGACGCCGATCGCCGCGCCGCCGAGACCGGCGGTTCGGTGGCCCTCTACACCGACCCCAACGAGGCGGCGGCCGGCGCCGACGTCATCGTCACCGACACCTGGGTCTCGATGGGCAAGGAGGAGGAGAAGCTCGCTCGCCTGCGCGACCTGGGCGGCTACAAGGTCACGACCGAGCTCATGGCGCTCGCCAAGGACGATGCGATCTTCATCCACTGCCTCCCCGCCGACCGCGGGTACGAGGTCGACGCCGAGGTGATCGACGGGCCGCAGAGCGTCGTGTGGGACGAGGCAGAGAACCGCCTGCACGCCCAGAAGGCGCTCCTCGTGTGGCTGCTGCGGCAGGACTGACGAAGGCCGTGCGGGCGTGAGCGATCCCGGCACGCAGCCGGCGTCCGGCTGGCTCGCGTCGCGCTGGGCGCGCCTGAACGGCCCCGCGCGCGTGACCGGGGTGGACCTGGCGCGCGGCCTCGCCGTGCTGGGGATGTTCGCCGCCCATCTCCTGTGGATCCGCGACCCGTTCAGCTGGACGGATGCCTCCACCTGGGTCGCCGTCGTCGAAGGCCGGTCGTCGATCCTGTTCGCCACGCTCGCCGGTGTGTCGATCGGTCTGGCGACCGGCGGTCGCACCCCTCCGTCGGGCGAGGACCTGCGCACCGCCCGGCGGCGGCTCGTCGTCCGCGCGGTGATCCTGTGGGTGCTCGGCATCCTGCTGATCCTCACCGGCGTGCCCGTCTTCGTGATCCTCCCCGCGTACGCCCTGCTGTTCTTCCTGGCGGTGCCGCTGGTCGCTCTGGGCGCGCGGACCCTCCTCGTCCTCGCCGGGGCGCTTGCGGTCGTGATGCCCGTGGTGCAGGTGGCACTGGACGACCTGCCGCTGTGGCGCACCGTCACCGGCGACGCGCTCTCGCTCGCGCTGGGCTGGCACTATCCCTTCACCACGTGGATCGCCTTCCTCGTCGCGGGGATGGGGGTGGCGAGGGCCGGCATCCGTCGCACGCGCGTGCAGCTGTGGATGCTCGGCGCCGGTGCGGCGCTCGCGATCGTGGGGTATGGGACGGATGCCGCCATCGGCGTGACCGAGGCGGACGAGCGCTCCTCGTTCCTGGCCGCCCTGTGGACCGCCCGGCCGCACTCGAGCGGCCTCCTGGAGGTGATCGGCTCGGGCGGATTCGCGCTCGCCGTCCTGGCCGCGTGTCTGCTGGCGTGCCGCACCGTCCTCGTCTGGGTGGCGCTGCCGCTGCGGGCGGTGGGCGCCATGCCGCTGACGGCGTACGTCGGACAGCTCCTGGTGTGGGCTGCGATAGCGACCGTCGTCCTCGGCCGAGCCGGAGACCTCGCAGGATTCCGCGAACTGGAGCCGTTCTGGCCGCTCGCGCTGTCGACCGTCGCACTCTGCACGGCGTGGGCGCTGCTCATCGGCCGCGGGCCGCTCGAGTGGGTCGTCGACCGGTCATCGCGCCTCGTCGCCGGTCCCGCCGTCGCTAGGCTGGACCGGTGAGCGACAGCAAGGGCGACGGAACCAACGAGGGCGCACTCTGGGGCGCCCGCTTCACGACGGGACCGTCACCGGAGCTGGCGGAGCTGAGTCGCTCTACGCACTTCGACTGGGACCTCGCCCTCTACGACATCGCGGGCTCCCACGCCCACGCGAAGGCTCTCGCCGCCGCCGGATACCTCACCGCGGACGAGGAGACGGCGATGCACGCAGGACTCGACGTCCTCGCGCGTGCCGTCGCCGACGGCACGCTGCGCCCTGCGCCGACCGACGAGGACGTGCACGGCGCGCTCGAGCAGGCGCTGATCCGCACGGTCGGCCCCGAGCTGGGCGGCAAGCTCCGCGCCGGGCGCAGCCGGAACGACCAGATCGCCACGCTCGTGCGCATGTACCTGCTGAACCACGCACGCACGATCGCCCGGGAGGTGCTGCGCCTGGTCGACGCCCTCGTCGCGCAGGCCGAGGCGCACCCCGACGCGGTGATGCCCGGCCGTACCCACCTGCAGCACGCCCAGCCCGTCCTCCTCGCCCACCACCTCCAGGCCCACGGCTGGCCGCTGGTGCGCGACCTCGAGCGGCTGCGGGACTGGTCGGCGCGCGCCTCCGTCTCGCCGTACGGCGGGGGAGCGCTCGCAGGCTCGACGCTCGGACTCGACCCGCAGCTCGTCGCGCGCGAGCTGGGACTGGCCCGCCCGGCGGAGAACTCCCTCGACGGCACCGCCGCGCGCGACGTCGTGGCGGAGTTCGCCTTCATCGCGGCCATGATCGGCGTCGACGTGTCGCGCCTGGCCGAGGAGATCATCCTCTGGAACACGCGGGAGTTCCGCTTCGTCACCCTCGACGACGGATACTCCACGGGCTCGAGCATCATGCCGCAGAAGAAGAACCCCGACATCGCCGAGCTCGCCCGCGGAAAGTCCGGACGGCTCATCGGCAATCTCACCGGACTCCTCGCGACCCTTAAGGCGCTGCCGCTCGCCTACAACCGCGATCTGCAGGAGGACAAGGAGCCGGTGTTCGACTCCGTCCGCACCCTCGAGACGGTCCTCCCCGCGTTCGCGGGGATGGTCGCGACGTTGCACTTCCACACCGACCGGATGGCGGAACTGGCGCCGCAGGGCTTCTCTCTCGCGACCGATGTGGCGGAGTGGCTCGTCAAGCGGGGGGTCCCGTTCCGCGACGCGCACGAGATCTCCGGTCACCTCGTGCGGGTGTGCGAGGAGAACGGCATCGAGCTGCACGAGGTGTCCGACGAGCAGCTGGCGTCGGTGTCTCCGGCTCTCTCCCCGGAGGTGCGCGAGGTTCTGACGGTCGAGGGGTCCGTCGCGAGCCGCACCGGCGCGGGGGGGACGGCTCCCGTCCGCGTCGCGGAGCAGCGGGTCGAACTCGTCGAGCGCGTCCAGGCCGCGGCGCACGCGCTCGGGCTCTGACAGTCCCGCTCGGCCGTCAGCGCGAGATGCTCACCAGATGGCGAGCCGCACGACGCCGGCCACGACGCAGGCCCACAGCAGGCTCGCCAGTGTGCCGATGATGAAGCGCTCGCGGGCCTCGGCGGCGGCGAGCTCCGAGAAGCGGCCGATGCCCTTGATCGCGACGACGACCGCGATCGCCTCAGGAAAGCCGACGACGATCGCCAGCGCGACGCCCAGCCGTTCGAGGTAGCCGATCGTGGTGCCGCCGCGCAGCACCTCGCGCGCCGGGGCGTCATCCGCGACGATGCCCGGCACCGCCGCGGGGCGCAGCATGATCCCGCCGTTGTCGCCTTCCGGGACCCGCCCGTGCGTCGCCACCTCGAGCACCCGCCGCGTCACCGGGCTGCCGCCCACGCCCGCCAGCGCGACGCCGAGCAGCGCGATCACGATGGCACCGATGACGGGGAGCTCCACAGGCAGGACCACTACCACGACGAGCGTGAGCACGACCAGTCCGCCGGCGAGGAGCAGCGGGATCTCGCGCGGGTTCCGCGTGCTGAGGACGACGAGCACGAGCGCACCGCTCAGCGTCAGGAACAGGAACACCGACATCGCGAGCGAGAACAGATCCGGGGGCACGATCATGCCGCTCAGTCTGTCACGGGGCTGCGACGGTGGCGGAGCATCCTCCCCGGCCTCTGGCGCATTCCGGGTTCGGGGCGTACCGTGCCCATAGGGGAGAACGGCGTGGGGGCGCCGGTCATGCGTCGTGGGGGCGCATCCGGGCCACGCCCTCGGTCGTTCTGACGTCTGTCGCATCGCGGCAGCACGAAAGGGGACTGGGGAGACGTGTCACGCATGTGGGGGATGCGCGCATTGCGCGCGAGCGCGGCGGTGGCCGCGCTGGGATCGGCGGCAGCCGCCGTCGTCATCGTCGGCGGCGCCGCAGCGGCCGGCGTCCGCTTCGAGGCGCCGGCGATCGTGGCGAGCGACGCCGTTGCCGCATCGGACGGGAGCTACCGGTTCGCGCTGGACGGAGGCGCCGTGGTCCCCACGGCCGCGGAGCCCGACGTCGTGCGCAACGTGCCGCCGACGGTCCATGCGGTCGCCGAGGGGGCGGAGGAGGGCGGCGTGGGCGTCATCCGCGCAACGGCGTCCGATCCCGGCGATGGTGAGCTGTCGGCTCGCATCGACTGGGGCGACGGCACGCCCGAGCAGGCCGCCTCGATCGCCCAGCTCGCCGCCGGAGTGCGCCACGGATACGGCGACGACGGCGACTACCCCGTCGTCGTCACGATCACGGACGACGACGGCGGAGCCGGAGCGCACGCCGTCGCGATGCCCATCGGGAACGCCGACCCGACCCTCCGGCTCGAGGTCTCCGACTCCGTGGCGTTCCCGGGCGGTCGACACGCGGTGATCGCGAGCGGCGACGTCGCGCGCGTCGCGGCGCACGCGGCCGATCCCGGCTCGGACGACCTGATCCTCACGTGGTCGAACGGACTCGGACGCACCTTCCTGCACGACGGCGCCGCGCCCGACGCCCCGCTCAGCGCGACCGGCGTCGCCCCCGTCTCGGCGGTCGGAAGCACGGAGCTGCGATTCGACGAGCCCGGCATCGGCAGGGTGCGCGCCGCCGTCGCCGACGACGACGGCGGGAGAGCGGACGCCTCGGCCACCGTTCTGGTGACGGGCACGGAGGTCGATCCCCGCTCGCGGAGCCGCTG
>NZ_JAYRDE010000152.1:0-5262 GCF_041909575.1 Microbacterium sp. | reverse complement strand
TCGCCTGGGAACACGGCGGACCCACCGCCCTCACCAACCACGCCCCGCTATGCACCGGACACCACACCGTCAAACACCACGGCGGCTGGACCGTCCACCACATCCCCCACACCGGCGGCGCACTCCTCTGGACCTCACCCACCGGCAGACGCTACCGCGTCAACCCCGAACGACCCACCCCCCACTTCCGGCCATCCGACGCCGGAGCATCCGACGCACCCTTCTGACGACGCGAGCTACTCACCGGACACGGGCCGAGCCGCCCCACCCCTCAGACCCGACCCAGAACGACACTCCCGGCGCGAGGGTGGCGACGCCGCAGGCATCCGGTGAGCATAGGAGCATGACCGCGCAGCCGATTCCCGCGACCGAACTCCTCATCGGAACCTCACGCACCATGCGATTCGAGGGCGAGCGTCACGGTTCAGGCGTGTCGTTCTTCTACGTCGACAACGACCCCGGCATGGGACCAGGCCTGCATCGCCACCCCTACACCGAAACCTGGCTCGTCATCGAGGGCGAGGCGACCATCCGCATGGGGGACGACACCGTGATCGCGCATGCCGGCGACACGGCCGTGGTCCCCGCCGACACGTGGCACGGGTTCACCAACACGGGCATCGGTCGCCTGCGGATCATGTGCATCCATGCGTCGCCGGTGATGATCCAGGAGAACCGGGAATCGGCCTGACCCCCAGGCGGCGCGAGGAGCCGCCGTGGGTCAGTCGTCGTCGTCCTTGCGCTTGCGCCACCGAATTCCGGCCGAGATGAATCCGTCGAGATCCCCGTCGAAGACGATCGCGGGGTTGCCGACCTCGTGCCCGGTGCGCAGGTCCTTCACGAGCTGCTGGCCGTACAGGAAGTAGGAGCGCATCTGGTCGCCCCAGCTGGCGGTGATGACACCGGCCAGCTCCTTCTTCTTGGCAGCCTCTTCCTCACGCTTGAGCAGCAGGAGGCGGGTCTGCAGCACCCGCATCGCGGCGGCGCGGTTCTGGATCTGCGACTTCTCGTTCTGCATCGACACGACGATGCCCGACGGGATGTGCGTGAGCCGGACGGCGGAGTCCGTGGTGTTCACCGACTGGCCGCCCGGACCGGAGGACCGGAAGACGTCGACCCGGATGTCACCCTCGGGGATGTCGACCTCGACGGCTTCCTCCATCACGGGGATGACCTCGACGGCGGCGAAGCTCGTCTGGCGCTTGTCGGCGGATCCAAACGGGCTGATCCGCGCGAGGCGATGCGTTCCGGCCTCGACCGACAACGTGCCGTACGCGTACGGGGCGTCGACCTCGAAGGTCGCGGACTTGATGCCCGCACCCTCGGCGTACGACGTGTCCATGACCTTCACGGGGTACTTGTGGCGCTCCGCCCAGCGCAGGTACATGCGCATGAGCATCTCGGCGAAGTCCGTGGCGTCGTCGCCACCGGCGCCGGAGCGGATCGTCACGACCGCAGAGCGGTCGTCGTACTCGCCGTCGAGCAGGGTCTGCACCTCGAGCTGGCTGATGATGTCCTCGAGCTCGGCCAGTTCGTGCCGCGACTCTTCGGCCGAGTCCTCGTCGTCCATCTCGTTGGCGAGTTCGACGAGCACATCGAGGTCGTCGAGACGCTGCTCGATGTCGGTGATGCGCTTGAGCGCCGACTGACGATGGCTGAGCGCGCTCGTGATCTTCTGAGCCTTCTCGACGTCGTCCCACAGATCAGGGGCGCCGGCCTCCTCGCTCAGTCGCGCGATCTCTTGGGTGAGCGCCTCGACGTCCACGACCGCCTTGATGTCGGCGAACGTGGAGCGCAGGGCCTGGATATCGGCGGACAGATCGAGCTCGAGCATGACACTCCAGACTAACGTGGATGGACGTGAGCGAACGCCCGGACTCCCCCGCCGTCCGGGATGTGCTCTGGCGCTTCGCCCCGATGATCTACGGACCCACGGTGCTCTTCGCGCTCGGCGAGGGCGCCGTCATCCCGCTCATCCCCGTCATCGCGGCTCAGCTGGGCGCCGATGTGGCCACCGCAGCCCTCGTCGCATCCGCCCTCGTTGTCGGGCAGCTGTGCGGCAACATCCCCGCCGGGTGGGCCGTCGCCCGCATCGGCGAGAGACTGACGATGGCCGTCGCCGGCCTGCTCTCGCTCGGTGGCGCGATCGCACTCGCCGTCGCCCCGTCGCTCGGCGTGTTCGCGGCATCCGTCTTCCTCATCGGCTTCTGCGCGGCCGCCTTCGGTCTCGCGCGCCACTCGTTCATGACGACGCGCGTCCCCCTGGCGTTCCGCGCACGGGCACTGTCACTGCTGGGCGGGACGTTCCGCCTCGGCATGTTCATCGGCCCGTTCGTCGCGGCCGGACTCCTGGCCGTGTTCGGCGACGAGCACGCCGCGATCTGGTTCTTCGCCGCGTGCCTGGTCGCGACGATCCTGCTGGTGCTTCTCGGCCCCGATCCCGACTCCGCGATCGCCGCCACGACCGCCGCCGCACACGCGAGTCCGCCGCGCCCGGCAGCCCCAGACTTCGCCGAAGACACGGGCGAGACGATCACCGCCTCCCTGCGCGTCGCGCCCGGCGTTGACGGACGGCGCGCCGGTGTCTTCCGCACGATGTGGCACTTCCGCCGCGTCCTCTCCCGACTCGGGCTCGCCGCCGCGTCCCTCGCCGCCGTGCGCTCGGCCCGCCAGGTCGTGCTGCCGCTGTGGGGCGTGTCCATCGGCCTCGACGCGCAGACCATCGCGCTCGTCGTGGGCATCTCGGGCGCCATCGACTTCGCCCTCTTCTACGCGAGCGGCCAGGTCATGGATCGGTTCGGCCGCCTCTGGGCGGCGCTGCCTGCAATGCTCCTCATGGGCGCAGGATTCATCGCACTCGCCTTCACCCACGACTCCGCACAGAACGCGATGTGGTTCGCGATGTTCGCCGCGGTCCTGGGCGTGGGCAACGGCCTGTCCAGCGGCATCCTGCTCACTCTCGGCGCGGACGTCGCACCGAAGGCCGACCCCGCCCCCTTCCTCGGATCGTGGCGCACCCTCACCGATGCCGGCGGCGCAGTTTCGCCCCTCCTCGTCTCCGGGATCGCCGCCGTCTCCACCCTCTCGGTCGCGACCGGCGCGGTCGGCGTGATCGGCCTGCTCGGCGCGGTCGCCTTCGTGCGCTGGGTGCCGCGCTTCATCCCCCGGGCGCGCTCGTGACCGAGACCGTCGCCTTCTGCCGCAGCCGCAGCCAGGGCCGTCGCTGCACGCGGCCACTCGATCACGCGGGCCTCCACCGGAACCGGACGATCATGTGGACGGATGCCTCCGCCGACCCGCTCCATTGCGCCGGATCGGGACGGCCGGCCGCGCCCGCCGCCCCCGCGCCCGACGGCTACCCGCACGGCCGCGCACTGTGCGACGTCTGCCTCCGCTTCGTGCCCCTGGAGGACGGATGCCTCGTCGACCACGACACCTCCGACCCCGGCGAACCGGCCGACGAGGCGCAGCGGCGACGCGACTGGTTCAACGCAGCCGGCTGACCCGGCGGGCTGAACCGTCGCCGAACGACACGGCTGAACCGGCGTGTGAACACGACGATGGCCGCGACTCCCCAGACCGCGGCCATCGTCCCCCGGCGCCCGACGCGCCTTTTGCTCCCGCGAGGATGGCTTTAGGCTAGGAACCGCCGATGAAGGCGACTATCGGGTGAACTACGAACCGGGGCTGGGGATTCATCCCTAGGTAGTCCTGACGTGCGGGAAGCACGGGCAGGAGGGGGCCGTGGGGAACAACGACGACGAGTACGCGCTGGTGGTCGCACGCGACCACGTGCGAGCGGACTACGCCAGGCTGCTGGCGCGCCTGAACCTGCGCGCGCAGAGCTTCGCCAGCGCAGCGGATGCCTCGATCCGGCTCGGTGCGCGAGCGCCGGCCGTCGCCATCCTGGAGGTCGAGCACGGCGGCTGCGCGCTGCTGCACGAGCTGCGCGATCGATACGGTCCGGATGCCGCAGTCATCCTGGTGTCGGCGGACCGGACGACCCCCGCCGACGTGGTCGCAGGGTTCCTCATCGGCGCCGACGACTACGCCGCCGAGACGATGGACGCCGAGGAGCTCCTGGCGCGCGTGCGCCGGCTCGTGGAGCGCACGCGCCGGGAGTCGACGGCCACCGCGGGACTGCGACGGCTCTCCTCCCTCACCGGCAGGGAGCAGCAGGTGCTCGCTCTCACCGCGGACGGACTCACACAGAAGCAGGTCGCGACAGTCCTCGGGATCAGCATCAAGACCGTCGGCGCGCACATGCAGAACCTGCTGGGCAAGCTGGGCGTCCACTCCCGCGTCGAGGCCGTCGCGCTGGCCGTCCGATCGGAACGGCCGATGCGTCCGGACCTGCTCCCCGATCGAGCGCGAGCGACCGTCGTGCCCGTGATCCCCCGTCGCCACGCCGGCTGACGCGCGGCTCGGCTAGACCCAGGCCCGGCGAACCGCTTCCGCGCCGAGCTGCATCCGCGTGGTCACGCCCGCGACCTCCATCAGATCGGCGACCCGGCGCTGGACGGTGCGCACCGAGATTCCCAGCTGCGTCGCAGCCGCGGCATCCGTCACTCCCAGCAGCAGCAGTCGCAGCAGGTCCCGGTCGACGTCCTCGGTGGTCTGGACGGCGGCGATCGGAAGGAACTCGGCCGCCGAGCGCCAGTACTCGTCGAAGATCGAGATCACCAGATCCAGCAGGCCGCTGGGATGGATGAGCAGCGCGCCGAAGCCCTCCTCGGGCGAATGCGCCCGCATGGGCACGAGCGCCATCTGATCGTCGGCGATGAACATGCGCGTGGGAAGGGTCGGCAGCACGCGCACCTCCTCGCCGATCTCGGCCATCTCGCGTGCAGCGGCGAGGAAGCCCGGACGCTCGAGCACCGCGCTCTCGACGATCACGCGATACCGCACGCCCCGCGCGAGGGCCCGGTCCTCCTCGACGTTCTCCTCGCCGCTCACCAACGCGATCTCGTTGAGCACGAGCACCCGCACCTGCTCGCTCGCCGCTGCTTGGAGCTGCGCGACGCGCTGTCGCACCGCGTCGTCACCGAGCACGACCTCGACGACGTCCGCCACGCTGCGCTGCTCGGCCGAGTGACGGTAGAGGTCGTTCAGCTCCACGAGCGCCTCGTGCGCGCGGGTCAGCCCGCGCTCCCGCTCGAGCAGCAGCGGACGCAGCGCCACTGCGGGCGGTGACGCGATGAAGCGGTCGCTGCTCGCCGCCTGGCGGGCGAGCAGGCCGAGCCGCTCGAGCTCGGCGGCGAT
>NZ_JAYRDE010000151.1:0-5423 GCF_041909575.1 Microbacterium sp. | reverse complement strand
TGTGCCCGTCGGGCCACGTGGCCTACCGGCATCGCCGCGCGACCCGTCCCACGTCGTGCGCGAAGTGCGCGCCGCGGTTCGACGAGCGCTTCGCCTTCACCTGGACCCGCCGTGAGATCACGTCGGCGACCCGGCTCGCAGCGATGACCCCGCGCTGAGCGGAGCGCGGGCGCGGAGGGTTTTCGCGGATACCGCCGCGGATGCCGCGCATGTCGCGTGCAGAAATGCGTCGATGTGCACGATGACGGATCGGACGCGCGAGAGGAATCCGTGATCCTGCACATCTCCGCGATTCGGCGCGCTCCGGGCGACGCCTAAAGCGCCGCGAAGACGCCGTCCCGCAGGACGGGGACGACGGATGCCGCGTCCACCGCCGCGGCGGCCAGCACCTCGTCGCGCCTCCCGGCCCGTTCGAGTTCGCGGCCCGAGCCGCTCGCGGTCAGCAGGTGCTTCGACGCGCCGCGCAGGGAGCGGAAGCCCTCTCCGGCGACGGCGGCCTCGGGTGAGGAGTGGTCGATTCCGAGGTCGGCGAGCGCGTCGATCACTGCGCCGGCGCCGAGGAGGTCCTCCACCGCGAATCGGAGAGACGCGCCATCGGCGGCGGACGTGCGCTCGCCGCACGCGATCACGGCGATGCTGGTCCGCGCGCCGCGGCGCTCCTGCTCGGCCAGGATCGCCCGCGCGACGGCGGCCCTGTTGCGCAGCCCGCCGAGCAGCACGAGGCCACGCGCAGCCTGGGCGACGACGGCGCCGTTCAGCGAGTGTGCGCGGGCCGCGGCATCCAGCGCCACCGTCTCACCGCGCTCGACCGCCTGGATCACCGTCGACGAGAAGCGCAGCACGTCCACCACCACGGTGACGTCGGCCGGCGCGAGGCGCGCGAGTCCGTCGGCGCCCCACTCGAAGCGCACCTGGTACGAGGACTGGTCGAAGGGGTGCCCGGGCATCCGTCCAGCGTAGGGCGCGGCGCGGGCGGCGGTGACGGCGGGGCGGCGCGCGCGTCGGCACAACTGGGCGAGATAGGGCCGCCAGGTCGCCCGGGAACGCACGGATGAGCCGACGAGCCCGGGCCCCGGCGCGGGCGGCGGTGGGAGACTGGAGCATGCGCATCCTGCTGAAGCTGGTCATCGACTGCGATCCGGATGCCGCGTGGCGGGCCGTTCACTCCCCCCGGGCCGTGGCCGAGCTCTATGGGCCGCTGCTGGACCTCGAGCCGATGGTGCCGAACGGCCTGCCGACGTCGTGGTCTCCCGGGGACGACGTGCCGGTGCAGCTCGCCGCGCTCGGCAAGGTCCCGGCGGGGCGGCAGCTCATCCACGTGAGCGAACGCGAGGTCGACGAACCCGCCGGAAAGGTGCGGATCTTCCGCGACAGCGGCATCCCCCTCACCGGCCCCCTGTCGAGCCTCGACGTCTGGGACCACCAGATGGCGATCTCACCGGCGCCGGGCGAGCCCGGCCGCACCCTGTGGCGCGACCGGCTGGTCATCGGCGGCCCGACCGCGCCGATCCTGTGGCCCGTGCTGTGGAGCGCGTGGCAGTGGCGCGGCGCCCGCATCAAGGCCCTCGCCCCGACCTGGGCCCACGACCTCCCGGTCGACGACCCCGCGATCTGACCCCGACCCCGCACCCGAGCCGGTTGCCCGAGCCAGGGGCGAGGGGAGAGCGGATGCCGCTACTCGGCCAGCGCCTCCACGGGAGCCACGCGGGTGGCCAGGCGGGTCGGGACGACGGCGGCGACCAGCGTGAGCACCGCGGTGGCGACGACGATGAGCGCGACCGGGACCCACGGCACGGCGGGCGCGACGAACGTCGGCGACTGCCACAGCGGAGGCACCGGCACCGATCCGAGGAGCGACTGCGCGCCCGCCCAGCCGTATACCGTGCCCAGCACGAGGCCGGTCACGACCGCGGCGATCGTGATGTGGGCCGCCTCGAGCATGACCATCCGCCGCACCTGACCCGTCGAGACGCCGAGCGACCGCAGCAGGCCCAGCTCGCGGCGCCGCTGGACCACGCCGAGCGTCAGGAGGTTCACGAGGCCGACGGCGGCGATCACCGCCGAGACCGCGACGAGCCCCATCATGATGCCCGCGAACGTGTCGATGACAGTGTTGAACTCCGTGTCGACCTGACCGCCGGCGGATGCTGTCACGACCGACTTCACCGTCTCGAGCGCGACCGCGAACATCGTCACGAGCGTGACGCCGATCACGACGCCGATCGCCATGCGGCTGGACCGCTCGGGATACCGCAGCGCGTTCTCGGCGGCGAGGCGGGCGGTGGCCGAGCGTCCGAACAGACGCCCGACGAGGCGCAGCACCGGCGGCATGACGATCGTCGAGCCCAGCACCAGCCCGGTGAACGACAGCAGACCGCCGAAGAACGCCACGACCACGCCCAGGGGCGTGATGAGCCCCAGCGCGATGCCGCCCGCGAGCAGAGCCGCACCCGCGGCGAACATCCCGATCGCGCCGGCGTTGCGGGCCCGGCGACCGGTGAAGGACTCGTGCGAGGCCTCGACCGATCCGCCCAGCGCCTGGAGGGGCGTCACCCTGAGGACGCGGCGAGAGCCGGCCCACGCCGCCGCCCAGGTCGTGAGGGCCACGATAGCTGCCGGGATCACCAGAATCCCCTGCACGACCCGGTAGCCGACGTCGCCGATGCCGAGGAGCGCCTCGGCCAGCGCGATCCCCGCGACGGAGACGACCGTGCCGAGCACCAGGCCGAGGGAAGCGCCGATCACCCCGACCACGAGTCCCTGGCGGGCGACCTCGGACCGCTGCGACCGTGCCGACGCGCCGATCAGTCGCATCAGGGCGATGCGGCGCGTGCGTCCGGCGACGACGGTCGAGAAGGTGTTCGCCGTCACGATCGCGGCGACGTACACGGCGACCCCGGTGAGGATGACCGTGAGGATCATGAGCACGACGGCGAGCACCTCGCTCTGCCCGATGTAGGGATCGGCGCGCAGGATCGCGGCGATGTAGCCGGTCGCGCTGAGCAGCACGGCGCCGAACGCGCTGGAGATCGTGGCCACCAGGATGCTCGCCCCCATGCCGCGCTCGCGCAGCCACGACATGCGCGTGCCGGCGGGACGCGGCATCCGCTCTGCGCGGACGGGAGCCGCGACGGCGGTCACGACGCCACCGCCGGCTCGCCCGCACCGAGCTCGGCGGCGAGCATGTAGGCCGAGATCTCCTCGGCGCTCTGGCGGGGCTTGTCCGCCACGATGCGGCCGTCGCCCAGGAACAGGACCCGGTCGGCGTGGCTCGCGGCCACGGGGTCGTGGGTCACCATGGCGATCGACTGGCCGTGGTCGCGCGTGGCCGCCGCGAGCAGGCCCAGGACCTCGCGGCCGCTGCGGGAGTCGAGGTTGCCGGTGGGCTCGTCGGCGAAGACGAGGTCGGGGGCCGTCGCGAGCGCGCGGGCGATCGCGACGCGCTGCTGCTGACCGCCCGACAGCTCGTGCGGGCGGTGCGCCAGGCGCGACGTGAGCCCGAGCGTCTCCACGAGCCCGTCGATGCGCGCCCGCTCGAGGGCGGTGGGACGCCGGCCGTCGAGATCGAACGGCAGCAGGATGTTGCCGATCGCATCGAGCGTCGGGACGAGGTTGAAGGCCTGGAAGACGAACCCGACGCGGCGTCGGCGCAGGATCGTGAGCTCGAGGTCGGAGAGGCCCGTGATGTCGGTGTCGCCGATCCACGCGCGCCCCGAGGACGGCGCGTCGAGCCCCGCCATGATGTGCATGAGCGTGGACTTGCCCGAGCCGGACGGGCCCATGATCGCCGTGAACTCGCCGCGACGGATGCCGACCGTGACACCGTCGAGGGCGCGCACCGTGCTCTCACCCGCGCCGTAGGTCTTCGTGAGCTGCTGGACCCGGGCAGCCAGGCCCAGGTCGGTCGTTGAGATCTCCATGCCTTCGACGCTACGAATCGGTCACTGCTGCGCGCGTCGGCCGGGCGAGGCATCCGCGTACATCGGAAGGATGATCTCTTCCGGGCGGATGCCGCGCGGGGCTATGGTCGCGGCAGGACCCCGACGACGAGGAGGCCGCATGCCCGCCACGCCCCTGCCCCCGACCGGCGACATGCCCGATGGCCCGAAGACGTGCGACGCCAGCGGCATGGCGGAGATCCACCGGATGTTCCGCCGCGGCTTCGGGGAGGGACCCGACCTCGTGCGCGGGGTGTCGGACGGCGACGTCGCGCACGCGGAGGCGGTGGCGACGCAGCTCGAGACCCTGTCGATCGGGCTCCACTCGCACCACGGCGCGGAGGACGAGAGGCTGTGGCCGGCGCTCGACGAGCGCGCTCCCGCGTGCGCCGCGCACGTCGCGCGCATGAAGGCGCAGCACGCCGAGATGCTGGCGCAGCTCATCGCACTCGACGGCGCCCTTCCCCCGTGGCGGCACTCCGCCGAGGAGTCGGATGCCGCGGGGGTGCTCGCCGCCCTCGACGGCATCAACGCCGCCCTCGCCGTGCACCTGCCCGACGAGGAGACGAACATCGTGCCGGTCATGGAGCGCACGCTCACCCCGGCGGAGGTCGAGTGGTTCGCCGAGCACGGTCGCAAGTCCGTGCCGAAGGGCCAGACCTGGCAGCAGCTCGGCGAGATCCTCGCCTCGCAGCCCGACGGCGGCGACGAGTGGCTGCACAAGCACATGCCCGCTCCCGGCCGGCTGGCGTGGCGGCTCATCGGCAAGCGCCGGTACGCCCGGCACCGCGCCGCACTCGAGGGGCGCTGAGCGGGTCGCCCGGTCCTACGCGAGCCCGTGCTCGAACGCGAAGACGACCAGCTGCACCCGGTCGCGCAGGCCGAGCTTGGTGAGGATCCGGCTGATGTGGGTCTTCACGGTGGCCTCGCTGAGGTACTCCCGCGCGGCGATTTCGGCGTTGGAGAGCCCGCGGGCGGCGAGGGCGAAGATCTCGCGCTCGCGGTCGGTGAGATCGCCGTAGCTGTCGGGAACGCGCCGGGGAGCGGCATCCGCGAAGTGGGCGAAGAGGTCACGGGTGGCGGATGCCGCGATCACGGCCGACCCCGCATGCACGGTGCGGATCGCGGCGAGGAGGAACTCGGGGTCGGCGTCCTTCAGCAGGAACCCGCTCGCGCCCTGCCGGATCGCGCGCGCCGCGGCCTCGTCGAGGTCGAAGGTCGTCAGCATCACGATGTGCGGCGGCTCGGGGTCGGCGAGCAGCTCGGCCGTGGCGGTGAGGCCGTCCATGACAGGCATCCGGATGTCCATCAGCACGACGTCGGGACGGCTCGCCCGTACCGCGTCGAGGGCTTCGCGGCCATCGGATGCCTCGGCCACGACCTCGAGGTCGGGCTGCGAGTCGACGAGCATCCGGATGCCCGCGCGAAACAGCGCCTGGTCGTCGACGAGCGCGACGCGGATCATGCCGGCACCCCGACCGGAAG
>NZ_JAYRDE010000150.1:0-5699 GCF_041909575.1 Microbacterium sp. | reverse complement strand
AGACGTCCCGGCGGCACCGGAGCCTTAGGCTTGTCGCATGGTGACCGACCCTTACCAGGGGGACACCGACCTCACGGCATCCGGCGACGATCTCGCCTCGCGTGCCGTGGTGCTCGCGCAGCGGTGGATCACCGAGAGCGCAGAGGTCGACGTGGACCCCGCCGCCGAGCGACTGGCCGGCGTTCTCAAAGACCCCAACGGACTTCCCTTCACGATCGGCTTCGTCGACGGCGTGATGAGGCCCGAGAGCCTGACGGCCGCGGCATCCAATCTCAGCCGCGTCGCACCGCTCGTGCCGGAGTTCCTGCCCTGGTACCTGCGCGGCGCCGTGCGCGTGGGCGGCGTCGTGGCGCCCGTGCTGCCGTCGCCGGTGGTGCCTATCGCGCGGCGCGTGCTGCGCGAGATGGTCGGGCACCTCGTGGTCGACGCGCGACCCGACAAGCTCGGGCCGGCGATCGCCGCCATCCGCGAGTCCGGAGCGCGACTGAACCTCAATCTGCTCGGTGAGGCGGTGCTCGGCGAGCAGGAGGCGCTGCGCCGGCTCGACGGCATCCACGAGCTGATCCGCCGCCCCGACGTCGACTACGTGTCGGTCAAGGTCTCGGCGATCGCCAGCCACATCTCGATGTGGGCGTTCGACGAGGTCGTCGACAAGGTGGTCGACCGCCTGCTGCCGCTGTATCTGACCGCGACCTCGGATCGCACGTTCATCAACCTCGATATGGAGGAGTACCGCGATCTCGATCTGACGATCGCGGTCTTCACCCGCATCCTGGACGATCCGCGGCTGCAGGGCCTCGAGGCGGGAATCGTGCTGCAGGCGTACCTGCCCGACGCGCGGCCGGCGCTCGAGCGACTGACCGCCTGGGCCCGCGAGCGCGTCGCCGCGGGCGGCGCCCGCATCAAGGTGCGCCTCGTCAAGGGCGCGAACCTCGCGATGGAGCGCGTCGACGCGGTCATGCACGACTGGTCGCTGGCGACCTACGACGCGAAGGTCGACTCCGACGCCAACTACATCCGCTGCCTGCAGTCGGCGCTGCGGCCCGAGAACACCGCCGCGGTGCGCATCGGCGTCGCCGGCCACAACCTCTTCGACATCGCCTACGCCTGGCTGCTCGCCGCCGAGACCGGCGTGCGCGAGGATCTCGAGTTCGAGATGCTGCTCGGCATGGCGCAGGGGCAGGTCCAGGCCGTCGCCCGCGAGGTGGGCCACGTGCTGCTGTACGTGCCCGTCGTGCGCCCCGACGAGTTCGACGTCGCGATCAGCTATCTCGTGCGCCGCCTCGAGGAGAACGCGTCGAGCGACAACTTCCTCTCCGCCGCCTTCGAGCTCGCCGACGACCCGTCGATGTTCGAGCGTGAGCGCGACCGCTTCCTCGCGTCGCTTCGGCGTGCGGCCGACCCGGCGCTTCCGGCCGGACCCAACCGCCGTCAGGACCGGGGCAGCGCGCCGGACGAGCCGTCGGTCACCCGTGCGAATCTGCGCGGCACCGGGCCGATCGGCGACGAGGCGGGACTCACGCAGGCGGTGATCGGCATCGCCCGCTCGGCCGCCGCAGACCCCCTCGCCGGGCCTGCCGACCCCGCCGAGACGACCCCGGTCGCGCCGTCGTTCGAGGAGCAGCGCTTCGCCGGCGAGGCCTACGTCGAGACCGCGATCTACGCACCCCGCCAGGCGCCCGGGCATGCGGCGGGGGCTCCGGGCTTCCGCAACGCGCCCGATACCGACCCGGCCCTGCCCGCCAACCGTGAGTGGGCGCGAGGCATCCTCGCCCGCATCGACGCCTCGCGCGCCGGTGACGACACCGTCGCCGCGGCCCGCATCGACGACGCCGCCGCCCTGGAGGCCGTGGTGAAGACGGTGACGGATGCCGCAGCCCGATGGGGTGCCACTCCGGCAGCCGAGCGCGGCGCGGTGCTCGCCGCCGCCGGGCGTGCGCTCGAAGCGCGTCGCGGCGAGCTCATCGAGGTCGCCGCCTCCGAGACCGGGAAGATCTTCGCCGAGGCCGACGTCGAGGTGAGCGAGGCCGTCGACTTCGCGAACTATTACGCCGCCACCGCGCGCGAGCTCGACCGGGTGAGCGGGGCGGTGTTCGAGCCGGCCCGGCTCACCGTCGTCACGCCGCCGTGGAACTTCCCCGTCGCGATCCCCGCCGGCGGTGTGCTCGCCGCGCTCGCCGCGGGCTCGGGCGTCGTCTTCAAGCCCGCTCCGCAGGCTCGTCGCTGCGCCGCCGTGGTGGCCGAGGCGCTGTGGGAGGCCGGTGTGCCGCGCGACGTGCTCGCCCTCGTCGACATCGACGAAGGCGGGCTCGGCCAGGCGCTCATCTCGCATCCGGCCGTCGACCGCGTGATCCTGACCGGGTCGTTCGAGACCGCCGCCCTGTTCCGCTCGTGGCGCCCGGAGCTTCCCCTCCTCGCCGAGACCAGCGGCAAGAACGCGATGATCGTCATGCCGTCGGCAGACCTCGACCTCGCGGCATCCGATCTCATCAAGAGCGCGTTCGGCCATGCGGGCCAGAAGTGCTCTGCCGCCTCGCTGGCGATCCTCGTCGGGCCCGTCGGTCACTCGAAGCGGTTCGCCCGCCAGCTGGTCGATGCGGCGACCTCGCTGCGGGTCGGGCCCCCGACCGATCCGCTGTCGGAGGTCGGTCCCGTGGTCGAGCCGCCGCGCGGCAAGCTGGAGTGGGCGCTCACGACCCTCGACGACGACGAACGATGGCTGGTCGAGCCGAAGCCCCTCGCGGCCGGGCCGGAGTTCGCGGGCCGGATGTGGTCGCCGGGCATCCGCACCGGTGTGCGCCCGGGGTCGCGGTTCCATCACGAGGAGTTCTTCGGGCCGGTGCTCGGAGTGATGCACGCGAACTCGCTCGCGCACGCCATCGAGCTGCAGAACGCCGTCGCCTACGGACTCACCGCCGGCCTCTACACGCAGAACCCCGACGACCTTGCCCTCTGGCTCGACCGGGTCGAGGCGGGCAACCTCTACGTGAACCGCGGCATCACCGGCGCCATCGTGCAGCGCCAGCCGTTCGGCGGCTGGAAGCGGTCCTCGGTCGGCGCCGGAACGAAGGCGGGCGGCCCGAACTATCTGATCGGCCTCGGATCGTGGCGAGCCTCGTCGGGAGCGGCATCCTCGGCGACCCTGCATCTGCGCGGACTCGACTCGCGCATCACGACGGTGATCGAGGCGGCCCAGCCATCGCTGGACTACGAGGCGTTCGAGTGGCTGCGGCGCGGCGCGCTCTCCGACGCGATCGCGTGGGACCGCGAGTTCGGCCAGGTCAGGGATGTGTCGGCCCTCGGCGTGGAGCGCAACCTCTTCCGCTACCGTCCGGTCCCGTCGGTCGCCCTGCGCGCCACCGCCGACGCGACGTGGCAGTCGGTGCTGCGCGTCGTGCTCGCCGGCATCCGCGCGGGCTCGGCGCTGACGCTGAGCGCTCCGGTCGGACTCCCGGCCGCCGTACGCCGTGCGCTGGGTGACCTCGGCGTCGTGGTGTTCGTCGAGACGGACGAGGAGTGGCTGCAGCGGATGGCAGGCCCGTCGGCCGACATCATCGCGGCTGCTGCGGACGAGGCATCCGCCCCTCCGGCGTCACGTGTTCGGCTCATCGGATCACGCGCGTCGGCGGCGGAGGCGCACCGGGCGCTCGCGGTCGCAACGGGGGGAGACCCCGACCTCGCCGTCTACGACAACGAGGTGACCACCGCGGGCCGGCTCGAGCTGCTGCCGTTCCTGCGCGAGCAGTCCGTCACCATCACCGCGCACCGCTTCGGCAACCCCGACCGCTGGTCGGAGACGGTGATCTGAGCCGTCCGACGGCACGGTGTAAAAGATTATTGACACGGATGCCGCGACCGGCGTACTCTCGTGATGTCAAACATTCTAGACATCGTAGGGCGTCATGGTCTACGAGGAGCGCAACATCTGGGCGAGCCTCATCGTCAGCCTGATCGGCGTGTCGATCTACACGATCCTCGTGCTGCAACAGGCTGCGGGCGGTCCCGTCGACGCCGTCGACTGGGTGCCCCTCATGCTCTGGACGATCGGCGGCAGCATCGTCGCGGCGATCGTGGTCAGCATCGTGTGGGGCATGCTGGCGGGCCTGGGGGATCCCGACGGTGTCGGGAAATCCGACCAGCGCGACCGTGACATCAGCCACATGAGCGGCAGGGTCGGACAGGCCTTCCTCGTGATCGCCGGGCTCGGCGTCATCATCGAGTGCGCGTTCGAGGTCGACTGGTTCTGGATCGCGAACACGATGTTCTACGGATTCGCGGTGTCGTCGATCGTCGGCGGGATCGCCAGCGTGATCGCCTACCGGCGGGGGCTCGTCTGATGGTCAAGCCCACTCGCGTCACGAACTCGATCCGCGCGCTGCGCGAGGCCGCCGGACTGACCCAGGCCGACCTCGCGAAGCAGGTCGGCGTCACCCGCCAGACCCTCATCGCGATCGAGCAGGGCCGGTACTCGCCCACGCTCGAGCTCGCTTTCCAGATCTCCCGCGTGTTCCGCGTGGGGCTCGACGACGTGTTCCAGTACCCGGAGGCCTGACATGACCCTTCCCGAGAACCACCGAGCGGATGCCCCGGCGCTCTCTGCCGACACCGTGCCCGCGTGGCGGCAGGAGCGCTACGGCGAGGCGGATGTCGTCGCACCGGGGGCGGTCGAGGTGCGCGCGCCGCGCCGCGGCGAGGTGCTGCTGCGCCTGCGCGCGACGGGGCTGAACAACGGCGATGTCCGCGTGATGCGCGGTGAGCCGCTCCTCGTGCGCACCGTGTTCGGCCTTCGCCGGCCGAAGCAGCCGGTGCGGGGGATGGATGCGGCAGCCACCGTGGTCGCCGTGGGCGACGGCGTCACCGGCTTCGGCGTCGGCGACGAGGTCGTGTGCGAGCTCCCGGGCGGCGGGGGCCTCGCGACGTATGTCGTTGCGCCGGCCGCGCGTCTCGTGCGACGACCCGCCGGGCTCGACCCGACTCTCGCGGCGTCGCTCCCCGTGGCCGCCGGCACGGCCTGGCAGGCGCTCGATCGCGTCGGCGTGACGGCCGGGCACCGCGTCCTGGTGATCGGCGCGTCCGGCGGCGTCGGAACCTTCGCCGTGCAGCTCGCCGTGCACCGGGGCGCCGAGGTCTGGGCGCTCTGCGGCGAGCGGAACCGGTCGCTCGTGGAGGGGATCGGCGCCTCCCGCACCTTCGACTACCGGTCCGTGCAGCCCGGGTCGGAGGCCCTCGGCTCGGGCTTCGACGCCGTCATCGACATCGCCGGCACGGCCCCGCTGCGGGCGCTGCAGGATCTCGTCCGCGACGGGGGCGCGGTCGCGCTCGTCTCGGGCGAGGGCGGGCGCGTGCTGGGTCCGATCGGGCGGATCTTCGCGGCATCCGCTCGCTCGGTCCGTTCGAAGCGGCCGCTGCGGCCGGTCGCGGCCGTGGCGAAGACCGATGTGCTCTCCGAACTGGTCGCGCTCGCGGCATCCGGAGCCCTTCGCCCCGTGATCGAGCGGACCTATCCCTTCGCCGAGGCCGGCGCCGCCCTCGCCCGGCTCGCCGAAGGCCACGTCGTCGGCAAGCTCGTGGTCACCGCCCCCTGACGCGCGCCGCCCGGCGCCCGGCGCGGCCGCGGCGCAGCGAGGGCGCCTAACTCCTTCCAATTCGGTGCGACACCCCCCCGCGAGTGCCCCCGGGCCCGTCAAACGGCCCGAACA
>NZ_JAYRDE010000149.1:806-5772 GCF_041909575.1 Microbacterium sp. | reverse complement strand
CGAGCTGAAGCGAGTGACCGGCTTCTCCCGCACACTGCGCCCGGCGCCGGCGCAGCTGACGTCGTGCCTGGTTGACCTGCATGGTCGCGCGATCCGCGAGGTCGTACCGCACCTCGCGGTGCCGGCAGGCTCGAAGGTGACCCGAGGGCTCGAAGCACGCCTGGCGGAGTATCTCGTGCAGCTGCGCGAATCGCTCCAAACTCCCGCACCCGAAGTTGCGTCGGGTCCGATCGTTGCCGCAGGCACCCCTGACACTCGTGGTCCGTCGAGATGACGCGGTCGATCGGCTATTCACGCCCGCTTGGCGCGACGCCGGATCACGAGGCGGAAAGGCGTGCGCTCCTCGATGCCGGGGCGGAGACGGTCTTCGTCGACCGAGGTCAACCTACCGCGCGTGATCAGCCCGAACTCTCCTTGTGCCTCGCCACGCTGAAGCCCGGCGACACCCTCATCGTGACCCGAGCTGCACGCCTGCGACCCGGGCTGACGGGTTTCGTGCAGACCGTGGCTGAGTTGACCGGTCGCGGCGTGGGGTTTCATCCAATGGCCGAAGCTGCGCTGGCTTCCACCGCGTCGGCGACCGATCCGCGAGAGCTGCTCATCGCTCTGAACGCGCTACGCGGGGAGCTGGTTGGCATCCGCACCCGTGCGGGTATGGAGCGTGCCGAGGCGGAGGGCAGACGCCCTGGGAGGCCGTCGGTGATGAGCCCGGAGCGACTCGCTGTCGCGAGGGAGCTTCGGCGGCAGCACCGGTCGATCGCGCACATCGCGAACGTCATCGGGGTCAGTCCTAGCGCCGTGCAGCGTGCCCTCGCTCCGCCCCGGCCCAGCTAGCCGGCAAATAGTCCGGGATCGACACTGCTCGTACCGAGGATCGCGGCGATCGCGAGTCCCAGACAGCTGAGCGCAGTCAGTATAGCCAACCCCTGTAACCCGACGCGAACGCCCCGGCGTGTACCCGCGACCACGACAACGGGTAGCGCGCAGACGACGAGCACAGGAATGAGCACGGCCGCAATGACGCCGAACTCCAGGAGCGTGTCACTGGACATCGGGATCATCCTCCCCGGCGAGCTTGGCAAGGAGGCGAGTCAGCTTCTCGCGGTGGCCCGTCGGGTCCGCGATCGTGGCGCGGGCAACATCTCGCACGAGGTCGAACTCGGTCGGCGGGAGATCCAGGACAGGCTGCAGCGCCCACTCGAGGTCCTCGTCGATCGTGAACCCTGGCTCGACCCCGGGCTTGTCCGGGTAGAAGGTCAAAGCGGCAAACGCGATGCGGTAGGTGGCGGCTTCGGCCTGTGCGCGATCGATCATGAGGTGTCCTCTCGGGACGATTGTGCCCCGCATCGCCGGTGGCGGCGGGGAGGTTGCTGGATCGGTGATCACCGGCTCAGCCCCGACGTGCGGGGAGGATTGCCGTAGAGCGGGGCGGCGGGGTCGACGGCTTCCTGCCGACGGGGATGCTGCCTAAGGCGGTCGTAGATGCGCCGCGCGATCTCGTCCATGCGCGCCTCCTCGGCCTCGCGCGCCAACACAGCGGCGGTCTTCGGCGGGGCGCTTTCCTCCGCTCGCGATCGGCTGGCGGTGAGTTCGGCGAGGTATGAACCAGCACGAGCTCGAGCGCTGTCACGCTCCCATCGTGCAAGGTCAGCAGAATCTGTGGGGGCGTCTCCGCGGATCGCAGCGAGCTCGTCCGGGGTGCGTTCGCGGGTGAAGAAGTCCCGCGCGGCTTGTTCGTTGGCGTGCCGCTCGGCCGCGCGCACGCGATGGATCCGGCGCGCTGGGAGACCCCACTCGCGACGCCGACGTTCACGCGCTCGATACTCACGCTGCTTCACCAACGACTCCTCGCGATTCTCCGCCCACCGGAGCCGTCGCCTCTCCAGGACCGCGTCACGATTCTCGGCGTAGTACCGCGCTGACCGTTCCCGCCCCGCCACAGGATCAGCCTCGTAGCGCTCGCGCTGCCACGCATTCACCCGCGCCCGATTGCCGTCCCGCCACCGGCGCTGGCTCTCCCGAGACAACCGAAGGAAGCGCTCGGGATTCTCCGCCTTCCGCCTGGCGCGAGCCGCGCGCTGATAGTCGAGATACGTGTCGCGGTTCTTTGCGTAGTACTTCCGCGCGTACACCCGCCGGCGCTCGCGTTGCACCCTCTTATTGCGATGGCGGGCATTGCGGCCCCGCATGTACTCCCGCTTCTGCGCCAGCACGTGCTCGCGATTCGTCGCGTCGTACACAGCGCGATACTCCCGAATCCGTTCGGCGTTACGCCGGCGCCACTCGCGCTTGTACTCGCGCTCAGCAGCCTTGCGGGCCATCTCCTTCGCGGAGTCATCCGCGTCCGGCAACTCGTCAGTCATGATGCCGCCGCCGGCGCGAGTCGCTTGATCTGATCGTCCCGAAACCCAGACCAGTGGTGCTCGGGTTCACCGTCGACGCACACGACGGGCGCCTGCGAGTAGCCGAGGTCCTCTGTCACGTACTCACGTGCCGCGTCGTTCTCTCGAAGGTCCGTGACCGTGAACTGGATCTTGAGCTTCTCGAGCAGCCTGGTCGTGAGCTTGCACTGCATGCACTGCGGTCCGGTAGTGTACACGGTCACTCGCACTGGAGGTCGGGGGTCACTGCTGCTGGTCGGGGTCGCCATGGCCGTGCTCCTCGACCCATTGGTCGAGCAGGTCGATCGGATAGAGGATGCGCGCGCCGAGTTTGCGGTAGGGCGGTCCTTCGCGGCGGTACCTCCACTGCGCAAGCGTGTGCTCGGTGAGTCCCGGGAGCAGCTCCACCACTTGGAGCGGAGTAGCGAACTCGTGTGAGAGGACGCGGCCCGAATGCTGACCTTCTTCGATCATGAGAACCTCCGTCGCTATTCTGCGTCGTGATTTAACATGAGTGAAGCAGATTCTGTTACACTCTGCAAGAGCAGGTTCTGCGAATTGCTGACGCACTCAGACATACTGAGGAGGTGAAGGTCGACGTGAGAACGCTCGAAGGCGAACCCATGACTGCGAAGGCAGCCGTGCAGCCAGTGGGATCCGGACTCCGCATCGCGCCAGCATTTGCCGCCACCGCGACGGACCAGTCCAGGTCCATCGAGACACGGATCGAGGCGCGCTACATCGCTGCCGAAGGGCGCTACGTCACCACCGCGGTCTCCGTCCGCGCCAGCGATGACACGACCGAGATCAATGCCAACGCGCTGCGCCAAGTGACCGTGCAGGCCATCGTCCAAGAAGCTGCACCCCACTGCATCGCGCTCACGCTGAGCGACAACCCAAACGCTGAATGGCTCACAGTCGCGGAGCTCTCGACACAAGACGGGCGGCTCATCCCCGACTGGCTCGCCGCCGACGTCGTGAAGCGCGGACCAAACGGAGCCCGCATGGACGTCATCGAGATCGTCTATGGCGCCGCCGCGCTCGCCGGCACGCCGCCCGTGCGCGCGATCGTCCGCGAGCTGAACGTCTCGCACCGCACGGCGTCCGACTGGACCGCAAAGGCACGCGCAGCTGGTCGCCTCGAGGGCATGAGCTACGCCGTCGGCCGCCAGGCAGATGGGTAGCATCCACAGCTACGACACACCCAGCGGGAAGCGCTACGTCGTCCGGTACCGGAAGCCCGACCACCGCCAGGCAGGCAAACGGGGCTTCAAGACCAAGCGCGACGCGGAAGCGTTCCTTGCCTCCGTCACGGTCGCCATGACCGAGAACTCATACATCGACCCCACCGATGCCCGAGTTGCTGTCGGGGAACTCGGGACGATATGGCTGGAAGACCAAGCCGCGGTTCTCAAGCCCTCCTCATTCCACCCACTGGAATCTTGCTGGCGAATCCATGTGGAACCTCAGTGGGGCGATCGTCGGGTCGGGGACATCAGGCACAGTGACGTGCGCGCGTGGGTCACCCAGCTCGCGGGTCACCGCGGCGCGGTCACTGTCATCCGCGCGTACGGGATCCTTGCCGCGATCCTCGACATCGCAGTCCGCGACCGACGCATCTCCGACAACCCCGCCCGCGGCATCCGCCTCCCCCGCAAGCGTGCAAAGGCACGCGTCTACCTCACGCATGATCAAGTTGCGACTGTCGCGCGACAAGCCCTCTACCCAGAAGTCGTGCTCTTCCTCGCCTACACCGGCCTTCGATGGGGCGAGGCAACCGGCCTCCGAGTACGAGACGTGGACCTTCAACGCAGACGCGTCACCATTCGCGAGAACGCTGTCCTCGTCAACGGTGCCCTTCACGTGGGGACACCGAAGACTCACGCGACCCGGTCGGTGCGCTACCCGAACTTCTTCGACGGCATGATGCAATCCACCCTCGCCGGCAAACGGTACGACCAACTGATCTTCGGCGATGGAGACAACCACCTCCGCCTACCCAACTCTCAAGACGGCTGGTTCGCCACCGCGGTCCGACGCGCCCAGAAGCAGGACCCGACGATTCCCCGCGTCACCCCGCATGACCTGCGGCACACCGCTGCGAGCCTGGCGATCAGCGCTGGCGCGAACCCCAAGGCCGTCCAGCGAATGCTTGGACACGCGTCGGCCGCAATGACATTGGACACCTACGCTGACCTCTTTGAGGATGACCTGGATGCCGTCGCAGACGCACTCGAGCGTGCGCGTACCCGGGCGACCCCGCCGACTGCCGGGCCGTTCCCGATGCTCCCTCCGGGCCCGTCCGGCCCCAGTCTGTGAACAGTCACCAGGAGCGGTTGTTCACACTTTGTTCACACCTGGCGTTTCCGAGCAAGAAGAAACCCCCGCGAGCCCAGTGTTGCCAAGGGTTCTGCGGGGGTTCCGGTGGCGGTGACGGTGGGATTTGAACCCACGGTAGGGGGTTACCCTACACAACTTTTCGAGAGTTGCACCTTCGGCCGCTCGGACACGTCACCGTCGTCCATCTTACGACAGACCTGGGGATGCCGCGAACCGGCGGCGACCTTCCGCGCCGAGCCACCCCA
>NZ_JAYRDE010000149.1:0-796 GCF_041909575.1 Microbacterium sp. | reverse complement strand
AGAGTTGCACCTTCGGCCGCTCGGACACGTCACCGCCGAAGAGTTTACGTCACGCCGCACGAACCCGCCAATCGGGCTCGCACCGACGACCGCGCGCCGCGCTCACAGCTGCGCAGTGACCGACACCTCGGCTCCGTCGGGAGCGATGAGCGTGACCACGACCGACACCGGGGCGCCGAGCGGCACTCCGATCTCGACCGTCGATCCGATGAAGCGCCCGACGCGCCGCACCCGCCGGAACGAGATCGTGCCGTCCACCAGCGGCGGTCGCGGCGCCGTCGGGATCGCCGCGAGGTCGACCTCGGCGTTCAGCCCGCGCAGCAGCGGGAAGATCGGACCGGGCGGGAACGGCCGGGGCTCGCGGAACGGTCCCGGCCCCCTCCCCCGCCCGCGCCCGGCCGCCACCCGCACCCGGTACGGCTGGTCGAGTGCGGCGTCGGTGGCGACGACCACCACGACCCCGGCGAGCGCGCGCGCTGTGATCCCGATCAGATCGAGCGTGGCGGCGGGCGGAGGCGGGGGCGGCGTCCAGCCGGGGATGGTGGTCGTGCGCGTGGTGGTGCGGCCGCGGGGATCGGTGATCGACACGTCGACGGTGACGGATGCCGCGGCATCCGCTCTCGCGAACCACAGCGCGAGCGGCGACCGGCCCGCCGCTCGCACTCCGCGCTGGATCACCGCCGACCCGCCCGGCGGGGTAGTGAGCGGCGTCTCCACGAGCGATGCCAGCGAGACCGGGCCGATCTCGGTCGGGGCGGGACCGGCGCCGGTGATGACCGCGCGCACCGTGTGCTCG
>NZ_JAYRDE010000148.1:0-5802 GCF_041909575.1 Microbacterium sp. | reverse complement strand
CCGCGACCGCTGCGCGGCCGTACAGCCCCGCTCCCGCGTACACCCCCGCGCCCGCGGTCGCCGAGGCCGCCGCGGTGCCGGCGACCGCGGCACAGCCCGCCACCCCTGCGACGCCCGCCGAGCCGGTGCTGACGCGCTCGTCCGCGTCCTCGGCCCGCGACGTCGCGAAGCCGACGGTGCAGGACCTGCTCGACTCGCGCGAGGGCGGCGACAGGCCGCGAGCAACCGAAGGCTGGCAGGGCGCCGTGCGCCGTGCGACCGGAGGACTGATCGCGCCCCAGCCCGGTCGCGCCGAGCAGTCGCGTCTCGATCGCGAGAAGCGCGTGCAGCGCCGCCTGGACGCCCCGCGGACGATCGTGGTGCTCAACCCCAAGGGCGGCGCGCACAAGACCACGAGCACGCTCCTGCTCGCGGCGACCTTCGGCACGCTGCGCGGCGGTGCGACGCTCGCATGGGACAACAACGAGACCCGCGGAACGCTGGGATGGCGAGCGCAGAACGCGCCGCACCACCGCACCGCCGTCGATCTGCTCGCCGATCTCGACCGGTTCACAGACCCGAGCGTGTCGGGTCTCGCCGCGCTCGACACATACGTCCGCACCCAGGTCGACGCCCGGTTCGACGTCCTGGCATCCGACGAGGATGCCGCGGCATCCTCGACCATCGACGCGGCAGCGTTCGACCGGCTCCACGCCCTCCTCCGCCGCTACTACCGGCTCATGATCATCGACACCGGCAACAACATGCGGGCGTCGAACTGGATCGCCTCGGTCGCCGCAGCCGATCAGCTCGTCATCGTCTCGACCGTGCGCGAAGACACCGCCGCCAGCGCTGCGTGGCTGCTCGACGGCCTCCGCGAGAAGGGCTTCGGCGACAAGGTCGACCGCGCGGTCACCGTGCTCACCGCTCCGTCGTCGCATACCGACAAGCGACTCGAGGCGCGGCTGTCGCGCCACTTCCAGCAGGTGACGTCCGGTGTGGTCATCGCCCCGCACGACGCGTCGCTCGTGGACGGCGGACCGATCGACTTCGACGCGCTGTCCGCTGAGACGCGGAATGCCTGGCTGACGGTGGCGGCGACCGTCGCCGATCGGCTCTGACGAGCCGGGCGCGCTCCCGCGGGGAGTGCCGGTGGTGGGAGTCGAACCCACACGCCCTTTCGGGCAACCGAGTTTGAGTCGGTCGCGTCTGCCATTCCGCCACACCGGCAGGCGGCCCATGCCGCGCTTCCGCGATTGACCATACCGTAGGATTCAATGGTGACTGAGCAGGAGCAGACCCCCGCAGCGCCGGCCTCGACCCCCCGCCGCGTGGTGGTCGCCGAGGATGAGTCGCTGATCCGCCTCGACATCGTCGAGATCCTCCGTGACAACGGGTTCGACGTGGTGGGCGAGGCGGGCGACGGCGAAACGGCTGTTCAGCTCGCGACCGACCTGCGTCCGGACCTCGTGATCATGGACGTCAAGATGCCCCAGCTCGACGGCATCTCCGCCGCCGAGAAGCTCAGCAAGAACCACATCGCCCCCGTCGTGCTCCTCACCGCCTTCAGCCAGAAGGAGCTCGTGGAGCGTGCGAGCGAAGCCGGCGCTCTGGCCTACGTCGTGAAGCCCTTCACGCCGAACGACCTGCTGCCGGCGATCGAGATCGCGCTGGCCCGCTACGAGCAGATCATCACGCTCGAGGCCGAGGTCGCCGACATGGTCGAGCGCTTCGAGACCCGCAAGCTCGTCGACCGTGCCAAGGGCCTCCTCAACGAGAAGATGGGCCTGTCCGAGCCCGAGGCGTTCCGCTGGATCCAGAAGGCCTCGATGGACCGCCGCCTCACCATGCAGGACGTCGCCAAGGCGATCATCGAGCAGCTCGCGCCCAAGAAATAGCAGACGGGATGCCGCGGCATCCGAAGCGTCATTCTTTCGGCGCCGCCATGATGTGGTTCGTGATGCGGATCGTCGAGCAGCGGCGTCCCTGATCGTCGGTGACCACGATCTCGTGCACGGCGATCGTGCGACCCAGGTGGACGGGCGTGCAGACGCCGGTCACGATGCCCGACGTCGCGGACCGCGTGTGAGTGGCGTTGATGTCGACGCCGACGGCGAGGCGCCCGGGACCGGCGTGCAGGTTCGCCGCCATCGACCCGAGGGACTCTCCCAGCACGACGTAGGCCCCGCCGTGCAGCAGGCCGACGGGCTGGGTGTTGCCCTCGACCGGCATCGTGGCGACGCAGCGATCGATCGAGAACTCGGTGAAGACGAGTCCCATCTTCTCCGCGAGAGCGCCCATTCCACGATTCGCCGCCCACTCGAGTCCGTCGATGTTCACGGGGGAGGAGTCGGGCATGGCGCACCTTCGGGACGACGGGGAGGAGGTGTCTCCGGCCCTGGCTAGGCTTGCAGGGTGACGGACTCCGCAAAGCCTACCCTTCTCGTCGTGGACGGCCATTCGCTGGCATACCGGGCGTTCTACGCCCTCCCCGTCGACAACTTCTCGACGAAGGACGGCCAGCACACCAACGGCATCTACGGGTTCCTCGCGATGCTCATCAACCTCATCAAGGCCGAGCGCCCGACCCACCTGGCGGTGGCCTTCGACACGTCGCGGCAGTCCTTCCGCACCCGGGAGTACCCCGAGTACAAGGCCAACCGCTCCGAGACGCCGGCGGAGTTCAAGGGGCAGATCCCGATCCTGCAGGACGTGCTGGCGGCGATGAGCATCACCGTCATCCAGAAGGAGGACGTCGAGGCCGACGACATCCTCGCCACGCTGGCGACGCAGGCGGCAGAGGAGCACTTCGACGTGCTCGTCTGCTCGGGCGACCGCGACACGATCCAGCTGGTCAACGAGGACATCACGCTCCTCTACCCGAACGTGCAGGGCGTGTCGCAGCTCAAGCGCTACGACCGCCAGGCCGTCATCGACCGCTACGGCGTGCCTCCCGAGCAGTACCCCGACATCGCGGCCCTCGTCGGCGAGACGAGCGACAATCTCCCGGGCGTGCCCAAAGTGGGGGAGAAGACCGCGGTGAAGTGGCTGAACCAGTTCGGCTCGCTCGACGACCTGCTCGACAATGCCGACAAGGTCACGGGCGTCGTCGGCGGCAACCTCCGCGACAACCTCGACGCCGTGCGACGCAACCGCGCGCTCAATCGCCTGCTCACCGACGTTGAGCTGCCGGTGACCGTCGAAGACCTCGAGGTGAAGCCGATGGACGCGCAGGCGGTGCGCGACATCTTCGCGCGCCTCGAATTCAAGACGCTCATCCCGCGCGTGGCCGAACTCGCCGGCATCGAACAGCAGATGGCGGCCGTCGCCTCGGCCGCCGCCGTGCCCATGCCGGTCCCGGTCGCACCCTCCGCGACCGACCTGGTCGCCTGGCTCGAGGCCGCGCCGGGCCCGGTCGGTGTGACGATCGTCGTCGAGGGAGGGCGGCCGCATCGCGCGGGCTTCGCGACGGCGGATGCCGCAGCCGAGGCGGACTGGACGCGCGAGGTCGAGGCAGCCCTCGCGCCCTGGCTGGCATCGGACGCACCCAAGGTCTTCAGCGACGCCAAGCCACAGGTCAAGGCGCTGCGCCGCGCCGGGCTCACCCTCGGCGGGCTCGACTTCGACACGATCGTCGCGGGTTGGCTGCTGCGACCGAGCTTCCCCGACAAGACCCTCGCCGACCTCGTCGACCGCTACCTCGACGAGAAGCTCCCCGAATCCGATCCGACCCAGCTGGTTCCCGAGACCGAAGGAGCGACGCCGGGCCAGCTCTCCTGGTTCTCGATGCGCGTCACCGAGGCGCTCCGCGCGGAGCTGCCCGAGAGCGTCGCCACCGTGCTCACCGACATCGAGCTGCCGACGCTCCTGACGCTCGCCGACATGGAGCTCGCCGGCGTGGCCGTCTCCCACGAGACGCTGTCGTCGTTCTCCGGTGAACTCGGGGAACGCGCCGACGCGATCGCCCAGCAGGCTTTCGCGGCGATCGGCCGCGAGGTGAACCTCGGATCGCCCAAGCAGCTGCAGGAGGTGCTCTTCGACGAGCTGCAGCTGCCCAAGACCCGTAAGACGAAGACGGGGTACTCGACGGATGCCGCGGTCCTCGCCGATCTGCAGGAGACCAACCCGCACCCGTTCCTCGACCTGCTGCTGCAGCACCGCGAGGCGACGAAGCTCCGCCAGATCATCGAGTCGCTCGACACCGCCATCGCGTCCGACGGCCGCATCCACACCACCTACGTGCAGACCGGCAGCCAGACGGGCCGCCTCTCGAGCACCGACCCGAACCTGCAGAACATCCCGATCCGCACGGAGGAGAGCCGCCGCATCCGCTCGGCCTTCACCGTCGGCGAGGGCTACGAGACGCTGCTCACCGCCGACTACTCGCAGATCGAGATGCGCATCATGGCGCACCTGTCCGAAGACCCCGGCCTCATCGAGGCCTTCAACTCCGGCGAAGACCTCCACCGGTTCGTCGGCGCCCGCGTCTTCGCCGTCGATCCCGCCGACGTCACCGCGCAGATGCGCACGAAGGTGAAGGCGATGTCGTACGGCCTCGTCTACGGCCTGTCGGCGTTCGGCCTGTCCAAGCAGCTGCGCATCGAGCAGACCGAGGCCAAGCAGCTCATGATGGAGTACTTCGCGCGATTCGGTGCCGTGCGCGACTATCTGCGCTCCTCGGTCGAGCAGGCCCGCATCGACGGCTACACAGAGACGATCTTCGGCCGCCGGCGGCCGTTCCCCGACCTGGCCAGCCCCAACCGCGTGCTGCGCGAGAACGCCGAGCGCGCCGCGCTGAACGCACCGATCCAGGGCAGCGCCGCCGACATCATGAAGATCGCGCTCTTCCACATCCACGACGACTTCGCCGCCGCGGGGCTCCGCTCGCGCGTGCTCCTGCAGATCCACGACGAACTGGTCGTCGAGGTCGCACCGGGGGAGTGGGACTCCGCCGAGCGGATCGTCAAGGAGCGCATGGGCGATGCGGCGCACCTCTCCGTGCCGCTGGACGTGCAGATCGGCCGCGGCGCGGACTGGAACGAGGCCGGCCACTGATCGGTCCGCGTTTGGCGTGCCGCGTGCGCCATCCTTAGGCTTCGATGCATGACTGACGAAACACGCACGCCCACGCCGATCGACACGATCGCTGACGCATGGGTCGACACGCTCGCCGAGCTCGAACCCACCCTGGCGACCTATATCGGCCGCGCGGAGTTCAACGACCGCTTCGGCGACTACAGCCCCGCCGGCCAGGAGCGCCTCACCGCAGAGGGACGCAAGACGCTCGCCGCCCTGGCCGCCGCCACCCCGGTCGACGACATCGACGCCGTCACCAAAGAGGATCTCGCACGGGAGATCGAGCTCGGCCTGGAGCTCGATGAGGCCAAGTGGCACCTGCGCGACATCAACGTGATCGCGTCGCACCCGCAGAACATCCGTTCCGCCTTCGACCTCATGCCGACGGCGGATGTCGACGACTGGTCGGTCATCTCGACCCGTCTCGGGGCCGTCGCGCCGGCGATCGACGGCTACATCGAGTCGCTGCGCACCGGCATCCAGCAGGGTGTGGTCCCCGCGCGCCGCCAGGTCGTCGAGGTCGTGACGCAGATCGGCCGCTACACCGAGGACGGCGGCTTCTTCGCCACGTTCGCCGCCGAGGCAGCCCCGGCCGAGGGGCAGCTGCCTGCCTCCCTTGCTCGCGACCTCTCCGACAACGCCAACGCCGCGCGCGTCGCCTACGATCGGCTCGCGGAGTTCCTGGGCAGCGAGCTCGCCCCGGCGGCGAGCGAGAAGGACGCCGTCGGCCGCGAGCTCTACGCGCTG
>NZ_JAYRDE010000147.1:0-5853 GCF_041909575.1 Microbacterium sp. | reverse complement strand
CGCCCCGATAGCTCAGTGGCAGAGCACTTCCATGGTAAGGAAGGGGTCGTCAGTTCAATCCTGACTCGGGGCTCGCGGCATCCAATCTGCAGAGCGGATGCCTCGCGGCAGGGTAGCTCAGTTGGTGAGAGCGCACGACTCATAATCGTGAGGTCGCGGGTTCAAGCCCCGCTCCTGCTACAGATCGAAGCCCCCGGATTTCCGGGGGCTTTCGTTTTCGCACGGCACCCGCCGTCCTTGTCTCATGCGAAGGTTTGCCACTTCTTTCACACCCTGGTCTCCGCAGGAGTGAATGAAGTTACCTACCGTGGAAGGAGTTCTCTGGACAGGAGGTGACGAGATCGGCGCATCGGTGAATCCCCCGGTCGAGGATCGGGCTGGACCTCGGCCACGCCGGGCGGCGTTCTTCGTGTCCGACAGCACGGGGATCACAGCTGAGACGCTCGGCAGCGCGCTGCTCGCGAACTTCCCCGGTGTCACCTTCCAGCGGCATACGATTCCGTTCGTCGACACCGTGTCGGGGGCGCGTGACGTCGCACTCGATCTCCGGAGATCAGCTGAGGCCGGCGCGGAGCCGATCCTGTTCGCCACGGTCAAGTCGTGGGAGATCCTCGAGGAGCTTGCCGGCTCGGGCGCCGTCGTGATCGACCTGCTCGGCGGGCACCTCCGTGAGCTCGAGGCCGCTCTGGGCAGCACCGCCTCGGAGCAGCTGGGGCAGTATCACGGCGTCGGCGACATCGAGCGCTACTTCGCGCGGATGCGCGCCGTCGAGTACGCGATCGAGCACGACGACGGGCAGAGCATGCGGGCCCTCGACATCGCTGACGTGATCATCGTCGCGCCGTCCCGCTGCGGCAAGACGCCGACGACGATGTACCTCGCGTTGCAGTACGGGCTCCTCGTGGCCAACTACCCGCTGACCGACGACGACTTCCCCTCCGACGGACTGCCGAGAACCGTCGCGCCCTTCGTCGAAAAGTGCTTCGGGCTGACGACCACCCCGTTGCGCCTGAGTCAGGTGCGGCACGAGCGCCGGCCGAGCTCGACGTACGCCAGCCTCGCGCAGTGCACCCTCGAGCTGCGCCGCGCCGAGGACCTCTATCGCCGCAACCGCGTGCCGTTCCTCAACTCCTCCACCAAGTCCGTCGAGGAGATGTCGGCCGTGATCATGCAGTCCATGCGATTGCGTTCCTGAGCCCATTCACCGCCCTGCGCGCTTCACCCACACTGATCGGGACACGAAATGACGAACAACATCCTCTGGTTCACCGAGATCGGCATGCACGACATCGGCCAGGTCGGCGGCAAGAACGCCTCTCTCGGGGAGATGGTGAGCAACCTGTCGGGCGCGGGGGTGAGCGTTCCCGGCGGCTTCGCGACGACCGCCGACGCGTACCGCGATTTCCTCGCCGCCGGCGGCCTGTACGATCGCATCCGCTCGACGGTCGAAGCGCTCGACGTGTCCGACGTCGCGGAGTTGGCCCGTGTCGGGGCGAGCGTGCGCGAGTGGATCGAGAACCAGCCGCTGCCCGCGCCGTTCGAGTCCGACATCCGCGCCGCGTACGCCGCGCTGGTCGAGAGCGATCCGCAGCCGGAGTCGGTGTCGTGGGCGGTGCGATCCAGTGCGACGGCAGAGGATCTGCCGGATGCCTCGTTCGCGGGGCAGCAGGAGACGTTCCTCAACATCAGCGGGATCGAGAACATCCTCGCCGCGGTGCGGAGCGTCTTCGCCTCGCTCTACAACGACCGGGCGATCGCCTATCGCGTGCACCACGGCTTCGACCATCACGAGGTGGCGCTGTCGGCGGGAATCCAGCGGATGGTGCGATCGGATGTCGGAGCCTCTGGGGTGATGTTCACGGTCGACACGGAGTCCGGGTTCGACCGTGCCGTCTTCATCACGAGCTCCTACGGGCTCGGCGAAGCGGTGGTGCAGGGCGCGGTGAACCCCGATGAGTTCTACGCCTATAAGCCTGCGCTCCGTGAGGGACGTCCGGCGATCCTGAAGCGATCGGTGGGGGAGAAGGCCGTGAAGATGGTCTACGCCGACGGGACTGCGGCAGGGGCGAGCACGGTCTTCACCGACGTCCCGCCGGCCGATCGCGCGCAACTCAGCATCACCGACGCGGAGGTGGAGGAGCTCGGGCGTCAGGCGCTCGTCATCGAGGCCCACTACGGACGCCCGATGGACATCGAGTGGGGCAAGGACGGCGTCGACGGCAAGCTCTACATCCTTCAGGCGCGGCCCGAGACAGTCGTGTCGCGAGCCGACGGCAACGTCACTCGCCGATTCGTCCTCGAGGAGTCGGGAACGGTCATCACGGTGGGCCGGGCGATCGGTCAGAAGATCGGCGCCGGACCCGTGCGGGTGATGACCTCCATCGCGCAGATGGACCAGTTCCACGCCGGCGACGTGCTCGTGGCCGATATGACCGACCCCGATTGGGAGCCGATCATGAAGCTGGCGTCGGCGATCGTCACCAACCGGGGCGGTCGCACCTGCCACGCGGCGATCATCGCGCGCGAGCTCGGCATCCCGGCCGTCGTCGGAACCGGAGACGCGACGATCGCCCTGGCGGACGGTCGCGATGTCACCGTCTCCTGTGCAGACGGTGACGACGGAATCGTCTACGACGGGCTTCTCGCGTTCGAAGAGGTCATCACGCGACTCGACGAGATGCCCGAGAGCCCGACCAAGATCATGCTCAACGTCGGCACCCCCGACCAGGCGTTCGCGTTCTCCAAGCTGCCCAACAGGGGCGTCGGGCTGGCGCGGCTCGAGTTCGTCATCAACCGGCAGATCGGCATCCATCCCCGCGCCCTGCTGGACTTCGACTCCCTCGAGCCGGCGTTGAAGAGTGAGATCGCCGAGCGCATCGCCGCCTACCCGTCACCTCGCGAGTACTTCGTCCGCCGCGTCGCAGAGGGAGTGTCGATGCTCGGTGCCGCGTTCGCCCCGGAGAAGGTCATCGTCCGACTCAGCGACTTCAAGTCCAACGAGTACGCGAACCTCATCGGCGGTGAGCTCTACGAGCCTCACGAGGAGAACCCGATGATCGGGTACCGCGGTGCCTCGCGCTACATCTCCGCCGACTTCCGCGAGTGCTTCGACATGGAGTGCGAGGCGCTGCGCTTCGTCCGCGACGAAATGGGACTCACCAACGTCGAGATCATGGTCCCCTTCGTCCGCACCGTCTCAGAGGCGCGCGCGGTCATCGATCTGCTCGCGGAGAACGGGCTGCGCCGTGGCGAGAACGGGCTGCGCGTCATCATGATGTGCGAACTGCCGTCCAACGCGGTGCTGGCTGACGAGTTCCTCGAGTACTTCGACGGCTTCTCGATCGGCTCGAACGACCTGACCCAGCTCACCCTGGGCCTGGACCGCGACTCCGGGCTCGTCGCGGCGACCTTCGACGAACGCGACCCCGCCGTGCTGAAGATGCTCACGATGGCGATCGACGCATGCCGCCGCGCGGAAAAGTACGTCGGCATCTGCGGACAGGGACCGAGCGATCACCCCGACCTCGCCGAATGGCTCGTCGAACAGGGCATCGAATCCATGTCGCTCAACCCCGACACCGTCGTGGAGACCTGGCTGCGGCTGGCGCAGCGGACGGCCGCGGGCGTGTCCTGAACGCATCGCGGCGGGAGGGACTTCGGACGCCCCTCACGCGCCGATCGTGGAGACCAGCACCCCGCCCTCAGCCGGGAGCACCCGCCAGACGCTGCCATCGCCCTCGACCCGCAACCCGCCGTCGCTCACGATGAGGGCCGTGCGCTCGTCGATTCCGAGCGCGCCCGCGATGAGTCCGGATTCGACGGCGGCAACCAGTCGGGACAGCATGCCGCGCTGGGCGACGTGCACCTCGATGGCCACGTCGACGAGGCCGATGCCGGCCTCGATCTCCAACTCGCCACCCGCCTCGCCGGGGTCCTCGGGTGAGACGACCACGCCGCCGATGCGGGAGCCGCCTCCGAGCGACCCCTCCGCCGCGATCATCGCGCCGGCGGAGACACCGAGGTAGGGCACCCCTGCGGCGACCAGCCGGCGCAGCTCGCCGAACACCGGCTCGAGCCCGGCGCGTACGTCCTCGACGACTCCGCCGCCCACGGCGATGCCGTCGACGTCGGCGATCGCGTCGAGTCCGATCGGCTCGCCCGGCCGACCCGCCGTCAGGTGCACCTCGATCGCGGTTCCCGCTGCGGCTTGGGTCAGAAGCTCGCCGAGCGCCGCCGCCTTCTCCTCGGCTTCGGGATGAAGCGAGATCACCGCGATGCGGGGCCGCGGTCGGCCGGCCCGGTCTGCTCGTGACGCAGCCTCAGCGACGAACGGCACGTGGAGCGAGGCATCCGCGATCGTCGTCGCGCCGCCGCCGATGAGGTGCACGCTCACGCGGCATCCCCCGTTTCGACGATGAACGACGGTGCCGCAGCGGCGAACAGGTCCCGTGGGGCGATCTCGCGGCGGCTTCCGCCTGGGCCGGTGCCCGCATCGCTCGAGTCGAGGGTCATCCGAGGAGCCTACGCGAGCCTTCGGGTGGCTGCCGACCCCCGGTGACCGCCCGAACTGGCGACTCGCACTCGCCCTCCCGCCCGTCAGGTGAGCTGGCCCCGGACGATCGAGTCGCCGGAGTGGGCGGGGTCGCCGTCGACCGGCTCGACGGAGATGTCGACGATGCTGTACTCGTCGAGGTCGACGCCGTCGGGGATCACGAAGCTGCCCTCCGAGCCGTCGAGCACCCCCAGGCTGATGAGCGCGGCGGCATCGTTGCGAATGAGCCAGACCTCGCGGTAGCCGTCGTCGAGCTCGTCGCCGTCGAGGCTCACCAGGAGCGAGCGGGAGCCGTCCCGGGCAACCTCGACGTCCGCGGCGCCGCTGGCATCGGGATGGTCGGGGAAGGGGTCGAGCACGGCGGCCGCGACCACCGTGGGGGCCTGTGTCGACGACACGACCCACGCGCCCACGCCGATGCCAGCCACCAGCACGAGCGAGGCGGCCAGCGCCCAGAACGCCCGCAACCGCCGACGCGGCGCCGGGGTCTGCACTCGCGCGGTCTCCTGTGGCGAAGCTGCGCCGACTCCGGGCGCCTCCTCCTCGGCCGCAGCGACCCCGGATGCCTCGACCCCGGCCGAAGCACCGAGTCCGAGCTCATCGGCGACCCGCATCCAGACCCGGTCGGGCGGAGCCTCGAGGCCGCTGTCGTCGACCGTCGAGCGAGCGAGGAGCGCGGTGCGACGCAGGTCGGCGAGCTCGGAGGCGCAGTGCGCGCAGTCGGCGAGGTGCTCGGTCTCGGCGGCGCTCGCGACCGGCTCCCCGAGGGCGAGCAGGGTGAGCTGATCGAGGTCAAGGTGCGACATGGCTGACCTCCAATCTGTCACGCATGCGGAGGAGACTTCGGCGCAAGTGGCTCTTGACGGTGCCGAGGGGCATGTTGAGCCGGCGCGAGATCTGCTCGTGGGTGAGGTCGTCGTAGAAGGCGAGCCGCACGACCTGCTGGGCGTCGGGTTCGAGCCGGTCGATCTCGTTCGTGAGAAGGATCGTCGACACCACGTCGGTCGGCTCGCGCACCAGGTCGTCGGGAAGAGTCGTTCGCGCCAGTTCCTCGTGCAGCCGGCGGATTCGCGCTCGCGACTCGTGCATGTCGGCGATGCGCCGTCGGGTGATCGCGATCAGCCACGTGGAGAGTTTGCCCTTCGTCGGGGTGAACGACGCGCGGGAGGTCCACGCCGAGACGAACACTCGTTGGGTCACGTCCTCGGCATCGGTGCGATCGCCGAGGGACCGCAGCGCCAGGGTGAACACCACCGGCGACCAGCGGCGGTACACCTCGGCGAGGGCGGCTTCGTCGCCCG
>NZ_JAYRDE010000146.1:0-6252 GCF_041909575.1 Microbacterium sp. | reverse complement strand
CTGCGGCACGACGCCCAGGCGCGAGCGGATCTCGGGCCCGTAGCGGTCGGGGTCGAGTCCGAGGATCGACAGGTCGCCGGCAGTGCGCGTCGAGACGGCGCCGATCATCTTCATGGTCGTCGACTTGCCGGCGCCATTCGGGCCGAGGAGGCCGAAGGACTCGCCCGGTGCGACCTCGAAGGAGAGCCCGTCGACGGCCAGGAAGTCGGGCTTGCCCTTCACCTTGTAGGACTTGACGAGGTTCTTCGCATCGATGACGGGCTGTGGCACCGGACAACACTAACCCCGGCGTGCGACATCCCGGGGCGTCAACCCGGGTTGACGGCCGTTGCGCTCGTCAACTATGGTTGACGCTGATGCCGGGACTGCGGCATCCGCCACCGAAGGAGACCCGTGAGCGGCGACGATCTGCGCACCCTCATCGGCTCGTCGCCCGAGCGCGAGCCGCTGGCCGAGCTGCACCGGCTCGCCGATGCGCGCCGCGAGCTCTCCCGCTCGGAGGAGGTCGCGGTGCGCCGAGCCCGCAACCTCGGCTTCTCGTGGCAGGCGATCGCCTCCGCCCTCGGTGTGTCCAAACAGGCCGTGCACAAGAAGTACGGTCGAAGGTAACCCCCTCCACGAACGAGGTACACCCATGCCCTCCGCCGACATCGCCGACGCCCCCGCCGCCGTCGTCACCGCCCCCGAGCCGCGCCGCGGCCGCCGTCGCAAGCCCGACGAGGGCCCGCGCGCGACCTTCGGCCAGCTTCTGCCGTTCCTGTTCGAGCACAAGCGCACGCTCGTCGTGGTGGCCGTGCTCAGCATTCTCAGCGCCGTCACGATGCTGGTCCAGCCGCTGCTGGTCGGGCAGGTCATCACGCGCGTGCAGAACAACCTCGACCTCGGTGTGCTGCTGTGGGCGCTCGTCGGCTTCGTGATCGCGGCGTCGCTCATCTCCGGGTGGCAGCACTACCTGCTGCAGCGCACCGGCACCGCGGTCGTCTACTCGAGCCGCCGCAAGCTCATCTCCCGCATCTTCCACCTGCCGATCAGCGAGTTCGACGCCCGGCGCACGGGCGACCTCGTCTCACGCGTCGGCAGCGACACGACCCTGCTCTACGCCGTCCTCACGCAGGGCCTCGCCGACGCCATCGGCAACGGACTGCTCTTCGCCGGCGCGCTCATCGCCATGGCGCTCATCGACCTGGTGCTGCTCGGCATCATCGTGCTGGTCATCGGCATCTCGGTGCTCGGCGTCGTGCTGCTCAGCGGCCGCATCCGCACCGCTTCGACCGAGCAGCAGGAGAAGGTCGGCGAGCTCGCCTCCGGCGTCGAGCGCGCGGTCGGCTCCATCCGGACCGTCCGCGCCTCCGGGGCGACGGATCGCGAGGTCGAGGCCGTCACCGAGCGTGCGACCGAGGCCTATGTCGTCGGAGTGCGAATCGCGAAGGTATCCGCGCTCGTGGTTCCCATCGCCGGCATCGCGCTGCAGGTGTCGCTGCTCGTGGTGATCGGTCTCGGCGGCTACCGCGTCGCGACCGGGGCGATCGACATCGCGAGCCTGGTGACGTTCATCATGTTCCTCTTCATGCTCATCGCCCCGCTGGGCTCGTTCTTCGGTGCGATCACCTCGGTGAATCAGGCGCTGGGCGCCCTCGGCCGGATCCAGGAGGTGCTCGACCTGCCGACCGAGTCGCAGGACGACGCCGAGATCGCGGCATCCGTCACCGACCGGGCGGGTGTGCCCGCCGCCGCCGACACGCCGGCGGTGGAGTTCCGCGACGTGCACTTCCGCTACCCCGAGGCCGTCGTCGCCGCTCGCCGCAAGGCCGAGACCGAGGCGATCGCGGTGCTCGAGAACGCCCACGTCGATGCCTCCGCGATCGTGCGGGACGAGGCATCCGACAGCACCGTCGCAGAAGCGGATGCCGCGGCCGACGTGCTGCGCGGAGTCTCGTTCTCGGTGCCGCGCGGCGCGCGCGTCGCGCTGGTCGGCCCGTCAGGTGCCGGAAAGAGCACGACCCTCGCCCTCATCGAGCGGTTCTACGACCCGACGGACGGCGCGATCCTCGTCGACGGCGCCGACGTGCGCAGCCTCGACCGCGACGATCTGCGCGCGCGGCTCGGCTACGTCGAGCAGGATGCCCCGACCCTCGCGGGCACGATCGGCGACAACCTCCGCCTCGCCTCGCCCGAGGCCACCGACGCCGAGTGCGAGGCCGTGCTGCGCGCGGTCAACCTCGGGGAGGTGCTCGACCGCAGCGACCTGGGCCTCGACGCACCCGTCGGCGAGAGCGGCGTGATGCTGTCGGGGGGCGAGCGCCAGCGCCTCGCGATCGCCCGCGCGCTGCTCGCGGCACCGCCGATCCTGCTGCTGGACGAGTCGACGTCGTCGCTCGACGGGCTCAACGAGCAGCGCATGCGCGAGGCCATCGACGCCGTCGCCTCCGGCCGCACGCTCATCGTGATCGCGCACCGGCTCTCGACGGTCGTCGACAGCGACCACATCGTCGTGCTGGACCACGGCCGAGTCGTCGGCCAGGGCACCCACTCCGAGCTCGTCGCGACAACGCCGCTCTACCGCGACCTGGCGAAGCACCAGCTCCTGGTCTGACCCCGCCCCGCCCCGCCGCGCCGCCACCCCTCGCTCCACCGCGCCGAATCGCGACTCCCCGCATCTGCGCCCCGCCGCGCCGCCCACCCCTCGCTCCACCGCGGCGAATCGCGGCGCCGGGCGTCGTGCGCTGACACATCGGCGCGGGTGAGCGGTCCGCGGCCACGCCGCCGGAGAAGACGGATGCCCCGGAGCCGCCGGAGAAGACGGATGCCCCGGGCACGCCACACACGGATGCCCCGGGCCACCGCAGAGCGCGGGTCCGGGGCATCCCGTACGGGCGGGTCAGGCGCGCTGCAGGCGGTACCGCAGGGCGGCGAGCTCGGCCCACAGGGGCGCCGGGACGCGGCCGTCGAAGGTGCGATAGAACTCCTCGGTGAGGTCGGCCTCCTGCAGCCACAGCTGCGGGTCGATCGCGAACAGCTCGTCGAGGTCGGCCTGCGGCACGTCGATGCCGTCGAGGTCGAGGTCCTCGGTGTGCGGCAGGCGGCCGATCGGGCTCTCGACGGCACCGACCTCGCCGTCCAGGCGGCGGACGATCCAGTCGATGACGCGGGCGTTGTCGCCGAACCCGGGCCACAGGAAGCGGCCGTCCGTGCCCTTGCGGAACCAGTTCACCTGGAACACGCGCGGGGCACGGTCGAAGCGCAGCTTCTGGCCGACCTTGAGCCAGTGGCCGAAGTAGTCGGCCATGTTGTAGCCGCAGAACGGCAGCATCGCGAACGGGTCGCGGCGCAGCTCGCCGACGGTGCCCTCGGCGGCGGCGGTGCGCTCGGACGAGATGTTCGAGCCCATGAAGACGCCGTGGGTCCAGTCGGTGGCCTCGACGACGAGCGGCACGTTCGTGGCGCGGCGACCGCCGAACAGGATCGCGTCCAGGGGCACGCCCTGCGGCGCATCCCAGTCCTCGGCGATCTGCGGGCACTGCTCGGCGCGCACGGTGAAGCGCGAGTTCGGGTGGGCCGCCGGACGACCGGATGCCGGCGTCCAGGGGTTGCCCTCCCAGTCGGTGAGCTCTGCCGGCGGCTCGTCGGTGAGGCCCTCCCACCAGACGTCGCCGTCGGGGCGCAGTGCGACGTTCGTGAAGATCGTGTTGCCCCAGAGCGTCTCGATCGCCGTTACGTTGGTGGATTCGCCGGTGCCGGGCGCGACGCCGAAGAAGCCGGCCTCGGGGTTGATGGCCCACAGCCGGCCGTCCTCGCCGGGCCGCAGCCACGCGATGTCGTCGCCGAGCGTCTCGACGCGCCAGCCGGGGATCGTCGGGCGCAGCATCGCGAGGTTCGTCTTGCCGCAGGCCGACGGGAACGCGGCCGCGAGGTGGTAGGCACGACCGGCGGGGTCGATCACGCGGATGAGGAGCATGTGCTCGGCGAGCCAGCCCTCGTTGCGGCCGATCACCGAGGCGATGCGCAGCGCGAAGCACTTCTTCGCCAGGATCGCGTTGCCGCCGTAGCCTGAGCCGAACGACCACACCTCGAGCGTGTCGGGGAAGTGGACGATGTACTTCTCGTCGTTGCAGGGCCACGCGACATCCTGCTCGCCGGGCTGGAGCGGGGCGCCCACGGAGTGGACCGTCCGCACCCACGGTGCACCACCCGCGATCTCGCGGAGCACGTCGGTGCCGACGCGGGTCATGATGCCGATCGACGTCACGGCGTACGCGCTGTCGGTGATCTGCACGCCGATGTGGGAGAGCGGGCCGCCGACGGCGCCCATCGAGAACGGCACGACGTACATCGTGCGGCCCTTCATCGACCCCTCGAACAGCGGCGTGATCGTCGCGCGGATCTCGTCGGGCGCGATCCAGTTGTTCGTGGGACCGGCGTCCTCTTCGCGCTCGGAGGCGATGAAGGTGCGCGCCTCGGTGCGCGCGACGTCGCTCGGGTGCGAGCGGGCGAGGTACGAGCCGGGCCGCCACTCCGGGTTGAGCTTGATGAGCTTGCCCTCGTCGACCATGTCGCGCAGCAGCGCGTCGTTCTCCGCACGCGAGCCGTCGACCCAGTGCACGCGGGCGGGCTGCGTCAGTGCGGCGATCTCGTCGACCCATGCGATCAGGTCCGCCATGCCCGCACCCTGGACGGTCGGGAGGTCGCCGTACGACCGCGCCACCGCCGGCCGCGCGGGGGCGGTGCCTTCGGGGCGGGTGAAGATGTCGGCAAGGGCCATGAGTGTCGCTCCACTTCGATTCGACGTTCAGATCTGTGGTCTTGATCCACTTTCCCGCGATTCGGATGCCTCTTCCCGCCATTCGCGGCGTCAAGAGTTGCGATTCTTTCGCTATGCTCAAGGAATGCCGCCGACGTCACTGGAACTGTCCACCCTGGGTCACCGCATCCGTCATCAGCGGATCTCGCACGGATTCACGCTGGACGAACTCGGCGAGCAGGTGGGGGTCGCGGGCAGTCAGCTGAGCCTGATCGAGAACGGCAAGCGCGAGCCGAAGCTGTCGCTCCTGCAGGCGATCGCCCACGCCACCGGAGTCGAGGTGGCCGATCTGCTGTCGGCGGAGCCGCCGAACCGGCGCGCGGCGCTCGAGATCGAGCTCGAGCGCGCGCAGAGCGGCTCGGTGTTCCGCCAGCTCGGCATCGCCCCGGTCAAGGTCACCAAGGGCATGAGCGACGACACCCTCGAGTCCATCCTCGGTCTGCATCGCGAACTGCAGCGTCGCGAGCGCGAGGCGATCGCCACCCCCGAGGAGGCCCGCCGCGCGAACACCGAGCTGCGCCTCAAGATGCGGGCGCTCGACAACTACCTGCCCGACATCGAGCGGCTCGCCGAGAAGCAGCTCAAGGCCGCCGGCCACGTCTCGGGCGCGCTGACCCACCGCACCGTCAGCATCATGGCCGAGAAGCTCGGCTTCGAGCTCATCTACGTGAGCGACCTCCCCCACTCCACGCGGTCGGTCACCGACCTCGAGAACGGCCGGATCTACCTGCCGCCCGCGTCGATCCCCGGCGGGCACGGCCTGCGTTCGATGGCGCTGCAGGCGATGGCGCACCGGCTGCTGGGCCATCGGCGCCCCACCGACTACGCCGACTTCCTCCAGCAGCGCCTCGAGATCAACTACTACGCCGCGTGCTGCCTCATGCCGGAGACCGCTTCGGCCGCCTTCCTCCAGCAGGCGAAGAAGGACCGCAATCTCGCCGTCGAGGACTTCCGCGACGCGTTCGGCGTCACCCACGAGGCGGCGGGCATGCGCCTGACGAACCTGGCGACGCGGCATCTCGGCATCCGTCTGCACTTCCTGCGGGTGGACGGCTCGGGCGCCATCACGCGCGTGTTCGAGAACGACGACCTGCCGCTGCCGATGGACGTCACCGGCGCCGTCGACGGCCAGATCGCGTGCCGGAAGTTCTCGGCGCGCGCGGCGTTCAGCGAGCAGAACCGCACCACCGAGCACTACCAGTACACCGACACCCCGGCCGGCACGTTCTGGTGCTCCACGCAGACCGGCAGCACCAGCGAGGGCGAGTTCTCGATCACCGTGGGCGTGCCGTTCGACGATGCGCGCTGGTTCCGCGGACGCGAGACGCAGAAGCGCGCGACCTCGACCTGTCCCGACGAGTCGTGCTGCCGTCGCGCCCCCGCGGAGGTCACCTCGCGATGGTCGGGCAAGGCATGGCCGAGCGCGCGCGTGCACATGCAGATGTTCTCGCCGC
>NZ_JAYRDE010000145.1:0-6270 GCF_041909575.1 Microbacterium sp. | reverse complement strand
CCCGCGGGCTCGGTGCGGGAGCAGATCCCGAGGTCGGCCGACGCGCCGCCGAGGACCACGCGGAGGAGATCGAGGAGGCCCTGCGCGGCGCCGACATGGTCTTCGTCACCGCGGGCGAGGGAGGCGGCACCGGCACCGGCGGCGCCCCCGTCGTCGCGAAGATCGCCAAGTCGATCGGCGCCCTCACGATCGGTGTGGTGACCAAGCCCTTCTCGTTCGAGGGCCGTCGCCGCCAGCAGCAGGCCGAGACGGGCGTCGCGAAGCTCAAGGAAGAGGTCGACACCCTCATCGTGGTGCCGAACGACCGACTCCTCGAGATCAGCGACCGCGGCATCTCGATGATCGAGGCGTTCGCGACCGCCGACCAGGTGCTCCTCGCCGGTGTGCAGGGCATCACCGACCTGATCACCACCCCGGGTCTCATCAACCTCGACTTCGCCGACGTCAAGTCGGTCATGCAGGGTGCGGGCTCCGCGCTCATGGGCATCGGCTCGGCGCGCGGTGCGGACCGTGCGATCAAGGCCGCTGAGCTCGCGGTCGAGTCGCCTCTTCTCGAGGCCTCGATCGAGGGCGCCCACGGCGTGCTGCTGTCGATCCAGGGCGGGTCGAACCTCGGCATCTTCGAGATCAACGATGCGGCGCAGCTCGTCAAGGAGGCGGCGCACCCCGAGGCGAACATCATCTTCGGCACGGTCATCGACGACACGCTCGGCGACGAGGTGCGCGTCACGGTCATCGCGGCGGGATTCGACGGCGGCGAGCCGCAGCAGCGCATCGAGCCCATCACGGCGTCGCGCGTCGTGACGGCGCCGGCGGTGCCCGCGATGCCCGCCGACGAGGCTGCCGCAGCGGACCACGAGGCCGAGCCCGTCTCGGTCGGTGCCGCGCTGCCCGACACGTCGTTCGACTCGGCGTTCGGCGACGACGACCTCGACATCCCCGACTTCCTCAAGTAGCCGCCTGCCGGGCTCAGGAGCGATACCGCCGTGACACCGTCCCTCGAGCCCGGTGAGGCGCTCTCGGGTCGCCTCGCCGACGTCGACGCACGCATCGCGGCGGCGGCGGTCGCGGCCGGCCGGGACCCGGCGGAGCTCACCAGGATCGTCGTCACGAAGTTCCACCCCGCCGCGCTCGTCGAGGAGCTCTATGCCCTCGGCGTGCGCGATATGGGGGAGAACCGCCAGCAGGAGTTCTCCGCGAAGGTCGACGAGGTCGGGCCGCTCGCCGGCCTGCGCTGGCACTTCATCGGGCAGGCCCAGACCAACAAGGCGCGAGCGATCAGGGCCGCGGCATCCGTCGTCCACTCCGTCGACCGCGCACGCATCGCCGACGCACTCCACGCTGCCGCCGCGGACGACGGCTCGATCCTCGACGTGCTGCTCCAGGTCAACCTGACCGACGACGCCGGGCGCGGCGGCACGGCCGCCGGCGATCTCGAAGCGCTGGCCGCCCACGTCGCCGGCCTCGCGACGCTGCGGGTGCGGGGGATCATGGCGGTGGCTCCCCTCGACGTGCCGCCCGCTCGCGCGTTCGAGAGCCTCCCCGCGCTCTCCGCGACGGTGCGGCACGTGGTCCCGGACGCGTCGTGGATCTCGGCGGGCATGACGGCAGACTTCGCCGAGGCGATCGCCGCCGGCGCGACACACCTACGGATCGGCTCGGCAATCACGGGCCCGCGACCCGAGCGCGGTTAACCTCGGAACAGATGAGCACTACGGAGGATGCGATGTCGAACCCGCTCAAGAAGACCATGGTGTACCTGGGCCTCGCCGACGAGGAAGAGGTCTACGACGAGCCCGCGCCCCAGCCGCGCGCTCGCAAGACCGAGTCGGCCGTCGAGAAGGCCGCTCCGGTCACTCCCATTCATCGCCCCGCCGTCGTGCGGCAGCCCGCGCCGGCCTCGATCAACGAGATCGTCACGGTGCACCCCAAGCAGTACCGCGACGCGCAGGTGATCGCCGAGAACTTCCGTGACGGCATCCCCGTCATCATCAACCTCTCGCAGATGAGCGACGCCGACGCGCGCCGCCTCATCGACTTCGCCAGCGGGCTCTCGCTCGGCCTCTACGGACGCATCGAGCGCGTGACGAGCAAGGTCTTCCTGCTGTCGCCCGAGAACGTGGCGGTCTCCGGTGACGGGGCGGTCGCGCAGGCCGATCCGGAATCGGTTCCCTTCGCACAGCCGTAGTCTGGATCCGTGGCAGTCGTTCAGCTCATCGCCTCGATCCTCAATCTGGCGCTCCTCCTCTATGTCTTCGTGCTGTTCGCGCGGCTGATCATCGACTGGATCCCGTTCTTCAACCGCGAGTGGCGGCCGCGGGGTGCCGGACTCGTCGCCGCGGAACTCGTCTACACGGTCACCGATCCCCCCATCAAGCTGTTCCGGCGCTTCATCCCGCCGCTGCGCGTGGGCGCGATCGCCATCGACTTCGGCTTCGCGCTCACGATGCTGCTGTGCTTCATCCTGCTCAGCGTCACGCGCGCCATCGCCAGCTGACTTCGCCACGCGGGAGTGCGGAAGTCCTTCGACACTCCCAGGGACCCCCGACTATGCTTGCCTGATACGACCAGCCGCCGGCCGGTCGTCCCCCGACATCGGCCAGCGACCTGAGCGCTCGAAAGAGGAATCACCATGGCATTGACCCCCGATGACGTCGTCACCAAGCAGTTCCAGCACGTCCGCTTCAAGGAGGGCTTCGACCCGGATGAGGTCGACGACTTCCTCGACGAGATCGTCGTGGAGTGGCGCAAGGCCCTCGCCGAGAACGAGGAGCTGAAGGCCAAGCTCGCCGCGTACGAGTCCGGTGCCGCCCCGGCGCGTCCCGCAGAGCCCGCCGCCGCGCCTGCCCCCGCTCCCGAGCCCGCGCCCGCTGCCGCACCGATCGCCGCCGACGCCGGCGCGCCCGGTGCCGCCAGCGCCGGCATCATCGAGCTCGCTCAGCGTCTGCACGACGAGCACGTCGCCGAGGGCCGCGCGCAGCGCGACCAGCTCATCTCCGACGCCAAGGCGCAGGCCGCCTCGATCATCAACGACGCCGAGACGCGTGGTCGCGAAGAGGTCGCCAAGCTCGACCGCGAGCGTGCCCAGCTCGAGAGCCGCATCGCCGAGCTGCGCACCTTCGAGCGCGACTACCGCGCGCAGCTGCGCAGCTACATCGAGGGCAAGCTGCGCGACCTCGAGACCACGGCCACGACGTCCGGCTCGACGCCGGTGTCGGCCATCGGTCTCTAGGCCGGTCCTTTGACGGGCCGACCTCCCCTTCACAAGGCGGCGGCCGGCGCCATCATCGCGATCCTCGCGGTGCTGGCGCTGGCCGCTGACCAGTTCACGAAGTACCTCGCCCTCGAGAATCTCCCCCTCGAGCAGGCGGTGCCGGTCTTCGGCGACTTCCTGAGCCTCTACCTCGTCAAGAACCCCGGAGCGGCGTTCTCCCTCGGGTCGGGTGCGACCTGGATCTTCACCCTCGCGCTCGCGGCCGTCGCGGTCCTCATCGTCTGGCTCGCCGTCACCCGCGTCCGGTCACGGATCTGGGCTGTGGTCCTCGGGCTCCTGCTGGGCGGAGTGCTCGGCAACCTCACGGATCGTCTGCTGCGAGAGCCCGGCTTCGCCGTGGGGCATGTGATCGACTTCATCAACACGCCGTGGATGTGGTTCTGGATGAACCCGGCCATCTACAACGTGGCCGACATCTTCATCGTGTGCGACATGATCGTGATCGCACTGCTCGTTCTGACGGGAGTTCACATGGACGGTACACGCGAACCGCGGCGACGCGCGGACGAGACGCTGCTCGGCGAGGGCGACGAGGTGTCCCCGGGCGGACCGGTCGAGGGGTTCGGTGACGAGTTCCCGGTCGCCGATGCGGATGCCGGGATCCCGGTCGACGAGCGGGGCCTGCCGCCCCTGTCGGAGAGCGAGCAGCTCGAGGTCGAGCGCGAGGCGGACCGAGAGGCCGACGAGCGCGAGGCGGGCGACCGCCGCACCGACGCCTGACATGCCGTCCCGCCTGCTTCCCGTCCCGGACGGCCTCGACGGCGTTCGCGTCGATCAGGCCCTCGCGAAGATGCTCGGCTTCTCGCGCACCTTCGCCGCCGAGGTGGCAGAGGCCGGCGGAGTCGTGCTCGACGGGCGCGCGGTGGGGAAGTCGGACCGAGTCACGGGCGGCGGCCTCATCGACGTCACGTGGACCGACCGGCAGGAGCCGACGATCGTGCCGATCGCCGTCGCGGACCTCGGCATCGTGTTCGACGACGACGACATCGTGGTGGTCGACAAGCCCGCGGGCGTGGCCGCTCATCCGTCCGTGGGCTGGGAGGGCCCGACGGTGCTCGGAGCCCTCGCCGCAGGGGGCTACCGCATCGCGACCACCGGCGCCGCGGAGCGCCAGGGCGTCGTCCATCGCCTCGATGTCGGCACGAGCGGGCTCATGGTGGTCGCCAAGACCGAGCGGGCCTACACCGCCCTCAAGCGCGCCTTCAAGGAGCGCGAGGTCGAGAAGATCTACCACGCCGTCGTGCAGGGGCATCCCGACCCGCTCGCCGGCACGATCGACGCACCGGTCGGCCGCCACCCCACGCATTCGTGGAAGTTCGCGGTGACGCCCGACGGCAAGGACTCCGTCACGCACTACGAGACCCTCGAGGCCTTTCCCCGCGCGTCGCTCCTCGAGATCCATCTCGAGACGGGCCGCACGCACCAGATCCGCGTGCACATGGCGGCACACCGGCATCCGTGCGTCGGCGATCCCCTCTACGGCGCCGACCCCACGCTGTCGGCGAGGCTCGGCCTCACGCGCCAGTGGCTGCACGCGCACGAGCTCTCCTTCGCTCACCCGGCCACGGGGGAGTGGTCGACCTTCACCTCCGCGTACCCCGCCGACCTCGCCCACGCGCTGGCGGTGCTCCGCAGCGACTGACGGTGGGCGTGCACGTGTCGGATGCCGGTGCCAGGCTGTCCTCATGACGACACCCCTGACCGGCACCCTGCGCCGGCGCCTCGCCCTCGCCAACGAGCTGTACGTCGACCTCGTCGCCCAGCTCCCGGCCTCGTCGCTCGGGGCCCGGCTGCGAGAGCTTCCGTCCGACTCGATCCAGAATCAGCTCCGCTGCGTCGTCGGGGCGCGCGAGAGCTACACGAAGGCGGCTCGGGCGGGCTCCTGGCAGGGTTTCGCGTCATCCCTCGACCACGTCCCGACCGGCGATGCCGACGCGGTGAGGGCCGCGGTGCGCGACAGCCATACGGCGGTCGAGGAGTTCCTCGACGGGCTCGACCCCGCCGACGACTATGCCCTGAACCAGGCGTTCGCCCTGCTCGAGCACGAGACGCAGCATCACGGCCAGCTCATCCGGTACCTCTACGGGCTCGGCATCCCGCGTCCGGCATCGTGGCAGCGGCAGTACGCCCTCGACGGGGACTGACGTGGCGATCGAGGTCGTCCCGGCGACGGCGTTCGCCGATGTGCGGACGATGGTCGGACCGAAGCGGCCCGACGCGAACGTGTGCTGGTGCCTGAGCTACCGGGTGCCGAGCAAGGAGAACGTCTCGCTGCAGGGCGTCGCGCGCGGCGAGCGCGTGCGCGAGCTGATGAAGGGCGGGCCGCCCGGCGTCCTCGCCTACGACGGCGACGAGGTCGTCGGGTGGGCGGCGGTGCATCCCCGCGCCGACACGTCGTTCGCGACGAACCGCAAGATCCCCCACGTCGACGACCTCGACGTGTGGTCGGTGTGGTGCATTCGCGTTCGCCCGGGGCACCGCGGCGAGGGGATCTCGCACGCGCTTCTCGCCGGAGCGGTCGCGTTCGCGCGGGAGAGCGGAGCACCGGCCATCGAGGGGTACCCGGTCGACAACAAGGGCGAGAAGGTCGACCTGACGATGGCCTACGTGGGCACGCGCGCGCTGTTCCAGAAGGCCGGATTCCGCAAGGCGGCGGGCACCGACTCGGTGCTCAACGGGTTCCCCCGCGTGCTCATGCGACTCGATCTGCGCTGAGCGCGGCATCCGGAGTCTCACCCTCAACTCAAGGGTGACCCGACCTCGCGCCGCAATCGTGCGGGACGGGGCGCGCGTCGTCCGGGACGTCGGCGGGCCTCCCTAGACTCGATCCGTGGCATCCGACTCCTTCGTTCATCTGCACGTGCACAGCGAGTACTCGATGCTCGACGGCGCCGCCAAGATCGGCGCGATGACCCAGGCCGCGGCCGAGTACGGCATGCCGGCGATCGCGGTCACCGACCACGGGAACACCTTCGCGGCGTTCGAGTTCTACAACG
>NZ_JAYRDE010000144.1:0-6458 GCF_041909575.1 Microbacterium sp. | reverse complement strand
TCCGGTGCGCAGGGCACCGAGCGATCGGCGTACGAGAGGTAGTACTCCTCGAACGGCGGGAGGGCGAGCACCGGCGGCGCGGCTCGCGAGAGGCGCGGCGCCGGTGCGGCGACGTACTGCGGCTCGGGCTCGTCGGCGACGACGGTGAGCCGGTCGGACGCGCGCTGCGCCGCGTCCCGCGAGACGCCGAGCGGCAGCCCCGACCACCACGCGAAGTCGCGGGCCCCGGCGGGGCCGTGCGAGGCGATGTAGCGGAAGAAGAACTCCGCGAGCGGGTCGGCGGGGGACGCGGCATCCGTCACCCACTCCTCGGTCAGCACGATGTGCTGCTCCCGCGTCGGGCCGCCCTCGCGGGCGACGACCGGGCCCTGGCAGACCACCCCGCGCAGCGAAAGGGCGACGAGCAGGTGGTAGCCGCGCTGGCGCGCCGTGCTCACGCCGCCGGCCTCGAGCACGGCGAACAGCTCTTTGCGCGTGAGGCGGTTGCCGCCGGCGAGCGCGGCACGGGTCAGCGCCTCGGCGCGGGCGAGCCCGGCGTCGTCGATCGCCTCGGCGCGGCGGACGGACGCGGCCTGCCGCGCCTGACGCTCGCCCGTCAGCGAGAGCACCCAGGCGAGGTCCTGCGCGGGGATGACGTGGATCGTGCCGCGCATCGTCCACGACCGCACGATCTCGCCGCGATCGAACGCGGCGTCGACGTCGCGCAGCGTGGCGCAGCCGCGGGTGCGCGAGGCGAGCGCCCAGCGCCCGCCCCAGAACTCCTGGCCCTGCGTCGCGAGCATGTGCGACGCCGCCTCGGCGACCGTCGCCGCCGGCGCACTCAGCCGATGGGACCTGAGCCGTTCGTGGCGGACGGATGCGGCATCCATCCCCCCATCATGCCCGGGGGCTCGGACCTCCCGGCGACGCGTCAGAACGGGTTCGCGGTGAGCGTGTACTTCGTCTGGAGGTACTCGTGGATGCCCTCGGCGCCGCCCTCGCGGCCCAGGCCCGACATCTTCCAGCCGCCGAACGGCGCGGCGGCGTTGGAGACGACGCCGACGTTGAGGCCCATCATCCCGGTCTCGAGGCGCTCGATCATGCGCTGCCCGCGCGAGAGGGACTCGGTGAAGACGTAGGACACCAGTCCGTACTCGGTGTCGTTGGCGATGCGCACGGCGTCGTCCTCGTCGTCGAACGGGATGATCGCGAGCACCGGCCCGAAGATCTCCTCGCGGAGGATGTCGCTGCCGGGCTGCACGTCGGTGACGACGGTGGGCTCGTAGAACGTGCCGGCGCCGTCGAGCTCGTTGCCGCCGGTGCGCACCTGTGCGCCGCGCTTGACGGCGTCGGCGACGAGGGCGGAGGCCTTGTCGACGGCGTCCTGGTTGATGAGGGGGCCGATGGCGACACCATCCTCCGTGCCGCGGCCGATCTTCATCGCCTGCACGCGCTCGGTGACCCGGCGGGCGAACTCGTCGGCGACCGAGCGGTGCACGATGAACCGGTTGGCCGCGGTGCAGGCCTGGCCGATGTTGCGGAACTTCGCCAGCATCGCCCCGTCGACGGCCTTGTCGAGGTCGGCGTCCTCGAACACCACGAACGGGGCGTTGCCGCCGAGCTCCATCGAGGTGCGCAGCACGCCCTGCGCGGCCTGCTCCAGCAGCCGCTGCCCCACCTGCGTCGAGCCGGTGAACGACAGCTTGCGCAGCCGCGGGTCGCGGATGATCGGCTCGGACACCTTGCCCGAGGTCGAGGTGGTGAAGACGTTGACGACGCCCTTCGGAAGGCCCGCGTCCTCGAGCAGCTTCGCGAAGGCGAGCGTGGTCAGCGGCGTCAGCTCGGCCGGCTTGATCACGACGGTGCAGCCGGCGGCCAAGGCGGGCGCGATCTTGCGAGTCGCCATCGCGAGCGGGAAGTTCCACGGCGTGATGAGGAAGCAGGGGCCGACCGGATGCTGCGACACGATCATGCGGCCGGTGCCCTCGGGGTTCGCGCCGTACCGGCCCTGCACGCGGGCGGTCTCCTCGCTGAACCAGCGCAGGAACTCCCCGCCGTAGGCCACTTCGCCGCGTGCCTCGGCCAAAGGCTTGCCCATCTCGATCGTCATGAGGAGCGCGAAGTCCTCCTTGCGCTCCTGCAGCAGGTCGAACGCGCGGCGCAGGATCTCGGCCCGCTCGCGCGCCGGCGTCGCCGCCCATGCGGGGAACGCCTCGGACGCCGCGTCGAGGGCCGTCGTGCCGTCCTCGGGCGAGGCATCCGCGATCTCCTTGACGACCGCTCCCGTCGCCGGATCGTAGACCTTCAGCGTGCGCCCGCCCGTGGCCGCACGCCACTCGCCGCCGATGAACAGGCCGTCGGGAACGGACGCCAGCAGCTCGGTCTCACGGTTCTCGGTCACGGGGACTCCCTCGTCGGTTCCGGATGCCGCGGCACCCTGGTTCTGGTGGACTCTCGGGCAATTCTGCCCTCGGCCTGCTCTCCGGGCCGATATACGCCGTGTACAGGCATCCGGTCGTTTTCTCCCGCCCGTACGCCCCCACCTGCCACAGCCCCGCCGATGCAGCCGGGGGACGCGGTCAACGGGTGCTCTGGTCGGTCAGGGCGCCGGCGAAGAAGTCGGCGAGCTCGTCCGTCGCGCTGAGCGGCAGGACCGCCGCGACGTACTGGTCGGGCCGCACGACGACCACGACGCCGTCGCGGGAGAGCTCGCGCTCGGTGAAGATGTCGGCGCTCGTCCACGCGCTCGGGGCAGCCGCGTACACCTTCTCCCAGTCGATCAGGCCGAGCGGGCCGGTGCGGGGCAGGAACACATCGGGCACGAGCGAGATGTCGACCTCGTCGAAGCGCTGCTGATAGATCGCCTTGACGTCGAAGACCGCGTCGGCGTCGGCCCCGGACGGGGTGAAGCGCGTGAGGGGGGATGCCTCGGAGGCCAGCCACTCCGCCCAGGCCGCGAGCGCGGAGTCCTCCCCCGCCGCCGGTGCGTCGGCGAACGCATACACGCGCCAGCGGCCGTCGGCCTTCGCGTGGTGGCCGAGGTGCACCGCGTTGCCGTCGCACACGCGCACGACCTCGGTGGACGTGAAGCGCTTGCCGACGGGGAATCCGGGCGCGAGCTCCTGGTGCGCGGCATCCGCCACGATCCTCGACGGGCCGTACTGGGTCATGAAGCCGGACGGGAACTCGGCCGTGCCGAGATAGAAGGTCGCGAGCTCCTGAGGGTCCGAGATCTCCTCAGGCTTGCGCGCCATGAGCGAGGACCACTCGCGATCGAAGTCGATGAGCTGCTGGGCGACCGGCTGACGCTCGGCCGAATACGTCTCGAGCAGTGACGCCGGCGCGAGACCCGCGAGGACGTGCCCCAGCTTCCAGCCGAGATTGAACCCGTCCTGCATCGAGACGTTCATGCCCTGCCCCGCCTTGGCGCTGTGGGTGTGGCAGGCGTCCCCGGTGAGGAAGACGCGCGGCGCGCGGCCGTCGTCGCCGTCGTCGAAGCGGTCCGTCACCCGGTGGCCGACCTCGTAGACGCTGTGCCACGCGACCTGCTTCACGTCGATGGAGTACGGATGCAGGATGTCGTTGGCACGGCGGATGATCTCCTCGACCGGCGTCTGCCGCACGCGGTGGTCGTCGTCGGCGGCGACCTCGCCGAGGTCGATGTACATGCGGCTCAGGTAGCCGCCCTCACGCGGGATGTGGAGGATGTTCCCCGCCGTGGAGTTGATCGCGCACTTGGTCCGCCAGTCCGGGAAGTCGGTGTTCACGAGCACGTCCATGACGCCCCACGCGTGCGCGGCGAAGTCCCCGACGTGCGTGCGGCCGATGGCCTCGCGCACACCGCTGCGGGCGCCGTCGCACCCGGCGACGTACTTCGCATGGATGGTGCGCTCCTCGCCGGCACGATCACCCGAGGTGTGGCGCACGCGCACCGCGACGGGGTACTCCCCCTCGTCGTGCACCGTGAGGCCGAGGAACTCGATGCCGTAGTCGGGGACGATGCGCCCGGGGCCGTGCGCGGCCGCCTCGGCGAAGTAGTCGAGCACGCGGGCCTGGTTGACGATGAGGTGCGGGAACTCGCTGATCTTGAACGCGTAGTCCTCGGTGCGCGCCGTGCGCACGATGTTGCGCGGGTTCTCCGGGTCGGGACCCCAGAAGTTCATGTAGGCGATGTTGTACGCCTCGGCGACGATCCGCTCGGCGAACCCGAAGGCCTGGAAGGTCTCGACGCTGCGCGGCTGGATGCCGTCCGCCTGGCCGAGGACGAGACGCCCGTCGCGGCGCTCGATGATGCGCGTCGTGACATCGGGGAACTGCGACAGCTGCGCGGCCAGGAGCATTCCCGCCGGGCCCGACCCCACGATGAGGACGTCGGTGCGGTCGGGGAGCTCGGCGGGGCGGTCGATACCGGTGCCGGCGGCGTCCTGCACGCGGGGCTCGCCCGAGACGTAGCCGTGGTGATGGAACTGCATGGGACTCCTCGCGACCTCGGTGTCGCCCCACGTCGCGCATCCGTTGCGACGGGAGGGGATGTGTTCTATATTCGAACACACCGTTCTACTATTGAACAGATCGTATACGACCCGCCCGCATGGAGGCAAGGGAGACCGCCGCATGGCCGAAGATCGCCCGCCCGCCTCGCAGACCTTGAGCCGCGGCATCCGGATCCTCGAAGTGCTCGCCGACGCACGCGAGTCCCTCACGATCGACGAGGTCGCCCGCCGCCTCGACGTCCACCGCTCCGTCGCCTACCGCCTGCTGCGCACGCTCGAGGATCACGGCCTCGTCGCCCGCGACGGGAACGGCCGCGTCGCACTCGGCGCGCGGATGGCCGCCCTGGCCGCCGGCGTCGCGCACGACCTCCAGGCCGAGGCCCTCCCCGAGCTCACCGGGGTCGCGAACGAGCTCGGCATGACGTGCTTCCTCAGCGTGCTCGACCACGACGAGTGCGTGACGCTCGCGAGCGTCGAGCCGCGCCACGCGGTGGCCTCCGTGGCGCAGCGGCCGGGGACGCGGCATCCGGTCACCCGTGGCGCGCCCGGCAAGGCGATCCTGTCCGTGCTCCCCAGCGGCGCGTGGCCCGCCGGCGCCGACGAGCACCTGCGGGAGGAGGTGGCGGATGCCTCGTCCCGCGGCTGGTTCGAGAGCCACGACGAGGTCATCCCGAGCCTGCGCGCCGTCGCCGTGCCGCTCGAGCTCCGCGGCCGGGGGCCGGCCGCCGTCGCGGTCGTCTACCTCGCGAGTCCGCATGCCCCCGCCGAGATCGCGGCCCGTCTCGCACGCTCGGCGGCCGTCATCCGGTCCGCGCTCGGCGCCTGATCCGGCTCAGCCCCGCACCAACTCCTCAGATCCGGGCGGGATCGGCGCCCGGCGCGGGTGCGGCCGCGGAACGGAGACGGATCTTGAGGAGTTGTTGCTCAGGCGAACGGCGTGGCGAACGTCGTGGTGGACACCGCGACCCGCTGCGGCACTCCGGCGAACGCCTCGGCGCGCCCGGCGGAGGCCATGTACTCCCTCTCGAGGGCGAGGAACGCCTCTTCGTCGCCCTCGGCGCTCACGGCCCACACGAACTCGTTGGTCTCGGGGAGCCCGTAGGCGAACTCGATGGCGAACCCGGCGGCCGGGCGCACGCGCGGCATCCACTCCTGCCACCAGTCGACGAAGGCGTCGTACTCCCCGTCGACGAGCGTGTACCGGCGCAGCTGGATGGTCCTCATGCGTCCATCTTGCCCGGTCGGGCGTGTGGCATACTCGTGTCGTCCGGCGGGGATGAACCAGCCGGTGCTCGAAAAATGGGCACGCAGCGCGGACGCGCGAGACACATACGGCCTCACACCCGTTCTTCGTCTTGCAGGAGTTCCCTCATGCCGACCGTCTCCGCGCACGTCGCGCTCACCCTTGCCCGCCATATCGACCACGTCTTCGGGGTCATGGGCAACGGCAACGCCTACTTCCTCGACGCCCTCGAGCGCTCGACCGGGGCTTCGTTCACGGCCGTGCGCCACGAGGCCGGCGGTGTCGTCGCCGCCGACGCCTACCACCGAGCATCGGGACGCCTCGCCGCGGCGACGGCCACCTACGGCGCCGGTTTCACCAACACGCTGACCGCTCTCGCCGAGGCCGTGCAGGCGCACGTGCCGCTCGTGCTGGTGGTGGAGCCCACTTCGGGCCCGCGCCCCTGGGACGTCGACCAGATCGCGCTCGCCTCGGCCGTCGGTGCGCGCACCTACACGGTGGGACGGGCGGATGCCGCGGCCACCACCGTCATCGCGATCGAGCACGCGCTGACCTACCGGGTGCCGACGGTCCTCGCGATCCCCTACGACGTCGCGGCGCGCGACGCGGGGCCCGTGCCGGACGCGCCGGAGCCCCGGCTGCCCGGCGCGCTCTCCCCCTCCGGTCCGTTCGCGCGGGGGGCCGTCGAGGACCTGGCCGCCGCGCTCGCCTCGGCGGAGCGCCCGTTCCTGCTCGCCGGTCGC
>NZ_JAYRDE010000143.1:0-6519 GCF_041909575.1 Microbacterium sp. | reverse complement strand
GAGCGTCAGCACGTTCACGCGCGGCTCGCCGAGGAACCCGAGGTCGCGTCCCTCGGTGTGCTGCGCGACGAGGGCGCCCACCTCGGCCTCCGTGAGCCCGCGCTCGGCCGCGATGCGCGGGATCTGCAGCGCCGCGTAGGCGGGGCTGATGTGCGGGTCGAGACCGGAGCCCGACGCCGTGACGGCGTCCGCGGGGATGGTGCCGACGGGCACGCCGTCGGCCTCGGCGATCGCGGCCTGACGGTCCTCGATCGCGGCGATGAGGTCGGTGTTCTCGGGGCCCAGGTTGGAACCGCTCGACGCGCCGCCGTCGTACCCGTCTCCCGCCGCGGACGGGCGGGACTGGAAGTAACCGGGGAGCGCCGCGCCCGAGGCATCCGTGAAGCTCTGCCCGAGGAGGGCGGAGCCGACCGTCTCGCCGCCGGCATCCTGCACGAGCGAGCCGTTCGACTGCCAGGGCAGGGCGAGCTGCCCGATCCCCGTGATGAGGAGCGTGTAGCCGACGCCGAGGACGAGGGTGAAGACGAGCATCGCGCGGAGGGCGACGCCGGTGGTGCGCACGGTGGCGCGGGTGTCGGTGGACATTCCGAATGTCTCCTTGGGTCAGAAGCCGGGGATGAGGCTCACGACGAGGTCGATGAGCTTGATGCCGATGAACGGGGCGATGATGCCGCCGAGTCCGTAGATCAGCAGGTTGCGGCTGAGGGTCGCCGAGGCGCTGCGCGCACGGTAGGTCACGCCCCGCAGGGCGAGGGGGATGAGGAACACGATGACGACGGCGTTGAAGATGATGGCGCTCATCACCGCAGAGGCCGGCGAGCTGAGCTGCATCACGTTGAGCGCCGCCAGCCCGGGGAAGATCCCCATGAACATCGCCGGAATGATCGCGAAGTACTTCGCGATGTCGTTGGCCAGCGAGAACGTGGTGAGGGCGCCGCGCGTGATCAGCAGCTGCTTGCCGATGCGCACGATGTCGATCAGCTTGGTGGGGTCGCTGTCGAGGTCGACCATGTTGCCGGCCTCCTTCGCGGCCGAGGTGCCGGTGTTCATCGCGACGCCGACGTCGGCCTGCGCGAGCGCGGGCGCGTCATTGGTGCCGTCGCCCGTCATCGCGACGAGGTTGCCGCCCTCCTGCTCGCGGCGGATGAGCGCGAGCTTGTCCTCGGGGGTCGCCTCGGCGAGGTAGTCGTCGACGCCGGCCTCCTTCGCGATCGCGGCGGCCGTGAGCGGGTTGTCGCCCGTGATCATGACCGTGCGGATGCCCATCGCCCGCAGTTCGTCGAAGCGGTCCCGCAGCCCGTCCTTCACGATGTCCTTGAGGTGGACCACGCCGAGGATCGTGGCGGTGTCTCCCGACAGGGTCGCTACGGCCAGGGGCGTCCCTCCCGACTGGGCGATCTCGTCGGCCTCGGCCGTGAGATCGGTGCGGATGCGGTCCGGGACATCGGCTCCGGATGCCTCGAGCCAGGCCAGCACGGCGGTCGCGGCGCCCTTTCGCACCTGCGTGCCGTCGGCGAGGTCGATTCCGCTCATGCGGGTCTGGGCGGTGAAGGCGACGGCGGTCGATGCCGCAGGGGCGGAGACGCGGATGCCGCGCACGGCCGCCAGCTCGACGACGGAGACGCCCTCCGGCGTGGGGTCGGCCAGCGACGACAGCGCGGCGGCGCGCGCGAGCTCGGCGGGGTCGACGCCGGGCAGGTTCACGAAGTCGGAGGCGCGGCGGTTGCCGTACGTGATGGTGCCCGTCTTGTCGAGGAGCAGCGTCGTCACGTCGCCGGCCGCCTCGACGGCGCGGCCCGACATCGCCAGCACGTTGCGCTGCACGAGCCGGTCCATCCCCGCGATGCCGATCGCCGAGAGGAGGGCGCCGATCGTCGTCGGGATGAGGCACACCAGCAGCGCGACGAGCACGACGATGCTGACCGGGGATGCGGCATACGACGCGATGGGGTTGAGCGTGAGCACGACGATCACGAACACGATCGACAGACTCGCGAGCAGGATGCCGAGCGCGATCTCGTTGGGCGTCTTCTGCCGGCTCGCGCCCTCCACCAGCCGGATCATGCGGTCGACGAACGTCTCGCCGGGCTTCGACGTGATGCGCACGACGATGCGGTCCGACAGCACCCGGGTGCCCCCGGTGACCGCCGACCGGTCGCCGCCGGACTCGCGCACGACCGGTGCCGACTCGCCCGTGATCGCCGACTCGTCGACGGTCGCGATCCCGGCGATGATGTCGCCGTCGCCGGGGATGAGCTCGCCGGCCTCCACGATGACGACGTCCCCGAGACCCAGCTCGGACGACGCGACCTCGACGGACTCCGCCCGCAGGGCCGCGGCATCCGCACCGGCGTCGTAGCGGACCACCCGGCGGGCGGAGGTGCTCGTGCGCGTCTTGCGCAGCGTCGCGGCCTGGGCCTTGCCGCGCCCTTCGGCGACGGACTCGGCGAGGTTGGCGAACAGCACGGTGAGCCACAGCCACGCGGCGATGCCCCACGTGAAGCCCGGCGGGACGTCCGTGCCGCCGGAGGCCTCGGGCCCGCCGAGGAACGGCTCGGCGACCGCGATGACGGTGGTGAGCGCGGCCCCGACCCAAACGAGGAACATGACGGGGTTGCGCCACAGCGCCGCCGGGCCGAGCTTGCGCAGAGCGCCCGGCAGTGCCTGCACGAGCTGCGCGCCGCTGATGGCGCGCGATGGGGGGCGCGAGGTGGACGGGGGCACCGACCCGGCGACCGGTGTCGATGACGTGGACGTGGACAGGGACAGAGGCATGTCAGACGAGCCCTTCCGCCAGGGGACCCAGCGTGAGAACGGGGAAATAGGTGAGTGCGGTGATGACGACGGCCACGACCGTCAGGAGGCCGACGAACTGCGGCCGGTAGGTCGGCAGCGTGCCGGCGGTGGCCGGCACCGGGCGCTGCGTCGCGAGCGATCCGGCGAGGGCCAGCACGAGCACGATCGGGATGAACCGGCCCAGCAGCATGGCGACGCCCAGCGCGGTGTTGAACCACGGTGTGTTCGCGGTCAGGCCGGCGAACGCCGAGCCGTTGTTGTTCGCCGCCGACGTGAAGGCGTAGAGCACCTCCCCGAGGCCGTGCACGCCCGGGTTCCAGATCGAGGTCGCCTCGACGTCGCCGCGGATGGCCGGGATGCCGAAGCTCAGCGCGGTCCCGGCGAGCACGAGCGCCGGCGTCACGAGGATGTAGAGGCTCGCGAGCTTGATCTGCGTCGGTCCGATCTTCTTGCCGAGGTACTCGGGCGTGCGGCCCACCAGGAGGCCGCCCACGAAGACCGCGATCACGGCGAGCACGAGCATGCCGTAGAGCCCCGACCCCACGCCGCCGGGAGCGATCTCGCCGAGCATCATGTTGATCATCGGGATCATGCCCCCGAGCGCCGTGTAGGAGTCGTGCATCGAGTTGACGGCGCCCGTGCTGGTGAGCGTGGTCGCCCCGGCGAAGAGAGTGGAGCCCCAGATGCCGAACCGCACCTCCTTGCCCTCCATCGCCGAACCCGCGAGCTGGGGCGCCGTCCCGAGTCCGAGCGACTCCAGCCACGTCACGGCCGCGATCGATACCACCGCGATGGACGCCATCACGGCGAGGATCGCGTAGCCCTGGCGGTCGTCGCCGACCATGCGGCCGAACGCGCGGGGCATGGCGACGGGGATGGCCAGCAGCAGCAGGATCTCGAGCACGCTCGACCACGGCGTGGGGTTCTCGAAGGGGTGCGCCGAGTTGGCGTTGAAGAACCCGCCGCCGTTGGTGCCGAGAAGCTTGATCGCCTCCTGGGAGGCGACGGGCCCGCCGGGGATGGACTGCGTGGCGCCGCCGATCGTGGCGACCTCTGTGAAGCCGGTGAAGTTCTGCACCACGCCGGCCACGACGAGCGCGACCGCCGCGACGATCGACAGCGGGAGCAGCAGTCGTGTGATGCCGCGTGTGAGGTCCACCCAGAAGTTGCCGATCGTGCCGGAGCCGCGACGGGAGAATCCGCGCACGAGGGCGACGGCCACGGCGATGCCGACCGCGGCCGAGACGAAGTTCTGCACCGCGAGGCCTGCCAGCTGCACGGTGTAGCCCATCGTGAGCTCGGGCGAGTACGACTGCCAGTTCGTGTTCGTGACGAACGAGACGGCCGTGTTGAAGGCGAGGCCTTCGGGCACGGCAGGCAGGCCCAGCGAGGCGGGCAGCACGGCCTGGAAGCGCTGGAGCGCGTAGACGAACAGCACGCCCACCGCCGAGAAGGCCAGCACGGCGCGCGTGTACGACTGCCAGGTCTGCTCAGACCGCGCGTCCACCCCGACGAGGCGATAGAGACCGCGCTCGGGGCGCCAGTCCTTCTCCGCGGTGTACGTGCGCGCGATCCAGTCGCCCAGAGGCCGGTAGAGGAGCGCGAGCACCAGCAGTACGGTCGCGAGCTGCAGGATGCCGGTCCACACCGTCGCCGCGGCCATCAGAACCGCTCCGGGTCGACGAGGGCGATGACGAGGTAGACGATCGCCGCGAGACCGAGGGCGGCCCCGAGGAGCGAGAGGACGATCACGGCCGCTCCTCCCCTCGCGGGGCGGGAGCGCCGGTGCGGGCGACCAGCCTCTCGGCTCCCTTCGCGATCAGCCCGACCAGCGCGAAGAGCGCGAGCGTCGTGACGAGGTAGATGACATCGAGCACAGGGACTCCAGGGGATCCGGATCCGCACCCCGCGGGGCACGGGCGGCCGCCGGATCGACGACCGCAGCTCCCGATGCAACACCGCTCGTGCACGCCGCCGTCACGCCCTCACGGGATCCATGCGCCCAGAGCGGCCGCCCTCACGCCACCTCTACGCCGCTGGCGTCAGAGGGCCTCGGCGAGCCCCCCGCCGAAGACGAGCACCGCGGCGCCGACCACGATCGCCGCGGCCACGCCGAGGATCACCACGACGAGCGCGTTCCCCGCGATTGCCAGCAGGGCCGCGCCCACAGCGGACGCACGCTGCGCCCGCCGGTCCGGGAGGGTGGTGGTCGCCGTCGTGTGCATCATGCTTCGACGCTACGAAGATGGTCGGGACGAGGCATCCGCCCAGAGGCCCATCCGTGTACGACCGGAGGATGATCCGCTCAGGCGCGGGCGAGGTCGTCTTCGAGGGCCACCCAGGCGAGCATCGCGCACTTGACCCGTGCGACGTACTTCGAGACGCCCGACAGTGCGGCGGCGTCGAGGTAGACGTCCTCGTCGAGCTCCACGGTTCCGCGGGAGCGCAGCGCCGTGCGGAACCCGTCGATGAGAGCGGATGCCTCGGCCCGCGGCATCCCCTCCACCAGCTCGGTCAGCATCGAGGCCGACGCCTGCGAGATCGAGCAGCCGTTGCCCTCCCACGTGACGTCGCGCACGGTCTCGCCGTCGTCATCGAGCCGCAGCCGGAGGGTGATCTCGTCGCCGCACAGCGGGTTGTGCTGGTGCGAGGTCGCCGTGCGGCCCTCCTCACCGGCCAGCCCGAAGCCGACGCGGCGCTTGGAGTGGTCGAGGATGAGCTCTTGGTAGAGCGACTCCAGCCCGCTCATGATCCCGCTCCGAAGAAGGAGCGCACGCCCGAGACGGCGTCGAGGAACACGTCCACCTCGTCCGGCGTGTTGTAGAGCGCCGCCGAGGCGCGCACCGACGCGGTGAGACCGAAGCGACGGTGGAGGGGCTGGGCGCAGTGGTGGCCGACGCGCACCGCGATGCCGCGGGAGTCCAGGAACTGGCCGACGTCGTGCGCGTGCACGCCGTCGACGTCGAACGCCCACAGCCCGACGCGCTCGGCCCCCTCGGCGTCGCCGAGCAGCCGGATCCCGGGAATCGTGCGCAGGCCCGCGCCCATCCGGGCCTCGAGCCCCCGCTCGTGCGCGTGCACCGCGGCCATGTCGACCCCGCCGAGGTAACGCACGGCCGCGGCCAGGCCGATCGCCTGGGACACCGGCTGGGTGCCCGCTTCGAACCGCTGCGGCGGCGGGAGGTAGGACGCCTCGTCGAGGGTGACGGTCGTGATCATCGAGCCGCCGGTCAGGAACGGGGGCAGCGCCTCGAGCACCTCCGCGCGGCCGTAGAGCCCGCCGATCGCATAGGGACCGAGCATCTTGTGGCCGGAGAACACCGCGAGGTCGACGCCGAGCGCCGGCAGGTCCAGCGGCAGGTGCGGGGCGGACTGGCACGCGTCGAGAACCGTGAGGGCGTCGGCCTCACGCGCGAGCGCGACGAGCTGCTCCACCGGGTTGACGATGCCCAGCACGTTCGACACGTGCGGGAACGCGACCACGCGGGTGCGGCGCGAGATGACGGATGCCGCGGCATCCAGGTCGACCGTGCCGTCCTCGCGCACGGGGATGTGGCGCAGCACCGCGCCGGTGCGCGCGGCGAGCTCCTGCCAGGGGATGAGGTTCGCGTGATGCTCGCTCTCGGTGACGACGATCTCGTCGCCAGGGTGCAGCGCGAACCGCCGGCTCGCCGGGGCGCCCCGGCCGATCGTCGCGTTGCCGATCGCATCCGCGACGAGGTT
>NZ_JAYRDE010000142.1:0-6585 GCF_041909575.1 Microbacterium sp. | reverse complement strand
TCTGGTGGCGTACTCCGGCGGCACGGAGGTGATGGATCACGCGGGGAGACTACTCCGCAACCGGGATGGACTGCGCCTTCAGGGTCGCGATGGTCGACTCCTGCGCCGACGTGAGGGCCTCGAGCAGTGTGCCCTGACCGGTCACCGCCTTCTGGAAGCCGTCCGACACGTCGGCGTAGGTCTGCGTCATCGTCGGGCCCCACACGAAGTCGGGGTTGACCTGCGCAGCCGCCTCGGCGAAGACGTCGTAGATCTTCTGCCCGCCGTAGAACTCCACGCCCTCCTGCAGCGACGGCAGCTCGAGGCCGGCCGTCGTGGCGGGGTAGATGTTCGCCGACTCGTTCAGCGCCGTCAGCGCCTCATCCGAGGTGTTCAGCCACAGGGCGAACTTCGCCGCCTCGTAGAGGTGCTCGCTGCCCTTGAAGACGGCGATCGACGAGCCGCCCCAGTTGCCGGCGCTGGCTCCGCCGTCCTCCCACTGCGGGGACGGTGCGACCGACCAGTTGCCTGCCGTGTCGGGAGCGCCGGACGAGATGGAGTTCGCACCCCACACGGCCGAGTTCCACGTCCAGACTTCGCCCGAGTTGTAGGCGTTGTTCCACTCCTCGGTCCAGGCCGGGTAGGTGGCGACGAGGTCCTCGTCGAGCAGCTCCTGCCAGTACTCGGCGACCGTCGTCGACTCCTCGCCGGTCAGGTCGACCGTCCACTCCTCGCCGTTGTTGGTGAACCAGTCGCCGTTGCCCTGCCACACGAAGCCCGCGAACTGGTTGATGTCGGCGGTCGAGAAGTTCGTGATGTAACCGCCGGCCTCACGCACGGCCTTGGCGGCCTCCTTGTACTCCTCCCACGTCGTGGGGACCTCGATGCCGTTCTGCTCGAACAGGTCCGAGCGGTAGAACAGCGCCATGGGGCCGGAGTCCTGCGGCACGCCGTAGACACCGTCGGTGCCGAGCGTGACCTGGCCCCACGTCCACGGGATGAACTCCGCCTCGGCGGCGACGACTTCTTCGCAGGCCGAGAGGTCCTCGAGGCCGTCCTGAACGCGGAAGCTCGCGAGCGCGTCGTACTCGATCTGGCCGAGGTCGGGGGCGTTGCCCGCCTCGAGCTGGCTGAAGAAGCTCTGGTAGGTGCCGCCGTTGCCGTTGGGACCGGTCTGAACCTCGACCTGGATGTCGGGGTTCTCCTCGTTCCACATGGCCACGACGTCTTCGATGCCGGGGATCCACGACGTGAAGTCGAGCGTGACGCTCTCCTCGGACGGGGCGCAGGCCGAGGCGTCCGCGCCTCCGCCGTCGCCGGATCCCGAGCCTCCGGCGGAGCATCCGGCCAGCGCGAGCGCGCTGAGCAGTGCGACGCCGGTGACGACTGCCCTCTTGTTGTGCTGCATGTCATTCCTTACTTGGTGGGTGATGGTGCGGGATTTACTTGCGGATGCCGGGGGCTGGGCCCTCGGCGGGGGCTCACTTCACGGACCCGGTGCCGAGGCCGTTGCGCCAGAAGCGCTGAAGGAGGAGGAAGGCGATGATGAGCGGGACGATCGACAGGAACGACCCGACCAGGACGTAGGTGCGCAGCTCGGGGATCTGGTTGAGCTGCGTGTTCCACGCGTAGAGGCCGTAGGTCACGGGGAACAGCTCCTGGCTGCGCAGCATGATCAGCGGCAGGAAGAAGTTGTTCCAGATCGAGACGAACTGGAACAGGAACACCGTGATGAGCGCGGGCATCATGAGGCGGACCGACACCGTGAAGAACGTGCGGACCTCGCCCGCGCCGTCGATGCGGCCGGCCTCGATCAGCTCGTCGGGCACGCTCGCCGTCGCGTAGATGCGGCTGAGGTAGACCCCGAACGGGCTCACGATGCTGGGCAGCAGCACCGCCCAGAACGTGTTCGTCATGTTGACCTGGCTGAACAGCAGGAAGAGCGGGAGGGCGAGCGCCGTCGCGGGGACGAGCACGCCGCCGAGCACGACGTTGAAGTAGACCTCGCGGCCGCGGAACCGGTACTTCGCCAGGGCGTAGCCGCACATGCCGGCCACGACGGTGGCCAGCAGCGCGCCGAGCCCGGCGTACCCGAGGCTGTTGACCAGCCAGCGCACGTAGATGCCGTCGTTGTAGGTCAGCAGGTCGCCGACGTTCGCGAAGAAGTTCCAGTCGCTGAACCACAGCGCGTTCGTGGTGAGCAGGTCGCCGCGGTCCTTGGTGGACGCGATGAACAGCCACCAGATGGGCACCAGGAAGTAGAGCGTGAAGACGCCCATCACGACCAGGGCCGCACCACGCGAGAGGATGCTCTCCTTCGGTCCGCGCGAGCTGGGCTTCAGGTCGGCGTCCGTCGCGCCGGCGGTACGGGTGAGGAGGCTCATTGCTCGGCCTTCCGCTGGGTGACCTTGAGGAACACGAACGACAGCACGAACGTCGCGAGCGCCAGGACGACCGAGAAGGCCGCCGCCAGGTGGGTGTTCGGGATGGAGCTCGTGGCGTAGATGGTCATGTTCGGTGTGTAGGTGCTCGACACCGCTGCGCTGAACGACCGGAACACCTGCGGCTCGGCGAGCAGCTGCAGCGTGCCGATGATCGAGAAGACGGCGGTGAGGATCAGCGCCGGCGCGATCATCGGGATCTTGATCGACCAGGCGATGCGCACCTGGCCGGCCCCGTCGAGGCGGGCCGCCTCGTACACCTCGGACGGGATCGCCAGGAGCGCCGAGTAGATGATCAGCATGTTGTAGCCGACGAACACCCACGTCACGACGTTGGCGATCGACCACAGCACGAGCTGCGGCGAGAGGAAGTCGACCGTCTGCGTGACCTGCGTGAAGGGCGACAGGTTCGGCGAGTACAGGAAGCCCCACATGATGGCGGCGATGACGCCCGGCACGGCGTACGGGGCGAAGAACGCGAGGCGGAAGAACTTCTTCCCCTTGAGGACGGGCGAGTCCAGCAGCAGCGCGAACAGGAGCGCGAGGCCCAGCATGATCGGCACCTGCACGATGCCGAACACCAGCACGCGCCCGACCGACTCCCAGAACGGCGCGTTCTGGAACACCAGGGCGTACTGCGTGAGCCCGCCGAAGACCTCGGTCGGCTCGCCGTAGAGCCCGTCGCGCTCCACCACCTGAAGCGATTGCCACACCGCGTAGCCGATGGGGATCAGGTAGAACAGCAGGAACAGCGCGCTGAACGGACCCGTGAAGATCGCTATTGCGCCCTTGTGCGGGGTCTTCCGGCGGGAGCGGTCCTTCGACCGGTCCGCCTTCCCCGCGCCTCGTGTGACGAGGACCTCTGTGGCGGTCATGCGGCCGCCTCCTCTCTGATGATGCGCACGGCGCCACCCGGGACGTCGACGTCCTGGGCGACCGGCACCCCGGTGACGAGCTCGACGCCGGCGGCCGTCACGACGACCGGCGCCTCGCCGTGGTTGACGACGAAGAGGTACGAGGCATCCGTCCCCGTCCGCCGCACGATCTCGACCGCGTCGCTCGCGCCCGTGACGACGGCCGCAGGACGCACGCCCGCGGCGTCGGCCAGACGCGCGACGAGCTCCCGGTAGGCGTCGGGCGAAGGCAGGGTCGCGAGGTACCAGGCCGTTCCGTCCCCCCATGCGTTGCGGGTGAGCGCGGGGTGTCCCGCCGAGGGGCCGTCGGCGAAGGATGCCTCGACCTCGGCCGTCGTGACGTGCGACCGCTCCGACCACAGGCCGGAGGTCGAGCCGTCGGTCAGCGTGAGCGCGTGGCCCCCAGCGACCGGCGCGAACTCCTCGATGCGGATGCCGAGCGCGTCGCGGAACGGGCCGGTGTAGCCGCCCGTCCACACGCGGTCGTTCTCGTCGACGGTGCCGCTGTAGAACGTGACGAGGGCGGTGCCGCCGGCGGCGATCCAATCGGTGATCACGGATGCCTCCTCCTCGCGAACGAGGTGCAGCCCGGGCACGAGCACCAGGCGGTAGCGCGACAGATCGGCGCCGGGCGGGACCACGTCGACGGTGAGCCCGAGGGCGTGCAGCGCTCCGTAGGCGGCGTGGACCTGCTCGAGGTAGCCGAGCTCCTGGCTGGGACGTGAGTCCGTCTGGGTCGCCCACCACGACTCCCACGAGAAGACGAGGGCGACGTCGGTCTCGACGCGCGAACCGGCGACCTCGGCGATGCGGTCGACGATCCCGCCGAGCTCCACGACCTCGCGCCACACCGCCGTGTCGGTGCCGGCGTGCGGGAGCATCGCGGAGTGGAACTTCTCGCTCCCCTGCACCGAGGCGCGCCACTGGAAGAAGCAGACGCCGTCGGCGCCGCGCGCGACGTGGGTCAGCGAGTTGCGGATGATCTCGCCGGCCGCCTTCGGCTTGTTGAGCGGCTGCCAGTTGACGGCTCCCGTGGAGTGCTCCATGAGGATCCACGGCGCGCCCCGACCGAGGCCGCGCGAGAGGTCGGCGGCGAAGGCCAGTTCCGCGCGGGGGTCGGCGAGGCGGTGGTCGAGGTAGTGGTCGTTCGCGACGATGTCCATGTCGGCCGCCCACGACCAGTAGTCGAGGTTCTCGATGTGGGCGGTGACCATGAAGTTGGTCGTGATCGGCACGGCGCTGACGGCGCGGATCGCCTCGGCCTCGGCGCGGTAGCAGTCCAGCAGCTCGTCGGAGCTGAACCGATGGAAGTCGAGGGCCTGGCCGGGGTTCCGCGCCGACAGGGTCGCGCGCGGTGGCAGGATCTGGTCCCACTCGCCGTAGGTCTGGCTCCAGAACGCGGTGCCCCACGCCGCGTTGAGGGCGTCGAGCGTGCCGTAGCGCGCGCGGAGCCAGCGCCGGAACGCCGCGGCGCTCTCGTCGCAATAGCACAGGGCGTTGTGGCATCCGAGTTCATTCGACACGTGCCACAGGGCGACGGCCGGGTGGTCGCCGTAGCGCCGGGCCACGGCATCCGTCAACCGCAGCGCGGCCGCGCGGAACACGGGCGAGCTCGGGCAGTAGGCCTGGCGACCCCCCGGGTAGCGACGGGTTCCGTCCTCGGCCATCGGGAGGATCTCGGGGTGGGCGGTGGTCAGCCAGGCCGGCGGCGAGGCCGTGCCGGTGCCGAGGTTCACCCGGATGCCCGCGGCGTGGAGGCGGCCGAGGATGTCGTCGAGCGCGGCGAAGTCGTACTCGCCCTGCCGCGGCTCGATGTGGGACCAGCCGAAGATGTTGACCGCGACGAGGTCGACGCCGGCCTCGGTCATGAGCGCGATGTCCTCGTCCCACACGTCCGGCGTCCACTGCTCGGGGTTGTAGTCGCAGCCGAACGCGATGCCGTCGTGCTCGAAGGGGCGGGCGGGGCGGGTCATGCTCTCCTCGGATCTGTGAACGTGCACAGATCCGAGCGCATATCCTCCGCGCTGAGGTTCTGTGAACGTGTACAGAGTACGCACGGCGAAACTCCCTGTCAACAAGCCTGCGTTGGGATGTGCGCGTGCACATACGATGGGTGCCGTGGAGACCAACGGCCGGAAGAGGCGCGCGACCGTCAAGGATGTCGCGACCGAGGCGGGTGTCTCCCGCGGGACGGTGAGCCGGGTGCTCAACGGGCAGCCGTACGTGTCGGACGAAGCCCGTGCGGCGATCGACGCGGCGATCGCGAAGGTCGGCTTCGTTCCGAACCGTGCGGCGCGCAGCCTCGTGATGCAGAGCTCGCAGGCGATCGGCCTCATCGTCCACGAGCCGCACTCGCTCTTCGTCGAGGACCCCAACATCGGGTCGATCCTGCTCGGCGCCAACGCGGCGCTCTCCGAGGCGGACTACCAGCTGTCGTTCCTCATCGCCGACTCCGCCCGCGATATCGAGCGCCTCGCCCGCTACCTCAGCGGCGGCCTCATCGACGGCGTGATCATCGTGTCGGCCCGCGTCGGCGACCCGATCACCCGGGCCGTCGCCGACCTCGGGCTTCCCGCCGCGTTCGTCGGCCACCCGCGTGACATCGGCGACGCCGCGTACGTCGCGATCGACAACCGCGGCGCCGCCCGCGAGATCACGACCCGCCTCCTCGCGACGGGTCGCCGCCGCGTCGGGATGATCGCCTCCGCCCTGGACCGGGACTCCGGGTCGGACCGCCTCGCCGGCTTCGTCGACGCCCTCGGAAACCGCTTCGACCCCCAGCTGGTCGAGCGCGTTCCGCTGTACTCGTACTCGGACGGCCAGGCCGGCATGCGGGCCCTGCTCGAGCGCGCGCCAGACATCGACGGCGTCTTCGCCTCGAGCGACGCGGTCGCCGCCGGAGCCATGGACGTCCTCCAGTCCGCCGGCCGCGCCGTGCCCGCCGACATCGGCGTGGTCGGCTTCGACGACAGCTCCTGGGCGCTGCGGTGCGATCCGCCGCTGTCGACCGTGCACCAGCCCGCGACCGAGCTCGGCCGGGCCGCCGCGGAATCCGTGCTGCGCCAGCTGCGCGGCGAGGACCCCCAGGCCGGGGGCCGGGTGCTCGAATGCCCCGTCGTCTGGCGCGGCTCCGCCTGAGGCCCGCCGGGCCCGGCGGTCACGGGGCGGGCTGCGGCTTGGCGGGCCGGGGTTCACCGGCGCATAACTCCTGCAATCTCGCGACCTCCGGCGCCGCGGCGCCCGGACACTCG
>NZ_JAYRDE010000141.1:0-6623 GCF_041909575.1 Microbacterium sp. | reverse complement strand
CCCTCGGCGCTCAGCCGAGGGCCGGTTCTGCGCGGGCCGGCCGCGCCAACGCCCGGGCCCGCGCGCCGTTTCGCGGAGATGTGCAGAATTGCGGATGCCGCGGGGGCGGGGCATCCGTCATCGTGCACATGTCCGTCATCCTGCGCGGACCGGTCACGAACTTCAGCTGAGTCGAACGCGGAGCGTCGGGGGCGCCTGCCAGAGTGGGGGGATGGCACGCATCGGCGCGATCTTCAACCCGTACACCCACAGCCCCGACGAGTTCCGCGACGCGGTGCTCGTGGCCGAGCGCGAGGGCCTTCCCGAGCTGTGGATCTGGGAGGACTGCTTCCGCACCTCGGCGTTCGCGGCCGCGACGGCGGCGCTCGCCTGGACCGAGCAGCTGCGCCTCGGCATCGGCATCGCCCCCATGCCGCTGCGAAACGTCGCGGCGACGGCGATGGAGATCGCCACCGTCGAGCGGCTGTTCCCGGGCCGGCTCCTGCCGGGTGTCGGCCACGGCGTCCTGCCGTGGATGGCGCCGGGCGGCGCCCGCGTCGCGTCGCCCCTCACGCTCATGAGCGAGTACGTCCCCGCGCTGCGGGCGCTGCTCGCCGGCGAGCAGGCCGACTCCGCGGGCCGCTACGTCACCCTCGACGCCGTGCGCCTCGATTACCCGCCGGCATCCGCCCCGCTCGTCTACGCCGCCGCCGAGGGGCCGAAGACCCTCCGCCTGAGCGGGGAGGTCGCCGATGGAACGGTGCTCGACAGCGGTCATACGCCGGAGGAGGTGCGGGTGGCCGTCGAGGCGATCCGCGGCGCGCGGGCGGATGCCGGGCGCCCGGGTGTTCACGACGTCGTGTCGTACGTCGTCGCGGCGTTCGGGCCCGACGCCGAGGCGCGCGCGATCGCCGACGTGGGCGACAAGCCGGACCCCGCCGAGCGTGCGGTGTGGGGCGAGCCGGCGGAGGTGGCCGAGCGCCTTCGACCGTTCTTCGACGCCGGCGTCGACGATGTCGTCTTCCTGCCCGCGTCGCGCATCGACCTCGCGGACTCCTACGCCGGTGCGGCCGAGGTGGCGCGGTTGGTGGCGTCGGCATGACGGCGGCGCTCTCGATCGGCGTCGCGGCCGCCGTCGGACCGGCGCTGGCCGCGCGCCTCGCGCCCGCCGTCGAGGCGGCCGGATTCCACGCCCTGTGGGTCAACGACACCCCCGGACACGACGCCCTCGAGGTGCTCGCCGCCGCGGCCCGGGTCACGGAGCGGCTCGTCCTCGCGACCGGAGTGCTGCCCGTCGATCGGCGCACGCCCGGCGAGATCCTCGAGCGCATCGACGGGCTGACGCTCCCGGTCGAGCGGCTCGTGCTCGGGATCGGCTCGGGTGCCGGCCCGGCGGGCGCGCTCGCGCGCGTGACGGATGCCGCCGCCGCCCTCCGGGAGGGGACCACTGCCCGCGTCGTGGTGGGCGCGCTCGGCCCGAAGATGCGCAGGGTCGGGGCCGAGGCATCCGACGGACTTCTGCTCAGCTGGCTGACGCCCGATGTCGCCGCCGCGCAGGCGGAGGAGGCGCGGGCGATCGCGCCCGGGACGCACGTCGCGCTCTACGTCCGGGCCGCGACCGACCCGCGCGCCGTCGCGAGGCTCGCCGACGAGACGCGCCGATATGCGGGCTACCCGGCGTACGCGGCGAACTTCGCCCGGTTGGGCATCGCGGCGCATGACACCACCGTCGGTCCCGACGGCGCGGCCGAGCGTATCTCGGCGTACCGCGAGGCCGTCGACGAGGTCGTGCTGCGCGTCATCACGGCGCACGACGAGCCCGACGAGTACGAACGGTTTCTCGCGGACGTCGCTGCAGTCTGACTCCGCACGGTGCGGGCGGCCGCAGCCGCCCGCACCGACCGGCTCAACGACCGCCGCGCGGCACCTTGACGTCGACCCATACGAGCCGGTGGTCGCTGCTCGGGAACGGGAAGACGCCGGTGAGCGCCGACAGCGGGTCGGCCTGGACCGGCCAGAACACGCCGGCGTCGACGGGGCGCAGATCGCGGGAGGGCAGCACGTAGTCCGCTCGCAGGTTGCCGGGAGCGCCGTCGGCGAAGTCGGCGGTGTCGTACGCCGGGTCCCCGAGGTGCGTCGCGTTCGCGCCGCCCTGCAGCGCCGCGGCCTCGACGGCTCCCGCTGAGGTCGGCTGCGGGTCGACGATCCACCGGTGGTCGAGGAGCTGGTCGATCGCCGCGTCGACGGAGTCGCCGTCGAGCGGGTCGGCGTTCTGGTCGCCGAGGATCACGAACGACGACGACGGGCTCAAGCCTCCGCGACCGCCGTCGTCGTCGTAGATGTAGCGCCCCTTGCCCGGGGTGACGTAGTCGGCCCAGAACCGGATCTCGTCGTGATTTCGCAGGCCGTTGCGATCCTCCACGCCGTCGAACGTGGGCGGCGTCGGGTGCGAGGCGAGCACGTGCACGGTGTGGCCGCCGACCTCGACAGGCACGTCCCAGTGCGACTTGCTCGACAGCCGGAACACGTCGAGCTCCTCGGGCGAGTACCAGTCGGCCGATGCCGCGGTCGCGGGGTCGTCGGGGAGGAGGGCGCCGGGCATGTCCCTCCACAGGAAGTGCTGGAAGGTGCGCACCTCGTCGGTGACGATCGGATGCTTCGACAGCACGACCATTCCGTACTGGCCCTCGAACACGCCGAACCCGAACGCGTCGTCGCCGCCGGACACCACGCCGTTGTTGTTGAGGTCGAACCCGCTCGGGACACCCGTGTTCGAGGGGGCGACGAACGCGTAGGGGTACTCCGCCGGCGCCGCGCCGTTCTGCGAGACCTCGAGGTAGTTGTCGCGGAAGAGGTCGACGGCGAGGCCTCCCTCGACGTAGTCGAACTCGTTGAGGAGCACGACGTCCGGGTTCGCGCGCTGGATGACTTCGGCCACCGTGCGCGCCTGCGCATTCGCGCCCGTCGACAGGTCGGTGACGAGCTGACCGGCGGTGTTGCGGTTGAGGGAGAGGTTGTAGGTCGCGACGCGCAGCGGCTCGGACTGCGTCGCGGCGTCCGGCGGTGCGATTGGCGCGGCGGCAGCCGGGACGGCGGCGAGAGCGCCGGCGCACACGAGGCCGGCGGTGGTGGCGGCGATGATCGCGCCGCGGAACCTGGGGGACATGGTTCTCCTTCGAACGGGACGCCGTCTCGTGGACGGCACCGGGGGACGGTGTCGAGCCGCGATCGATCGGCGCGGTTCGACCCTCTCCACGCTAGGCGGGAGAGGTGACGGGAGGAAGAACGCCGGATGAGGGAGTGCTCATGAGACGGGCAGTCCCCACCCGCGACGGGGTGTCGGGGCGGCTGGGTTAGAGTGCCAGAGTGCAAAGGCTGGCGGCGTGATCGGAGGTCCCCGGTTCGCCCTCGCACGGGCACGTGCCGCCCTCGCGCCGCTCGTGACCCTGGCCATCGTCGCCGCCCTCGCCGCCCTCCTCGTCGTGGGGGTTGCGGGACTGGTCGCCTCCGTCGAGACACGGGAGGTGCGCGGCGCCCTGGCGGCCGCCACCGGCGACCGCGCGCAGATCGTGCTCACGGTCGACGGCTCGGCGGATGCCGCGTCCGACGCGGTCTCGTCGGCGCTGGCGAGCCTGGGAGCCGGGGGCGCGATGGAGATCGCCGTCGACGAGCGCTCCGTCGTGCTCTCACCCGATCCGGATTCCATCACGGCGGCGCAGGCGCTCGCGCTCGCGGACGGCCTGCCCCGGCTGCGCGACGCCGTCGAGGACAGGACGGGGGAGCGCCCACAGTCCTCCGGCGGACTCGCCGACACGCTCGACGCCGTGCGAGAGGGCATCGAGGCCCGGCGCGGTCCGACGTCGGTCGCCCTGGGGCTGCTCGGACTGCTCACCGCCGTCGTGGTGGGAGCGGTGGCACTGGAGCCCGTGCGCGCCCGCGACGCGGAGAGCCGACTGCTGCGCGCGCGGGGAGCGCGGCGCCGCGACCTGGCCTCGCTCGCCTCACTCGAGGCGGTGACCTTCGCGGTGGTCGGTGCTGCCGCAGGCGCGGTGGCCGGCACGGCGGGGGTCGGGCTCGTCGCGGGTGCCGCGCCCGGCTTCCTGGTCGGCGGAATCGCCTCGCTCGGCATCGCCCTCGTGACCGGGATCGTCGTCGCGGTCGCGACCGGCCGCAGCGCCGAACGCGGATCGGCGCGTGCCCGCGCGGTCGCCGACATCGGCGCGATCGTGCTGCTCGCCGTCATCACCGGGCTCGCGGTGTGGCAGTTCGTCCAGGCGGGCACGCCCATCGTGCAGCGCGGCGACGGCGCCGCCACCCTCGATCCCCTCGTCGCCCTCGCCCCGGCGCTCGCGCTCGGGCTCGCCGCACTGGTGGCGGTGGCGTTCGCGACCCCGATCGCGCGCGCGATCGCCGCGGCGCTCTCGCCCTCGCGCGGCGTCTCGCCGGTCACGCCGCTGCGCCTCGCGTCGCGCCGGCCCGCACGCCACGCGCTGTCCATCACGGTGGTCGCCTTCGCCGTCGGGACGATCACGCTCGCGGGCGCCTACCAGTCGAGCCTCACGGCACTGGGCGACGCCCCCGAGGCCCTCCGTGTCGGAGCGGACGTCAAGATCGGCACGATCCCCGAGGACGTGGCCGCAGCCGACGTCGCCGCATCGGGCTCTCCCGACGCCGCGATGCTCGCCCGCCCGCTGAGCGCGGAGGGCGCCGATGCGCGCATCCCGATCCTCGCCGTGGAGGCGGCGCAGCTGGGCGAGGTGATGCTCGACGCAGACGGCGCGATCGATCCCGCTGCCCTGGGGGCCGCGCTCGCGCTTCCCGCCGCCGACGCGGCGCTCGGCGGCGATGAGCTCACCCTGACCCTGCTCGCGCCGCCCGCACCGCCGATCGAGCACGAAGGCGAGGTGTTCGAACAGGGCTCGCCGGCGCTTCAGGTGCGGGTGACGCTGCTCGCAGCATCCGGCGCCGTCGAGACGCTGGAGTTCACGAACGCCGACGTCGAGATGTCGGAGGACGACAACGGGAACACGTTCCCGGACGTGCGCGTGCGGCCCGTCGAGACCGTCTCGCTCGACCTGCCCGACGGCCAGCAGTGGTCACTCGCCGCGCTCGGTGTCGCCTACCACCCGATGAGCTACTTCCCGGGTGAGGGGGAGATCACCGATGTCACCAGCGGCGGAGAGGCAGTGGACCTCTCCGGCTTCCGTCCCGCTGCAGGCACCCCGGGCTCCGTCGCGGAGTCCGAGGCGGGGCTGGTGTTCGCGCCAGAGGCAGCCGCGGGGGAGCCCTTCACCCGGGCGGTGTCGCCCCTCGTGCCCGCCGCGGTGCCGGCGGTGGTCACCGCCGACCTCGCGGCGTCGATGAGCCTCGAGGCGGGCGACAGGATTGCGCTCGAGCTGGTCAAGCCCGACATCGAGGTCGAGTTCGAGGTGGCGGACGTCGTGCCGGTGCTGCCCGGCACCGCCTCGGGAGAGGGGATGCTGGTCGACCTCGGCACCCTCTCGATGGCGAGCCCCTTCCCGATCGTGCCCACGCAGGCGTGGCTCGCGACCGACCATCCGGGCGCCGTCGTCGAGGCCGTCGCGGCCGCGTTCCCGCAGACCGTGACCATCGTCGCCGATCCCCGGTCCGCCGAGAACGCGGCGGGAACGGCATCCGCCTTCGTCCTCGCCGCGATCGGCGCCGTCGTGCTCGCCATGGTCGTGCTCGTCCTGCGCCGCACGCGTTCGCGTGCCGACGCGCGCGAACTGGCCCTGTTCGCGGTCATGGGCCTGGGACGGCGCCGCGCCTCGCGCCTTCGCGCGCAGGAGGACCTGTTCGCGGTCGTGATGGGCGTCGTCGGCGGGATCGCCGCGGGCGCACTCACCGCGTGGCTCGTCGTCGCCCCGCTCGTGCGCGCCGCGTACGGGAGCGTGCCGGCGTCGTACCCCATCGCTCTGAGCGTGCAGCCCGTCGTCCTGACCGTCGCAATCGCCGCGACGGTCGCGGTCTTCTGCCTCATCGTCGCGAGCGTCCGCACCCCCGCGCACCTCGCCCCGCTCCTGCGGGAGGACGAATGACCAGGACGCCCGGACTCTTCGCCCTCACGCGCCGCCGCTTCGCGACACCGCGCAGTGCGGCCGTCGTCATCGTCGCGCTCGTCGCCTTCGCGGCGTTCGTCATCGCCGCCGCGCCGCGCGCCCTGGTGGGCGTGGTGCGCGCCGAGGTGGCGCATCAGATCGGCGACATGCCGGCCATCTCGCGCGATCTCTCGGCGAGCCTCATCGGCGTGCCGGCGTTCGGGCCCCCGGCCGATCCCGCGGTCGCGGAGGAGTGGGACGAGGGCGCCGCCGACGTGTTCGGGGCGCTCGGCCAGCTGCTCGCAGACAACCGCGACGGCCTCGAGCCGGCGCTGGAGCCGCTGGTGGGCGACGCGCGGTTCGCCGCCTACAGCGAGGACCTCCAGTTCGACCCCGACGACCTGGACCCCCAGGCTCCCCACTCCATCCTGCAGCTGCTGGCGGAGCCGACGATGCAGTCGGATGTCGAGCTGATCGAGGGCGAGTGGCCGGCTCCGTGGTCCGGCGCCGGTCCGGTGGAGATCGTCCTGAGCGAGTCCTCGGCCGAGACCAAGATGTGGCCCGTCGGCGAGGTCCGCAGCACAG
>NZ_JAYRDE010000140.1:0-6695 GCF_041909575.1 Microbacterium sp. | reverse complement strand
ACCCGGCTGCTCACGCTCGCCGCCGCGTTCGAGGCGACGGGCGAGCGCCGAGCGGCCCCACCGCGAACCCCCCGGCTCGCGGACTGACCGGAGGGTGGCGGATGCTTCGGCCGAGGCATCCGCCCCACCGCCTCACATGCGGGCGTAGCGGGCGCGGGCGAAGCAGAACAAGCCGTAGACGATGAGCCCGCCGCCCACGATCCAGAGGATGAGGGGCCCGAACGGCAGTGCCGCCAGCGTGTGGAGGGCGGAGTCGATTCCCCCGGCGCTCTCGGGGTCGTTGGTGAGTGCGGCGACGACGAAGAGCACACCGGTCACGGCCACGGCGACGCCCTTGGCGACGTAGCCGACGACGCCGAAGGCCACGATGCCCTTTCGCGCGGTTCCGGCGGGGAGATCGAGGTGCTTCTCGAAGGCGCGGGTGAAGCCGCGCACGACGAACGCGATGCCGACGGCGAGGATGATGAGCCCGACGAGGATCAGGAGCGCGACGCCCCCGGGCGTCGACATCAGCTGGGCACTGAACGACTTCGTCGACTGCGACGAGTCCGAGCGACCTCCCAGCGCGTACACCAGGGCGGTGATCGCGATGGCGATGTAGGCGACCGCTGTTCCGATGAACTTGATCCGGTGGCCCCACTTCCTCTTGCTGTCGGGGTCGCGCTCGGCGACGGCCTCGGCGATCTGCCAGATGGCGAGCGCCGCCAGCCCGAGCGCGATGATCCAGAGCACGAAGACGCCGAGCGGCGCCTGACGGATCTGCTCCATTGCTCCGCCCTGGTCGGCGTTCTGCCCGCCGCCGGTGGTGATCGAGATCGCGAGCACGCCGATCACGATGTGGACGATCCCGAGGACGACATAGCCGATCCGCGCGATCGTGCGAAAGACGGTGGAGTCCTGCACCACGTGTGCAGCCGACTTTGCGTTGGTCATGTCCGAACAGTAGACCCGCTCGAGTCGTCACGACGGGGACTTGCTTTTTGCGCGCCGCCCAGGTTCGGTGTTCAGCTCGTCGCGCTCTGCGGCTGCGCCGACAATGCCCGTCGATCGCGGAAGGCCTCGACGGCCACCCAGACGATCGTCGCAACGGCGATCCCCTCGAGGAGGCCCGCGACCACATCGCTGAGCCAATGGGCGTGGAGGTAGCAGCGGCACCACATCATGTAGAGCACCCACACCGCGCCTGCCGCCCAGACGTACCAACGCCGCAGCAGAAGACCGAGGGTGACGGCGACGGTCGTCGCCACGGCGGTGTGGCCGGACGGGAACGAGGTCGCAACCGTCTCGGCGAGCGACTCCTCGGGCCGCAGGCGCGCGATCACCGCCGCCATCGGCGCGCCGATCGCCACCACGAGCACGATCGCGCTCGCGAGGGTGATCGCGTCCCACGGCCGTCGCCGCCACAGGAAGATGCCCACCAGCAGGATGCCGATGACGATCATCCCGATGGTTCCGCCGACGACGGCCGGGATCCAGGCCAGCACGAGACCCAGGTCGGTCTGGGTGGCCAGCATGAGGTCGTCGAACCACAGGTCGATCGGCAGCGGCTCGTGACCGCCGAGGGCGACGACCGTCCGCAGCACCACGAACGCCACGGTGGCGGCGACGCCCACGATCAGCGCGACGGTGCGACGCGCGTCGACCTCGGCCGGCGTGTCGTCGGACGCGTCGGCCGAGACGGGGACGTCCGGCGGGGCTTCAGTCATGGCGAGGCAGTCCGCTCTGGCGCTGCATCCGGAGGTGGGTGCGCATGAGCTTCTCGGTGACATCGAGCTCGAGCGCGACCACGGCAGGATCGTCGGTGATGCCGGCCAGCTCGGCCAGGCGACGCGGCCGGATCAGCCGCCGAGCGGCGATGCGGTCGGCGCGTTCCTCCTGCGATGCATCGGTCCCGACGTCGCCGTGCTCGAAGTGGACGATCTCGTGCGCGATCGCGCAGCGCTCGACCGCACCGTGCAGATCGGGTCGGACGAAGATGGCGGAGTACTCCTCGGAGTAGCAGGCCACCATGTCCGCCTCGGGGAGATCGGTGCGGTAGACGACGGGGATGCCGAGCATCCGAGCATGCTCCCACGGATCGTAGTCGCGGACGTCAGCCTTGTCCTCGAAGCCCCCGACCCCGTATAAGGAGGTCTGGGGCATGTCCAGAACGACGCTCATCGACTGTCCTCAGTTCTCCCCGCGGGCCGGATCGATCGGGGTGTTGTCCCTCGTCGCCGCCAGCTGGGCACCGTCGAGCGGAACGGTCTGGAGATCATCACCGGCACCCCCGACATCGCGGCGCGCCAGGGGCGTTACCTGCGCGAGACGGGCCGGATCCGGGTGCGCCAGAGCCGCGTCGGACAGCACGCCGATCGCGTCCGAGACCGCCGCCGCCCGGTGGGCGGGGTCGACGCGCCGGATGACGGGAGCGAGCATCTTCGTGTACGGACGGACGTCGAGATCGTCGTCGCCGTCGATGTCGACGCCGAGAGCGCGCATGAGCGCGAGGATCTTGTCGGCCTGCGGCGCGCTCTTGCCCTGGACGATGTTCCGGATGGTCCGCGCGGTGACGCCCGAGGCGTCGGCCAGCTCTTTCTGCTGCAGCTCGCTCCGCGCGATGAGTTCGACCAGCACGCGGGCATACCCGGCGCGCTCCTGGTGCGACGCCCTCTCGATCGCATAGCGGGTGAGGGGCAGGTCTTTCCTCTCGCCGGTCGCCTTCATGGCGGCAACGGTAGCAGTCTTTCCCTTTGGACGGCCCAGAGAGGAATGAGTTATCCACATCTTCCGGCACAGCCTGCATGTGGGAGGGAAAAACCAGTAGCGTCTTTCCCATCATGAGTCAGGCGCCCGGAACCGTTCTCCGCACATTGCGGGAGCTGACCGGGCTGGGCGTGAGCGAGGTGGCGGCACGAGCGAACGTCTCCGAGTCCTACCTCGTCCGCGTCGAGGCCGGTGAGGCGACGCCCACCGACGCGTGGCTCGGCTTCGTCGCGTCCATCCTGGCCGACGCCCTGATCGAGAAGTCCCCCGAGCCCGACGATCCCCCGGCATCCCCCCAGAAATGAAAGGAACACCATGAAGATCCGACGCCATTCTGCGCTCGTCGCAGGTATCGCCGCGCTCGCACTGCTCATCCCAGCGCTGCCGGCTCACGCAGCCGCGGACCCCGACGCTGCCGCTGACGCCCTCGCCGAGACCGTGGCCGAGGTGGCGCCCGCCGCCGTCGTCGCCGCCGATCTGGACGCCCATCCCACCGGCGTCGCGGCACCGCTCGAGGGCGGCGGCGAGACCGTCCTTGCGACCGACCCGTCCAACGGAATCGCGGTGACGGCGGCCGACGGCACGAACCTGCTGTCGTTCTCGCTGCCGGCCGCCGCCAGACTCGATGACGCCGCGATCGCCGATGACGGCTCGGTGTCCTACCTCGGCGACGCCAAGACGCCGTCGGTCAGCGTCCTCGCCGCCGAGGATGCGATCCGGGTCGCCACGGTCATCGACAGCCCCGCGCAGGCGCAGCGATTCTCGTACGACTTCGGAGAGGGAGCGACCGTCGAGATCCAGGAGGACGGCAGTGCGATCGTGTACGTGGTCGAACCGGTCACCGACCCCGAGACCGGCGAGACGACGGACGTCGAGAAGATCATCGCCGACATCGCCGCACCGTGGGCGAAGGATGCCAACGGTGCGGATGTGCCGACGCGGTACGTGGCCTCCGGGGCAGTGCTCACGCAGGTCGTCTCCCACGCCGCGGGCAAGCACGCCTACCCCGTGACGGCCGACCCGACGTTCGACCGGCCGAACATCTTCCAGTACCGCATCCGGTTCAACCGCGCCGAGACGGCGACCATCGCGTCCGGTGGGGCCGGTGTCATCGCCTCGATCGGCTGCGGCCCCATGCTTCCGGTCTGTGTCCTCGCCGGTAGCGTGATCTGGTGGAACGCGAGCGTCGCGCAGAACTCGAACCCGAAGCGCTGCGTCCAGATCACCGCGACGCAGCCCTACATCGTGGTCGGTCTCTACTGGTGGGTGAACACGTACAGCGGAGGTCCGTGCCGGTGACCCGCACACCGCACACGTGGTTCGGTGTGATCACCGAACCCGGACGCGAACTGATGCTGACCATCGGGATGTCGGCGCTCATCGCCGCTGCAACGGTCTTGTCCGTGCTGTTCCCCGCCTACGGAGCGTGGCTGTTCGCCGGAACAGCGCTCGTCGGCGTGGCCTGGTACAGGCACATGATGAAGCGCTGGCGCGCAGTGCGCCGCGATTGAGCCCCCGACTCCTGGGAGCGAGTCAGGCGGCCGTACCCCCCACGGTGGGGCCCCCAGAGCGGGGTGGGGGGGAGATGATTCACAAGCAAAACAAAATCCGCAGCGCGACAGGGCAGTCGCGCCGGAGAGGGCATCATGCGCATCGTCATCGTCGGAGCGGGAATCGGCGGGCTCGCGACCGCGCTGAGCCTGCACGAGGCCGGCTTCGAAGACATCCAGGTCTTCGACCGCGTTCCCGCGATCCGTGGGCTCGGCGTCGGCATCAATCTGCTTCCCCACGCCATGCGCGAACTGACCGAGCTCGGGCTCGCCGACCGGATCTCCGCGCTCGGTGTCGCACCGGCATCCCTCAGCTACTACAACCGGCACGGCCAGCTCATCTGGAGCGAACCGCGGGGGCTCGAGGCAGGCTACCGCTGGCCGCAGCTGTCGGTTCATCGCGGCCGTCTGCAGCTTGCGCTCCTCGACGCCGTGCAGGAGCGGCTCGGCGACGTCGTGCGCACCGACCACCGGCTGGTCGACATCTCCGAGCGCGACGATGCCGATGTCGCCCGGTTCGCGACTGCGCACGACGAGGTCGAGGTTCCCGCCGACGTCATCGTGGGGGCGGACGGCATCCACTCCGCCGTGCGTGCGCTGCACCACCCGGCGGATGGCGACCCGGTGTGGAGCGGCCTGACGCTGTGGCGCGGCACGGCGGTCGTCCCGTCCTACCTGGACGGGAGGTCGATGATCATGGCCGGAGACGGCGATCAGAAGTTCGTCGCCTACCCGCTTTCGGCACCGGATGCCTCGGGCCGCGCACGCGTGAACTTCATCGCCGAGCGCCGGGGCGTCGGGAGTCCCGACGTGGACTGGAACCGGTCGGTGGACCCGACGCCGATCGCCGAGCTGTTCCGCGACTGGAGGTTCGACTGGCTCGACGTGCCCGCCACGATCGCGGCCGCCGACGAGATCCTCGAGTATCCGATGGTGGACCGCAATCCGCTGCCGGCCTGGACACGCAGCCGCACGACGCTGCTGGGCGACGCGGCGCACGCCATGTACCCGAACGGCTCCAACGGCGGGTCGCAGGCGATCCTCGATGCCCGCACCCTCGCGTTCCACCTCGCGACCTCCGCCTCGATGGGCGAAGCCCTGGCGGCCTACGAGGCAGCCCGCCGTCCCGCCACCACCGCGCTGCTCGAGATGACGCGCCAGACCGGACCGGAGCGCGTCATGCACCTGGCGCACGAACGGGCGCCCGAGGGCTTCGGTCACGTGCACGACGTCATCCCCGAGACCGAGCTCGTCGAGATCGCCGCGTCGTACAAGCGCGCGGCGGGCTTCCACCCCGACGTGCTCAATGTGCGCGCCTCGCTGAGCGCGACGGTGGCGCGGTGAGCCTCGATGCGACTCGCCTCGCGGCAGTCATCTCCCCGCTGCGCCGGGCACTCCTCGCGGCCGCCCGCGACCGGGAGAACCTCCCCGACATCGCGGATGCGCAGATCGAAGTGATGCGCGCACTCCCCCGCGGCACCGTCGCCTCGCCCAGCGGGCTCGCGCAGACGCTGGGACTCGGGCGTTCGACGATCAGCAACCTCCTCGCGTCGATGGAGCGCGCCGGCCTCGTGACGCGACGGGCGCGCACCGACGATCGGCGCCAGGTGGACGTCGCCGCCTCCGACGAGGCGCTCGGATACTTCGACCGCTTCGACCGCGCCTCGGCGGCGATCGTGGCGGATGCCGCGGCATCCCTCTCGCCGGAGGACCGCGTCGCGCTGGAAGCCGCCGTCCCGGCACTCGAGCGCCTGCGCGACGCGCTCGTCGAGCAGCGGCGCCTCGCAAACGACGAGGGGGCCGCGTGAGCACGCCCACGGTGCCGGAGCTGGCGCCGGCTTTCGACGTGGTGGTGCACCTCGGCGGGGTGGACGACTACGGCGTCACCCGCGCCGGGCACCGGCGGATCATTCCGATCCTGGGCGGCACGATCACCGGAGAAGTCGAGGCGACGATCCTCCCCGGCGGAGCGGACTGGCAGCTCGTCCGCACCGACGGCGCCCTCGAGATCGACGGCAGATACTCCGCCCGCACCGCCGACGGGTCACTCCTCTATCTGCAGGTGTCCGGGGTGCGCAGCGGGCCTCCCGAGGTGCTCGCGGCGCTGCTGGCCGGGGAGGATGTCGCGCCGGACGCCTACTACTTCCGCACCACGCTGCGCGTCGAGACGTCGGCGCCCGTCCTGGCGCCGCTCGAGCATGCGGTGTTCGTCGCGTCCTGCCTCCGCGACGCCGCGTCGGTGCGCTACACCGCCTATCGGGTGACCTGAACGCGCGGGTCGCCGGCCCCGGCGTGCTGGCTCCGAGCTGAGGCGCCCGCCCGGCCCCGCACGCGGCGGAACCGGGCGGACGAGTCAGTTCAGGACGCGGGGACGAGCACGCGATCGATGGTGTGGATGAC
>NZ_JAYRDE010000139.1:0-6892 GCF_041909575.1 Microbacterium sp. | reverse complement strand
CCTCGAGACTCTCAACCTGGCCGTCGTCGGCTACCGCACCACCGACTATCCCGGCTTCTACATCGCCGATTCGGGGCACGACATCGAGTACTCGGTGGACTCGCCCGCGGAGATCGCCCGCATCGCCCGGGCGCGCGACGCGCTGGGCATCGCGTCGACGCTGCTCGTCGCCAATCCCGTCGACCCCGATCGCCAGCTCGATCCTGCCCTGCACGACAACGTCCTCGTGCGGGCGCTCGCCGCTGCGTCGGCCGCAGGAGTGACGGGGCACGACACGACGCCCTTCCTCCTGGACTTCATGCAGCGCGAGACCGGCGGGCGCAGTCTCGACGTCAACGTCGACGTGTACCGCGGCAACGTCCGACTCGGAGCGGAGATCGCTGCAGCACTGGCGGGCATGTCGCGATGATCGTCGTCATCGGCGACCTCGTCGCCGACCTGATCGTGCTCGGTGGCGGCTCCCTCGAGCGCGGCACCGACAATCCCGCCGAGGTGCGCCTGACGCGGGGCGGGAGCGCGGCGAACGTGGCAGTGGCGGTCGCGCCGCAGCATCCCGTGCGCTTCATCGGGCGGGTCGGTGACGACACGATCGGGCGCGCCCTCGTGGGTGAGCTGGAGGCCGCCGGCGTCGACGCACGGGTTCAGCGCGAGGGGCGCACGGGCGCGATCGTCGTGCTCGTCGACGCCGTGGGCGAGCGCACGATGATCACCGATCGCGGCGCCTCCGCGGAACTCGCCGCAATCGATCCGGGCTGGCTGGCCGGCGCCGAGTGGCTGCACCTGCCGCTCTACGGCTTCGCCGGTCGTGCGTCGCGCACGGCGCTGACGGATGCCGCGGCCGCCGTCTCTGCGACGGGAGCCCAGGTCAGCCTCGACCTCTCGAGCGTCGCGACGATGCGCGAGCTCGGCCACGACGCGCTGCAGGCGGTCGTGGATCGGATCGCACCGACGGTGCTCCTCGCCAACGCCGACGAGGCAGCGGCCGCAGCCGAACTGGGCCTCGAGCTGCGCGACGCGACGTGGGTCGTGAAGCGCGGCGGCGAACCGGTACTGGTGGAGCATGCGGGCGAGCGGTCCGAGGTCGCCGTGCGGCGCGTGGAGGACGTGCTCGACTCGACCGGTGCGGGCGATGCGTTCGCCGCGGGGTACATCGTCGCGGCGCTGGGCGGCTCGGACCCGCGCGAGAGCGCGCGAGCGGGCAGCGAGCTCGCGATGCGCGCGCTGCGCCGTCCGGGCGCCCTCTGAGCTCAGGCGGACTGCAGCGACTCGAGCACCCGCTCGATGTCGTCCACGAACGCGTTGTAGCCCTCGATCGTCGCGGCGACCTGCTCGTCGGAGAAGTCGGAACGGTCCTGCCGGATCGTGAGCTGCGTGCCGCCGTCGACCTCTTCGAGATCGAACAGCACGGGAAGCCCGGCATCGTCGCCCGGCTGATCGGTCAGCGTCATGGCCAGGTGCGAGGGCGGCTGGACCACCTGGTACTCGCCGGCCCAGTCGATGCGGTTCCCGTCGGGAAGCACCATCACGGCCCGGAAGGCGCCGCCCGGACGCACGTCCATGGTGAGCGATTCCTGCGGCACCTCCACGGCCGCGGTGCCGAACCACACGGCGAAGTGCTCGGGCCGGGTGATCGCCTCGAAGACGAGCTCGCGGGGCGCGCGCAGGGTGCGGGTGATGCTGAAGTACTCGGTCATCGTGGTTCCTCCTTGTCGGTCCCGCCGTCGGCGGGTGGTGGGCTGAGTTGCTGCAGGGCGTTGAGGTACTGATCGAGGGAGTCCACGCTGTCCTCCCAGAACTGCGCGTAGCCGCCGATCCAGCGGGATGCTTCGGCGAGAGGGCGCGCATCCAGGAGCGCCGGTCGGTACTGCGCTTCCCTCCCCCGTGTGACCAGCCCGGCGCTCTCGAGCACGCGCAGGTGCTTGGAGACGGCGGCGAAGGTCATGTCGAACGGTGCGGCGAGCTCGCCGACCGTGGCCGCTCCCCCGCTGAGGCGCGCCAGAATGGCACGCCGGGTCGGGTCGGCGAGGGCGGCGAACGTGCGGCTCAGCCGGTCGTCTGTCATCGCTCCTCCTTATTCAACCGATTAGTACTGTACCGCACGGTTTAATACGACGCAAGTGTGTCGCCGGTGCGCGCTAACGTGGCGGGATGCCGCCCACGATCTTCTACACCGCCACCACGTTGAACGGCTTCCTGGCCGACGACGACGATTCCCTCGACTGGCTGTTCGCCGTTCCGGGCGGCGAAGGAGGCGACAGCGACTTCCAGGACTTCCTCGCGGGGATCGGCGTGCTGGTTCAGGGCTCGTCCACCTACGAGTGGGTGCTGCGGCACGAGGACCTCGTCGCGCACCCCGAGAAGTGGCCGGCGTACTACGGCGCCCGGCCCACGTTCGTCTTCACGCGGCGCGAGCTTCCGACCGTGCCGGGCGCCGACATCCGCTTCGTCCAGGGCGAGGTGCGCGATGCCTGGGGACGCATCCGCGAGGCGGCCGGCGATCGGGACGTCTGGATCGTCGGCGGAGGTGACCTCGCCGGGCAGTTCGCCGATGCGGGGCTCCTCGACGAGATCGTCGTCTCCGTCGCTCCGGCCACGCTGACGTCGGGGAAGCCGCTTCTCCCCCGCGACCTCGGCGCCGACACGCTCACCCTCACGCGTGTGCGTCAGGCGGGGGCGTTCGCCGAACTCACGTACGCCGTAGCGGAGCGCCCGTCGTGACCGATCGCTGGCGCGCGGTCGCCGCGGCGCTGCTCAATCCCGATCTGCGATCCCGCCTGGCTGAGGCGATCGGCGGCCTCGAGCTCTCCGACGCGCGGCGGCAGCGGGCCACGGACCGACTCCTCGACATCGGACTGCTGCGCGAGACGCCGGAGGGCATCGCATTCGACGAGCAGTTCGTCCGCGATCTGCTGTCCGAGCAGCCCAGGAACCGGCCGACCGGCCCCCAGCGCTTCCTCGACGGCGACGGCCGCATAGACCGCTACCCGGTGCAGGCGGGCGAGCGGCTCGACCTGCTGCGGTGGGTGGCCGGGCAGGCCTTCGCGCCGTGCGACGTGCTCAGCGAGCACGCCACCAACGAGCGGCTCGCTCGATTCACCGACGATGTGGCGGCGCTCCGCCGATACCTCGTCGACGCCGAGCTGCTCGAGCGCACGCGCTCCGGCTCGGAGTACGCCCTCGTCGCGGGCGACGGAGACGAGTCCGCCGCGTCAGCCCCGTGACGGGAGCACCTCGAACCACTCGCCGTGCTTCGGCTCCCGGCCGTCGCCCGACGACGTGCCGGTGAGCCGGCGCCGCACCCAGGGCCCGACGTGATCGCGATAGTAGGTGGCTCCGCGTGTGGCCGCCGCCGGCAGCTCGGGGAGCGACCACCACCCCGGGGCAGGCTCCTGCCCGAGAGCCGTGAGCACGCGTGCCGCGACCCGGTGGTGTCCGCGCGAATTCATGTGGAGCCGGTCCTCGGACCAGTACGGCGGGCTCGACAGCTCCCGGTCGGGCCAGTTGAAGGCTCGGACGACGTCGTCCCGGTCCGCGAGGCGTTTCGACACGGCCGCCGAGAGCAGATCCCCGCGGCGCTGGATCACTCGGCTCAGCGGGAGCTGCGCCGACGGATTGGCGCCGGACAGCACGATCAGCCGCACGCCCTCCTCGTCGCAGCGACGCAGAACATGGGTGAAGGCGTCCACCACGCGTGCGACGCTCGTCCGCGGGCGCAGCATGTCGTTGCCGCCGCCGTTGAACGACAGATGCGTCGGCTTCAGTGCGAGCGCGGGCTCGAGCTGCTGCTCGACGATCGGCCAGACGAGCTTTCCTCGGATGGCGAGGTTCGCGTACTCGACCGGCTGAGCCGAGGCATCCGCCCATCCCTGCGCCACGAGATCCGCCCATCCGCGCACGCGTCCATCGGGAAGCTCGTCGCCTACGCCCTCGGTGAACGAGTCGCCGATCGCGACGTACCGCACGGATGCCATCGCCCCAGCCTACGGCCGGTCAGCGGTCGTCGAGTGCCGCCCCTCGGCGGTCGGCCAGTCCCCACGCCGCGGCCGCGGCGATGACGAAGAACACCGCGAAGACGATGAAGAGCGCCGGAGCGCCACCGGCGGCCAGCAGGATCGGAACGCTCAGGGGCGCGATGATCGACGCGATGCGACCGGCGCCTGCGGCCCACCCCGAGCCGGTCGCCCGCAGCGAGGTGGGATACATCTCGGGGGTGACGGCGTACAGCGCCCCCCACGCGCCCAGGTTGAAGAACGAGAGGGCCATGCCGGCCGCGATGACCGCCCCTTCCGTCCCCGCCGTGCCGAAGAAGACCGCCGCGACCGCCGATCCGATCAGGAACACCGAGAGCGTCATCCGGCGCCCCCACACCTCGATGAGCCAGGCTGCCACCGCGTAGCCGGGCAGCTGCGCGAGCGTGATGACGAGCGTGAACCCGAACGAGCGCACGAGGTCGTACCCCTGTGCGACGAGGATCGACGGGATCCAGATGAACGCCCCGTAGTACGAGAAGTTGACGCAGAACCACACCAGCCACAGGCACGCGGTGCGCAGCCGGAACTCCGGGGCCCACAGTGCCGCGAGGCGCGAGCCGACGCTCGTGGCGACCGGTGCCGGGGTCGCGACGGGCGCCGGGGCCCGGTTCGGCGGTGCGGATGCCTCGCCCGCCGCATCCTCGAACGACCGGACGACCCGCTCGGCGTCGCCGTGTCGGCCCCGGCGCTCGAGCCACCGCGCGGATTCGGGCAAGCCCCAGCGCACGAAGAGGGCGTACGCCGCGGGGATCGCGCCCAGCGCGAAGGCCCACCGCCAGCCGTTCTCGGACGCCGGGATCACGAAGTACCCGATCAGCGCCGCGGCCGTCCAGCCCACCGCCCAGAACGCCTCGAGGAAGACGATGAGCCTGCCGCGCATGCGCGCCGGCGCGAACTCGCTGACGTAAGTGGAGGCGACGGGCAGCTCGGCGCCCAGGCCGAGGCCGACGATGAAGCGCAGGACGAGGAGCGCGACGATGCCGCCGACGAGCGCGCTCGCGCCCGTCGCGAGGCCGTAGACGAGCAGCGTCACGGCGAACACGGACCGCCGGCCGAACCGGTCGGCCAGGAGCCCGCCGACGCTCGCCCCGATGGCCATCCCGATGAAGCCGACGGAGGCGATCCAGGCCGTCTCCTGCGGCTGCAGGTTCCACTGCACGGCCAGCGCCGCGATCACGAAGGAGATCAGTCCCACGTCCATGGCATCGAGCGCCCAGCCCAGGCCCGATCCGGTCAGCACGCGGAGGTGACGCCGGGTGAACGGGAGCCGGTCCAGGCGCTCCGAGAACGTGGCTGCGACGCGGGGCTCGGCATCCGTCATAGCGTCATGGTACGGATGCCGCACCCCGCGCGGGAGTCACGCGAGCATGTCGCGCACGAGCGGAGCGACCTTCGTCCCGTACAGCTCGATGGACCGCAGCAGGCGTTCGTGCGAGATCGTGCCCGTCGAGAACTTCATGTCGAAGCGCTGCGCCCCGAGTGTCTTCACGGTTTCCGCGATCTTGCGCGCCACGGTCTCGGGCGAGCCCACGTACAGCGCCCCCTCCGGCCCGACATCGCGCTGGAAGCGCATGCGGCTGTAGGGCGGCCAGCCGCGCTCGCGGCCGATCGTGTCGTTCATCGCCGCGAAGCCGTCGTACGCCTCCTCCCATGCCTGCTGGTCGGTGTCGGCGATGTGCCCGGGCGAGTGCACGCCGATCGGGAGCTCGGCACGCTCGAACGTCGTCAGCGACCGGCGATAGAGGTCGGCGAAGGGGCGGAAGCGGTCGGCGGGGCCGCCGATGATCGCGAGCATCAGCCCGTAGCCGTAGCGCGCGGCCCGGACGACGGATTCCGGCGTGCCGCCGACGCCCACCCACGCGCGCAGGCCGTTCTCGGTCTTGGGGAAGACGTCGGCGGCGGTGAGAGGCGCGCGCAGCGTGCCCTCCCACGTCACCGGCTTCTCCTCGAGGAGGCGCGAGAAGAGATCGAGCTTCTCGTCGAAGAGGGTCTCGTAGTCGCGGAGGTCGTAGCCGAACAGCGGGAAGGACTCGATGAAGGATCCGCGCCCGAGGATGACCTCGGCGCGGCCGCGGGAGACGGCATCGAGGGTCGCGAAGCGCTCGTAGACGCGCACCGGGTCGTCGCTCGAGAGCACGGTGACGGCGGTGCCGAGGTGGATGCTCTCCGTGCGCGCCGCTGCCGCCGCGAGCACGATCTCGGGACTCGAGATGGCGAACTCGCGGCGATGGTGCTCCCCCACCCCGAAGAACGAGAGTCCCACCTGGTCCGCGAGCACCGCCTGGTCGACGACGTTGCGGATGGTCTGGGCGTCACTGAGCAGCTGTCCTGAGGCGTCTCTCGTCACGTCTCCGAACGTGTCGAGACCCAGCTCTACGGCGGTGGGATCGGGCATGGCGAGCATCCTTTCCATTCGCGTGCATGTATCGCGCGCGAGGAGTGTGAACCACGGGCAGCGGTGTCGCATTCCCGCAGACAGCAGGGTGCGCCAGGCGTACCGTGACGTTATGGCCATCTTCGCCGACCGCATCGCGGCGGGTCGAGAGCTCGCCCGCTCGCTCGCCGACTGGCGGCACGCAGATGCACTCGTCGCCGGCATTCCGCGCGGCGGGGTCGTCGTCGCGGCGGAGGTCGCCCGAGCCCTCGATCTGGCGCTGGTCGCGGTCGTCGTGCGCAAGCTGGGCGCACCCGGGCAGCAGGAGTTCGCGGTCGGCGCGATCGCCGACGACGTGCGCGTGCTGACAGAGCACGCCGCCCGCCCCGGGATCGTGACGCCGGCGCAGCTCGCCGCGGTGTAATCGTCCGAGCGTGACGAGCTGCGCCGGCGATCCGACCTGTTCGGCGGAGCGGGGAGCGTCGCC
>NZ_JAYRDE010000138.1:0-6911 GCF_041909575.1 Microbacterium sp. | reverse complement strand
GAGCTGATCGCGGGTGTCCGCGGGCTCCGCGGCGGCGCCCGCCGTGAGATCGCGCCCGGCATCGCCGACGCGCGCCCCGCCGTCGACCCCGGGCCTCGCTCCGACAGCCGTGACGCGGTCGTCGTCGGGGCCGCGGGCCTGCTGCTCGGAGCGGCGCTGGCCCTCGTGCCCGCCGGGTACTCGCTTCAGTACACGATCGACGAGGCGCAGCAGACCCTCACACTCACCGGCATCACGATCGGCGTCGGTCTGTTCGGCGCGTACGCAGCGATCGTCGCCGTCTATCTCGGGATCGCCGGCTTCTCGCCGCGCAAGGACGCTCCGGTCACGGCCGAGGCCGCGGCATCCGTTCCCGCCGAACCGAAGGATCCCGCGTGAGCGACGACCGCCCCACCCGCCGCGACCTGATGAAGCCCGTGCAGCTGCTCGGGCTGGCTTTCGCGGCCGCGCTGTTCGCCGGCATCGTGACGCTCGTGTCGATGGGCTTCTTCCAGGCGGGCGGCGAGGGCAAGGCCCAGTCCGCGCTCGTGCTCGCGCTCATCATCGCCGGCGTCACGTTCATCGCCGTGCTGCTGCTCGTTTCGCTCCTGCTCCTGGCCGTCGACCCCGCCCAGGTCGCCAAGCAGGTCGACAAGCCCGTGCTGCTCCCCGACGAGCAGGACGGGACGGATGCCTCGTCCTCGGACGATCCGAAGGCCTGACCTGCGTCGAGCCGCCCCGAACCGTCGTCAGCCGAGCTCGTCGACGAGCTTCGAGGCGAGCCCGTCGTAGGTCGCGGGAGTGAGCGTGAGCAGTCGCTCCTTCGCGGCGTCGCCGATGTCGAGGCCCCGCACGAATTCGGCGAGCTCGGCGGCGCCGACGCGGCGCCCGCGGGTGAGGTCCTTCAGCAGCGCGTAGGGATCGCTGATCTGCGAGCGTCCCGCCGCGATCTCGGCGCGCACCACCGTCTGGATCGCCTCGGCGAGCACCTCCCAGTTCGCGTCGAGGTCGGCCAGCAGCACGTCCTCGGCGAGCGAGATCTCGCCGAGCCCGCGCTGCAGGTTGTCCAGCGCGAGCAGCGAGTGCCCGAAAGCGACGCCGATGTTGCGCTGCGTCGTCGAGTCGGTGAGGTCGCGCTGCAGACGGCTGGTCACGAGTGTCTGCGACAGGGTCGCGAGCAGGCCGCCCGCGATCTCCAGGTTCGCCTCGGCGTTCTCGAAGCGGATCGGATTGATCTTGTGCGGCATCGTCGACGAGCCCGTGGCGCCCGCGACGGGGATCTGGGTGAAGTACCCGATCGAGATGTAGGTCCACACGTCGGTCGCGAGATTGTGCAGGATGCCGCCGGCATGCCGGACGCGGTCGTAGAGCTCGACCTGCCAGTCGTGCGACTCGATCTGAGTGGTGAGCACGTTGAAGTCCAGCCCGAGCCCCTCGACGAACTCGCGGGAGAGTGCGGGCCAGTCGACGTCGGGCTCGGCCGCGAGGTGCGCCGACCACGTGCCGGTGGCGCCGGAGAACTTCGCGAGGTACTCGCCCGACTCGATCTGGTCGGCGACCCGGGAGAGCCGCCAGGCGAACACGCCGAGCTCCTTGCCCATGGTCGAGGGCGTGGCGGGCTGCCCGTGCGTGCGCGAGAGCATCGCGGCGTCGCGGTGCGCCACGGCGAGCTCGGTGATCGATGCGATGACCGAGCGCAGCTTCGGCAGCCACACGCGCTCGACCGCGCGGCGCACCGTGAGGGCGTAGGACGTGGAGTTGATGTCTTCGCTCGTGCAGGCGAAGTGGGTGAGCTCGGCGATCGCGTCGAGGCCGAGCCCGGAGAGCCGGTCGCGCACCAGGTACTCGACCGCCTTGACGTCGTGGCGGGTGACCGCCTCTTTGTCGGCGAGCCAGTCGATCTCGGCCTGACCGAACTCGAGGTAGAGGGCGCGCAGGCGGGCCTTGTGGTCATCGGATAGCGGTGAGGTGCCGAACAGCGAGCGGTCGGTGAGGGCGATGAGCCACTCGACCTCAACCTCGACGCGCGCACGGTTCAGGCCGGCCTCGGACAGGTAGTCGCCCAGGCCCGTGACGGCGGCGCGGTAGCGGCCGTCGAGCGGGCTCAGCGGCTGCCAGGGAAGTGCGGAGGAGTCAAGAGAGGTCACGGTGCTCCCGTCGGAACGCAAGGGCGAGCCCGGCGTCAGGTCGCCGGGCGGATCGCGGGTTCGAGCTGCCGGAAGAGCGCCCGGCTCGCACTCTCGATCATACCGAGCACCTCGTCGAACATTCCGGGCCCGGCATAGTACGGGTCGGGCACGTCCAGCGAGCGGGCGGCGGGGTCGAACGCGAGCAGCAGGGCGATCTTGTCGGCATCGGACTCCGACCGCGCCCATCCGCGCAGGATCCGCTCATGGCTGCGGTCGAGTGCCACCACCAGATCGGAGTGGGCGAAGTCGGCGTGCGTGAACTGCCGCGCGCGGTGCCGGGTGCCGTCGTAGCCCGCCCGCTCGAGGGCGTCGAGGGTGCGCTGGTCCGCGCGCTCGCCGACGTGCCAGTCGCCCGTGCCGGCGCTCGTCGAGGCGACGCGGCCACCGAGGCCCGCGGCATCCGCGAATCCACGGAAGACCACGTCTGCCATCGGCGAACGGCAGATGTTGCCGGTGCAGACGAACACGACGCGGAACGGGTCGCCGGTGCTCGCTGCCATGGGCTCCATTCTTGCGCGGCGTCCGTCCCGGTCAAGAACCGGACGGCTTCCCCGCCGCGGCAGCCCCCGTCACCGAACGTTAACGAACTCTCCTCCGTGGAGCCTTCCCCCGCGCGGGGCGCTCGCCTAGCCTGACCGGGGGCCTACCGGCCTCGCTCTCTGTCCGCGCGCACCACAGCCCGCGCGCCTCACCGTGGAGGTCTCCTTGTCCCCTCTCCCCCGTCGCCTGACTGCCGTCGTGGCAGGCGCGGCGCTCGCCCTCACAGGCGTGACCGCGTTCGCCGCACCGGCAGCAGCCGCCCCCGGCGATCTGCTGATCAGCGAGTACGTCGAAGGCTCCGGCAGCAACAAGGCCATCGAGGTCTACAACCCCACGGATGCACCCGTCGACCTCGCCGCGGCGAGCTACTCGCTCAAGGTGTACTCGAACGGCATGCCGAACGCGGGGCAGACCGTGGCGCTGACCGGCACGGTCGCTCCCGGTGAGGTGCATGTCGTCGTGCAGTCGCAGGCCGGCGCGGCCTTGCTCGCGACGGCGGACCAGGTCACGACGGCCTCGCTCTACAACGGCAACGACGCCGTGGCTCTCGTCAAGGCCGACACTGCCGTCGATGTGATCGGCCAGATCGGCGTCAACCCCGGCGACCCCGGCTGGGGCGCGGGAACCGCCAACGCCACGCTGAACCGCACCCTGCAGCGTGCCGCGGACGTGTGCGTGGGCGACACGGACGGCAGCGACGCCTTCGACCCGGCTGTGGGCTGGATCGGGTTCGCGCAGGACACCTTCACCGGTCTCGGCGCCCAGGTCGCAGAATGCGCCGACGTGCCGCCGCCCGCGGCGAAGGTCGTGATCAACGAGTTCTCGGCCGACACCGTCGGCACCGCTGACGTCGAGTACGTCGAGCTGCTCGCCGATCCGGCCACCACCGACCTGTCGGGGTACCGCGTGCTCGAGATCGAGGGCGACGTGAGCGGGACCGCGACCGGGACCGTCGACGAGGTCATCTCGTTCCCAGTGGCGGATGCCTCGGGCCGCAGCCTCGCCACGCTCGCCAACGGTGCGCTCGAGAACGGGACCGTGAGCCTGCTGCTCGTGACGGGGGCGGCTCCCGCCCTCGGCACCGACATCGACGCGAACGACGACGGCACCATCGACGACGGTCTTGGGTTCACCGTCGTCGACGCGGTCTCCGTCAGCGACGGCGGATCCGGCGACCGCACCTACGGCGGCGTCACGCTCGGGGTCGCCTACGACGGCCTCTCGTTCGACCCGGGCGGCGCCTCGCGCATCCCCGACGGCACTGACACCGGCACCGTGGCCGACTGGGTCCGCAACGACTTCGACCTCGCCGGCTACAACGGCGCGGCCGGAACCCCGGTCTTCAAGGAGGCCTTCAACACCCCGGGTGCCGCGAACGGTGCCGTGCCGCCGCCCCCGCCCATCGAGGCGGGCTGCGACCTCGACGTCGTCACCATCGGATCGGTGCAGGGACCGGGCGCGGCATCCCCCGTCGACGGCGAGAGCCTGCGGCTCGAGGGCGTCGTCGTCGGCGACTTCCCGGGGAGTGACGGGTTCGACGGCTTCTACATCCAGGATGCCGGCGACGGTGACGCCGCGACGTCGGACGGCATCTTCGTCTACTACCCCGGCGGACCCGCCGTCTCGGTCGGCGACCTCGTGAACGTCGCGGGCGAGGTGGAGGAGTTCAACGGTCTCACCGAGCTGTCGGCGGTCGATGCCGAGATCTGCGCGACCGGGCAGGCGCTGCCCGATCCGGTCGAGCTCACGCTGCCGGCGTCGGAGGCTCAGCGCGAGGCGCTCGAGGGCATGTACGTCACCCTTCCCCAGCAGCTGACAATCGGCGAGACGTTCGACTTCGCCCGCTACGGCACGATCAGCCTCACGGTCGGCCGCCAGTACCAGCTGACCGGGCTGTACGACGCCGGTTCGCCCGAGGCGGTCGCGCTCGCCGCGAAGAACGCGGCCGAGAGCATCGGGGTGGACGACGGCCGGAGCCGCCAGAACCCCGACCCGGCCATCCACCCCAACGGCGACGAGTTCACCCTCGCCAACACCTTCCGCAGCGGCGACCTGGTCACCGGAACGACGGGGGTGCTCGACTACCGGTTCGCCACCTGGGGCGTGCAGCCGACCGAGGGCGCCGACTTCGCCGAGGGAAACCCGCGCCCCGAGGCCCCGGAGGTGGGCGGCGCGCTGAAGGTGGCGAGCTTCAACGTGCTCAACTACTTCACGACCCTCACCGGACCCGACGCGCGCGGCGCCAACGACCCGGTGGAGTTCGAGCGGCAGGAGGCCAAGATCGTGACGGCGCTCGCCGAGATCGACGCCGACGTGTTCGGGCTCATCGAGATCGAGAACAACGGGACCGCGGTGGAGGTCCTCACCGAGGCGCTGAACGACCGCCTGGGCGCGGACGTCTACGACTACATCTACACGGGTGAGATCGGCACGGATGTGATCACGACCGCGCTCCTCTACAAGCCGGCGTCGGTGACGCCGGTCGGTGTCCATCAGCTGATGGAGCAGGCGAACGACGCGCGGTGGCTGGACGACTACAACCGTCCCGCGCTGACGCAGACGTTCGCCGATGAGGCCGGATCGAAATTCACCGTCGTCGTCAACCACCTGAAGTCGAAGGGCTCCGACTGCAGCGCGGTCGGCGACCTCGAGGACCCCGACGGCCAGGGCAACTGCAACGGTGTGCGCACGGACGCGGCGGCAGCGCTCGCCGACTGGCTCGCGACCGACCCGACCGGTCAGGACACCGTGGGCCGCGAGCTCATCCTCGGCGACCTGAACTCGTACGCGCAGGAGGACCCGATCCAGGTGCTGACGGCGGCGGGCTACACCGACCTGCACGCCGAGTTCCACGGCACCGAGGCGTACTCGTACGTGTTCGACGGGATGCTCGGCTACCTCGACTACGCGCTGTCGGGCACCGACCTGCTCGACGAGGTGACGGGGGCGTCCGCGTGGAACATCAATGCCGACGAGCCGAGCCTGATCGACTACGACATGTCGTTCAAGCAGCCTGCGCAGGACGCGCTGTACGCGCCGGACCCCTATCGGTCGAGCGACCACGATCCGGTGATCGTGGGCCTCGACCTCACGCCGCCGGACACGACGGCGCCGACCGTCCAGGCGGTGGCCGACCCGTCGTTCATCCTCGCGCCGAACAACAAGGTGCATCGGGTGACCGTCGACGTCGAGGCGGCCGACGACCGCGGGGATGTCACGGTGGAGCTCACCGACGTCTCGCACAACGGAAAGCCGCGGGCAAGCGTCACCGAGATCGACGACGTCACGTTCGATGTCGTGGCGACGAACGGTGCCATCTACACGTTCACCTACACGGCGACGGATGCCGCGGGCAACACCGCGACGGCGACCGCGACGGTGGTCGTCGGGATGAAGGGGCTGAAGGACCTCCTCTGAGTCCTGCCTGACACGGACGCCGTCTCCCTCCCGGGAGGCGGCGTCCGCGCGTGCGGCATCCGTGCCTCCTTCACAGGCGCCTCGGCGTCACCGACGTGCACAGATGGGTTGCCGGCATCCGCCGCGACGCCCGGGTGCGGCGAGCATGGTCCGATGACGTATCCATCTGCGGCCGCCGCCGCGTCGCAGCTCGACATCGTGACGCGCGAGCTCGCAGCGCTCAGCGCCCGACTGACCGATGCCGCGGCCGGCGCGCGCGGGCTCGCCGCCGCCACCGACTGGCGGGCCCGCGCCGCCGAGGCCTTCCACCGGCTCGCGGCGCAGTGGGCGGGCGAGGTCTCGGGGCTGGTGTGCCTCGCCGAGACGGCCCGAGAGAGTGCGGCCCGGGCCCGGGATGCCGCGCAGTGGCAGCGGGATGCCGGGCTCTGATGGGCTCCGACATCGAGATCATCGGCGGCGGCGCCGTCGCCGTCGACACGGTCACACTCCGCGAGACCGCGGGCCGCTTCCTCGCGGCAGCCTCCGATCTGGAGGAGATGCGCGATCGCCTGGGGTCCCTGCAGAACATGGTGCTGGTCGAGCGCTCGCACGCGTGGGAGGCGGTGAGCGCGGCATCCGCTCTCGGAACGCGCCTCGTCGCAACCATCGAGGGGGCACACGGCATCGCCGCCGCCCTGCGCGAGGCGGCGGCGATCTACGAGCTCGTCGAATTGAACGCCGAGCATCGCGCGGCGGTGCTCTCCGGCGACCGCGACACGGTTGCGAGGCTCGACGCGGCGCGCGGAG
>NZ_JAYRDE010000137.1:0-6965 GCF_041909575.1 Microbacterium sp. | reverse complement strand
TGGCTGAGCCTCAACCACGACCTGTCGCTCGTCGCCTCGGCCACCGGCCTCGATCCGTTCTCGCACGAGAACGACGAGCACGGCATGCTCTTCATCAACAAGACGGGCCGGGATGCCGGCATCCGCGTCGAAGCGGGCGTGCTGGCCGGCCCGCGCGCCGGGGTCTCCTACGCGCTCATCGTGTGCTTCGACGACCTGTCGATCATGCATCGGATGCGCGCGCACGAGGCCTTCCGCACGCTCGGCATGGAGCTCATGGAGTACGTGTTCTGACGCGGTGAGTGGCCCCGCGGCGGATGACGACAAATCGCGAACTGAGGCCGATTCGCGGCATCCTCTCCTCATCTCGGGACCTCTCCTCATCTCGTGTCAGCGACGCAGCCCGGCTAGACCCCCTCACGCCGCGCCGCGGCGGGGAGCGGCGTCCGGAACACGGCGTACGTCGTGATCGCGAGCACGACGATGCCGATCGATTCGATGATCACGGTCTCCGGAACGAGCGCGAGGTCCCAGGTCGAGCGGATTCCGAACAGTCCCACGGTGAGCGCGAGCACGAGCGCTCCGAGCGTCGCGACGAGGAACAGCAGGCTCAGGACGGTGGCCAGGCGCAGCATCCGTCCGTGCAGCACCAGCATCGCGATCGCCAGCACCAGCGCGGCGACCGCGTTCAGCACGAACATGACGCCGAGCACGCCCCCGGTGCCGTTGAAGACGAGATACAGATGGATGCCGCCGGCGGCGAGCAGGAACAGCGCGCTCAGGATGCGCAGCGCCCAGAGGAGCCGCGAGTTGCCTTCGGTCATGTCGTCGACCTCACATTCCTTCGTTGGTCCGCTTCATCGCGGGTGGCCGGGAGCCTGCGGTGCGCGGCGAGCCACAGCACGTCGCGGCCGAACGATTCGAGCAGCAGGGCCAGGGCCAGCAGGGTGACGGCGAGGTCGCCCGCAAAGGGGAGGAGACCGGATGCCGCGGCGACCAGGGCGACGCCCGTCACGGCCGTCACCACCTTGCGCCAGTACCGGGGCGGGAGGGTCCGGCGCATCCACGGCAGCGCCCAGCCGGCGGCGACGAACGCGTAGCGCAGCATCCCGATCACCAGCACCCACCAGCCCAGGCTGTGCGCGACGTAGGCGCTGAGCGCGAGGAGCAGGAACGCGTCGACCTCCATGTCGAACCGGGCGCCGAGCTCGCTCTCGCCGTGCGTGCGGCGCGCGAGCCAGCCGTCGACGGCGTCGAGCGCGAGCGCGACGGCTGCGATCCCCGCGAGGAGCGGCACGGCCACGGGGGCCGTGAACGACGTCGCGACGAGGGCCGTGACGAGGCCGACGAGCGTCGACCTCGTCGCCGTCGCCGCGTTCGCCCACCCGAACGACGACGTCCGCGCGCGACGCAACCCCCTGGCGAGGAGGGCGCCTGACGCGACAAGGTAGGCGAGTCCGGTGGTCCATCCGGCCGCCGACAGCGGGGACAGACGGTCGACGGCGAGCAGGCCGGCCACCCCTGCCAGCGTCGACAGGAGCGGAGCGAGATGAACCATCGGCATGGGGAGCACCGTTTCTCCGTCATGGATATCACCGGTGACACGGATCCGGGGCGGTTTCCGGTTCAATCCGGCGGGATGCGCGCCTGATGCGGGCGACGGCGTTCTGGGTCGAGGCCCCCTCCGGAGGGGCACTGCGGGAGGTCGCACCGGGCGACCCGCGGCCCGGCGACGTCGTCGTGCGCACCCTCGTCACGGGCATCAGCCGCGGCACCGAGTCGATCGTGTTCCGCGGGAAGGTGCCCGCGACGGAGCGGGAGCGGATGCGCGCGCCGTTCCAGGAGGGCGACTTCCCGGCGCCGGTGAAGTACGGCTACCTCAACGTCGGCGTCGTCGAGCAGGGGCCGGAGGAGCTGGTCGGACGCACGGTCTTCACCCTCTACCCGCACCAGTCGGCCTTCGTCGTGCCGGCGTCCGCGGTCGCGGTGGTGCCCGAGGGCGTTCCGCCGCGGCGCGCCGTGCTCGCGGGGGCGGTGGAGACGGCGGTGAACATCCTGTGGGATGCCGCGCCCCTCGTGGGCGACCGGATCAGCGTCGTCGGGGCGGGCATGATCGGCTGCGCGGTCGCGCGCCTCGCCCGCGGCATCCCGGGCGTCGAGGTCGCGCTCGTGGACGTGGATGCCACCAAGGCGGAGGCGGCGGAGAACCTCGGGGTGGCCTTCGCGTCGCCCGGCACGGCGCTGGGGGACCGGCACCTGGTGATCGACACCAGTGGCTCGGCGGAAGGACTGCAGCTGGCGATCGACACCGCCGCGATCGAGGGCGAGGTCGTCGAGGCGAGCTGGTTCGGCGACCGCGCGGTCAGCGTGAACCTCGGCGGAGCGTTCCATTCGCGGCGCCTCACGGTCCGCTCGAGCCAGGTCGGCATGGTGTCGCCGCGCCGGCGGGCCACCCGCAGCACCGGCGACCGTCTCGCGCTCGCACTCGACCTGCTGCGCGACCCGGTCTTCGACGTTCTTCTCACGGGGGAGTCCTCCTGGCGCGACCTCCCCGATGTGATGGCGGCGATCGCGGACGGGTCGGCGCCGGGACTCTGCCACACCATCGACTGGAGCGACGCATGACCTACTCCCTGACGGTCCGCGACCACATGATGATCGCCCACAGCCTCGCCGGCGAGGCGTTCGGCCCGGCCCAGCGCCTGCACGGCGCCACCTATGTGGTCGACGCGACGTTCCGCGCGGCGGAGCTCGGCGATGACGGCGTCGTGGTCGACATCGGGCGTGCGAGCGAGGTGCTGCGCGGCATCCTCTCGCCCGTGTCGTACCGCAATCTCGATGACGAGCCCGAGTTCGCCGGCGTGAACACGACGACGGAGCGGCTGTGCGGCGTGATCGCCGAGAAGCTCGTCGCCGCGGCGCGGGACGGCTCGCTCGGCGATGCGCCGCTCACCGGGATCGTCGTGACGCTCCGCGAGTCCCACATCGCCTGGGCGTCGTTCGAGGTGGAGCTGTGACCGACCCGGTGCTGTGGTTCGTCGTCCCCGAGGGGGTCGACGATCCGGCGCGGGTGAGCGGGGGCAACGTCTTCGACCTCCGCGTCGCCGACGGGCTGCGCGGGCTCGGCTGGGATGTGCGCCTGGTCGAGAGCGGGGCGGATGCCTCGTCGCCGGCCGCGCTCGCCACGGTGCCGTCGGACGGGCTCGCCCTGGTGGACGGGCTCGTCGCGATCCGTGCGCCCGAGGCGATCGAGAGGGCGCGCGGCCGGGTGCGCCTGGCTCTGCTCGTGCACATGGTGGCCGGGGCGTTCGCCGATGCCGACGTCGAAGCGCTCGCGGCCGAGAGGCGCGCGCTCGCCTGCGCGGACCTGGTGCTGGCGACGAGCGCGTGGGCGCGCGACGAGCTCGTCGCCCGGGGCCTCGTCGCCCCCGAGCGGGTCGCGGTCGCCCCGCCCGGGACCGACGACGCCCCGCTGGCCGAGGGCACCGCGTCGCGCGCGTCCCTGCTGTGCGTGGGTGCCGTCGCCCCCCACAAGGGCCAGGACGTGCTCGTCGACGCGCTCGCCGCACTCGGGCCGGGATGGACCTGCACGATCGCGGGCTCGGTCGCCGTCGACCCCGCATTCGCCCGCCGGGTCGCGGACCGGGCGGCCGATCTCGGGGTGTCCGATCGCATCCGATGGGCCGGGGCGGTCGGCCGCCGCGAGCTCGACGCCCTCTACGACCGCGCCGATGTGCTCGTCGCGCCCTCGCGCACGGAGAGCTTCGGCATGGCCGTCGCGGATGCGCTGCGCCGCGGCATCCCGGTCATCGCCACGCGTGTCGGGGGGATCCCCGAGGCGGTGGATCCCGGTCGCGCGGCGATCCTGGTGTCGCCCGGCCGACCTGCGGCGCTCCGCGAGGCGCTGCGGCGGTGGATGACCGAGCCCGGTCTGCGCGACGCGCTCACGGCCGAGGCGCGGCGCGAGGGGCCGCACCGGGCCGACTGGAGCGACACCGCCGTCCGGGTCGATCGGGCGCTGCGGGGGCTCCGGTGAGCGTCGTCATCCCCGTCTCGGCCGACTGGCTCACGCTGCGCGAGCCCGCCGACGCCGCGGCCCGGTCGCACTCCCTGGCGCGCCGGGCGGCGCGTCTCGTGCACCCGCCCGCCGTCGTGCACGATCTGGGAAGCGGCACCGGATCGATGATGCGATGGCTGGCGCCGCAGCTGCCCGCGCCGCAGACCTGGGTGCTGCACGACTGGAATGCCGACCTCCTCGCCCACGCGGCCGCCGAGCCGCCGGCGTCGGTGTCGGATGTCGACAGCCGCGTCGGCCACCTCGAGCACCTGGGGGCCGACGACCTCTCGGGTGCGTCGCTCGTGGTGACCTCCGCGCTCCTCGACGTGCTCTCGGCCGACGAGGTCGAGGCGATCGTCGCGGCGTGCGTTCGCGCGGGCGCGCCGGCGCTGTTCGCCCTCACTGTCGCGGGGCGTGTCGACATCGACCCGGTCGACCCCGGCGACCGCCTGTTCGAGGCCGCCTTCAACGACCACCAGCGCCGCGTCGCCCACGGGCGCCGCCTGCTCGGTCCCGACGCGGTCGCGGTCGCGGCCGAGCTCTTCCGCGCGGCGGGATGGTCGGTGCGGACGGATGCCTCGCCCTGGCGCCTCGGGGGCGACCCCGCACTCGTCGGTGAATGGCTCGAGGGATGGCTCGCCGCGGCCGTCGAGGAGCGCCCGGCGCTCACGGAATGGGCGGACGAGTACGCCCGCACGCGCGCGGCGCAGCTCGCCGCCGGCCGGCTGCGCGTCGCCGTCCACCACCACGACCTCCTCGCGTGGCCGGCATGAGCGCCGTGACGGATTCTCGCCGAGAGAGCGCAGACGACCGATCCGAGGCCCCGGGAACGGCGATTCGCGCTCTCTCGAGAAGGCACCCGGCGAGGTGGGGGCCGTGGGTGCGGGGCGTCGCCGGGGCGGGGGTCCTCGCGGGCGTCGCGGGGATCGTCGGCGGGGAGCCGTTCGTGCGAGGGATTTCGTCGATCTCGGTGCCCGCGATCGCCGCCGCGCTGGCGCTCGCCGCGGTCGCCACGGCCGCGGCCGCCTGGCGCTGGCGCACGCTCGCTGCGCGGATGGGCCTGCGCCTGGGATGGGGTGAGTCGATCGGCGCCTACTACCGGTCCCAGTTCCTCAACACCGTGCTCCCGGGCGGGGTCGTGGGCGACATCCACCGGGCCGTGTCGCACGGCCGCAGCGTGGCGCAGGTCGCGCAGGCGTCCCGCGCGGTCGCCGCCGAGCGTGCGGCCGGGCAGGCGGTGCAGCTCGCCCTCGCGATCGCCGTGCTGCTCGCGATCGGTGCATCGGCGGCCGGCTCGGCGGTCATGGTCGTCGCCGTCGTCGCGATGCTCCTGGCGGTGCTCGCGGTGGCCGCAGGGGTCAGCCGCCGCGTGCGGGGCGCTCTCCTGCGGGAGCTCGCCGTGCTGCGCGACGCCTTCGCCTCGGCCGGCACCGTGCTGCGCGTGGCCGCGGCATCCGTCGTCGTCCTCGGCGCGCACGTCGCGACCTTCCTCGTCGCGTGCGCCGCCGTCGGCGTCGCGGCGTCACCCGAGCGAGTGACGGCGGCGGCCCTCGTGGCGGTCCTGGCCTCGTCGATCCCGTTCAGCCTGGGTGGGTGGGGGCCTCGCGAGGGCGCTGCCGCGTGGGCCTTCGGCATGGCGGGGCTCGGCGCGGCGGCGGGGCTCGCCGCGGCCACCGCGTACGGCGTGCTGGCGATGATCGCCGTCGCTCCGGGAGCGATCGTCGTCGCGGCATCCGTCGTCCGTCGCCGGCGGAGTCGCAGCACCCTCCGTACCCGCGGGAACGGAGTTCCCTCATGAGCCGGCCCTACGTCACCCTCAGCTGCGCGATGTCGCTCGACGGCTACCTCGACAGCGAGGCGCCGCGCAGGCTCGCGATGTCCAACGCCGAGGACTTCGACCGCGTCGACCGGCTGCGCGCCGACAGCGACGCGATCATGGTCGGCGCCTCGACGGTGCGCCGTGACAACCCGCGGCTGCTCGTGCGCAGCGAACGGCGACGGATGCTGCGCCTCCACGACCACCGTCCCGAGACGCCCGTGAAGGTCACCGTCACGGCGAGCGGCGACCTGCCCGCGGACTCGTCGTTCTTCTGCGCCGGCGACATCGAGAAGATCGTCTACTGCCCCCGGGGCGAGTCGGCGCGGATCGCGCGCACCCTCGCACCCGTGGCGACCGTCGTCGCGCTCGGGGACGAGGTGACGATGGCGGCCGTCGTGGACGACCTCGCCGAGCGCGGCATCCATCGCCTCATGGTCGAGGGCGGCGGACGCATGCACACGCAGTTCCTGGTGGAGGATGTCGCCGACGAGCTGCAGCTCGTGATCGCGCCGTTCTTCGTGGGGGAGTCGCAGGCGCCGCGCTTCGTCGGCGAGGGGCGCTTCCCGTGGAACGCCTCGCGCCGCGCGCGGCTCACCGAGACGCGGCCGATCGACGACGTGGTGCTGCTGCGCTACGCGCTGTCGGACCGGTTCGAGGCGGGTGCCGGTGCCGACGCGATCCCGCAAGGGCCCCCCGACGGTGAACGGCCCGTCTGACCTGCGGGTCCCGGACGAGCGCTCCGCGCGCCGTGAGCGCCGCGCCGCCGCGCTCACGGCGGTCGCCGTCCTGGCGCTGCTCGTCGTGCCGCTCGTGCCGGGGGTCCTCGCCGGCGCGGGGCCCGCCGCGCTCGTCGCGGTTCCCGGCGAGTCGATAGCGATCGTGCTCGTGCTGCTCCTCGCGGCGGGGCGGGCGGTGCGCACCACCGCGGCGGTCGCCTTCGCCGCGGTGGTGGTCGTCGCCGTCCTGGTCGCCGCCCTCGACCTCGCGTTCCGGGCGACCATCGACCGGCCGTTCAACGTCGCCGACGACGGGAAGGCGGTCGTCGACGGCTACGGCGTCGTGGCGGATGCCATGGGGCCGGTCGGCGCGGCATCCGCTGCGGTCCTGGCC
>NZ_JAYRDE010000136.1:0-7015 GCF_041909575.1 Microbacterium sp. | reverse complement strand
GTTGTAGCCGCCGACCGACTGGAACCACTGCATGTGCTCGAGTCCGGCGTAGTCCTGCGGCTCGAGACGCTCGAACTCCGCCGGGTCGCCCGAGGGGAACGAGAACAGCTGGAGCACGTGGAGCCCGAGGAACCCGTCCGGGTCCATCAGACCGAGCTCGCGGGCGACGAGCGCGCCGTTGTCGCTGCCGTGGATGCCGTAGGAGTCGTAGCCGAGCCGGCGCATGAGCACGTCGTATGCGGCGGCGACGCGCGCGGTGGTCCACCCCGCTTCGGCGACCGGCTGGCTGAAGCCGAAGCCGGGTGCGTCGGGGATGACCACGTCGAACGCGTCCTCGGCACGGCCGCCGTGCGTGACCGGGTCCACGAGGGGGCCGATCACGTCGAGGTAGTCGACGAACGAGCCGGGGTAGGTGTGAGCGAGGAGGAGCGGCGTCGCGCCGGCATGCGGCGAGCGCACGTGGACGAAGTGGATGGTCTGCCCGTCGATCTCGGTGACGAAATGCGGGTGCGCGTTCATCCTCTCCTCGGCGGCGCGCCAGTCGAACCCGTCGGACCAGCGGTCGACGGCTTCGCGCAGGTAGGTGTTCGGGGTGCCCGACTGCCAGTCGTCGACGGGAGCGGGCTGGGGGAGCCGCGTGCGCGCGAGGCGGTCGCGGAGGTCGGTGACGTCGGCGTCGGAGACGTCGATGCGGAACGGGCGGATGGCGGTGGTTGCGGTGTTCATGTCTTCGACGCTACGGTCGAATCAGGAACACTTTCTTCCTATTATCCGAATCCGATCGGAGAATCCCCGTGGCCGGCACCTCGGCGCGCATGCTCGCACTCCTGGCGCTTCTCCAGACCCGCCGGGACTGGCCGGGCGCCGATCTCGCGGCTCGGCTGGGCGTCTCGACGCGAACCATCCGCAACGACGTCGAGCGGCTGCGGTCGCTCGGATATCCCGTCGATGCCACGAGGGGCCGCGCCGGTTCGTACCGGCTCGGCGCGGGGGGAAAGCTGCCCCCGCTCCTCCTCGACGACGACGAGGCCGTCGCCGTTGCCGTCGGGCTGCGGATGGCTACCGGAGTGAGCGGGATCGAGGATGCCGGAGCTCGCGCGCTCGCGAAGCTGCTGCAGGTGCTGCCTGCGCACCTGCGGCCCATGGTCGACGCCGTGGGCGGTGCACTGGATCACGCGCCCGAGGACACGGCGACCGACGCGCCCGATCCCGAGGTGGATCCGCGCACCCTCGGCGCAGTCGCCCAGGCGGTCCGCGACGCCGAGTGGCTGCGATTCGACTACCGCGGCGCCGTACGCCGGGTGGAGCCTTACCGCGTGCTCAGCTGGCAGCGCCGCTGGTACCTCGTGGCCCGCGATCCGGACAGCGCGGAGTGGGAGACGTTCCGCCTGGACTGGATGGAGCTGCGGATGCCGACCCGCCGGTCCTTCACCCCGCAGCCGATCGCGGGCGGCGACTACACCGCGTTCGCCCTTCGCTCCATCGCCGAGAGCGGCTGGAAGGTCCATGCGCGTCTGCGGATCGCCGCGCCGGCCGAAGCAGTGGTGGCGCGGATCAACCCCGCGGTGGGCGTGGTCGAGGCTGCCGGCGCAGACAGCTCGGTGCTCGTGACCGGAGCCGACAGCCTGGAGACCATCGCCGCCTACATCGGCATGCTCGGAATGGACTTCACCGTGGAGTCGCCCGACGCGCTGGTGCCGCACCTGCTGCACCTCGCCGACGTGTACACCCGCGCGGCCGGGCGTCAGCCGTTCTGACGAGGGTCGGGACGTGGGCGTGCCTGCACCTTGGGCTGCTCGCGCGGGCGGCGCGAGCCCGTCGGGTCGCTGCGCCGCCCCTCGCGGCCGGCGAGCGCCGGGTCGGTGAAGAGCCAGGACGGCCGCGGCTCGATGAGCGGACGGAAGACGCGGCGGACCGGTCTGGTGGCCAGCCCCAGTGCGATGAGGACCGATGCGACGACGACGATCGGCAGCCACAGCCAGGTCGGATCGAGATCGCGCAGCACCCCGGACTCCCGGAAGGGATACAGCACGAACGAGTGCAGCAGGTACACGTACATCGTGTACTGGCCGAAGTGGGTCCACCAGTGCGTGCTGCGGGGGAGGAGCGCGAAGAACGCCGCGCTGAGAACGAGCGCGACCACCATGAGCGCCAGACGCACGCCGCCCGCCCACCACATGGTGCCGCCGATCGCGGCGTAGTTGTCGTCGTAGAACAGCCACTCCCGCAGGTTCATCGCGCGCCAGTCGTCGACGAAGAACCATGCCGCCCATCCCGCGACGAGGAACAGGCCGATCGCCGACGCGAGCGCCCACCACGGACGCCGGCGCAGCAGGCCCAGCCGGTCGACGACGTCGTGCTCGCGCAGCCACCAGCCGAGCGTGAAGAACGGGAGGAGACCGAGCGTGCGCGACAGCGAGAAGGTCGAGTCGATGTTCGGGAGGTAGCCGGCGCCGATCGAGATCAGGACGGTCCACAGCAGCGGCCACCGCAGCAGCGCGAGGTAAGGGAGGACGAGCCGGAAGATGCCGAGTGCCAGCAGGAACCAGAGCGTCCACGACGGCTCGGTGAGGTTGGGATTGGCCCTGCCCTCGACGATCCACTTCGTGAGCGTCCAGAGGCCCTCGAAGATCACGTACGGGACGAGGATGTCGGTGATCACGCGGGCCATCTGGCGCCGATTGGGGGAGTCGGACTTCGAGAAATAGCCCGAGATGATCGCGAACGCGGGCATGTGGAAGGCATAGACGAGCAGGTAGAGACCGAGCGCGATGTCGGAGTCGTACGTGAGCCGCTGCACCGCGTGCCCGAGCACGACCAGGACGATGCACGCGAAGCGCGCGTTGTCCCAGAACGGCACGCGGCGCCTGGGCCGGGCGAGGGCACCGGTGGGTGTCGCCCCGGTCGCGGACGCGTCGCTGTCGGCCATGCTCATCCTCCCGCCGGGCGTCCACCAGACTATCCGGACGAGCCCGCGCGGGTCGGGCTGACGACGCGGTGCCGGGGCGGGCGATAGTCTGACCGCGTCATGACGACGATCGACGACGCCCTCGCCCGGGACCGCGCCATTCCGGACATCGACTGGAGGGTGTTCCCCGAAGGGACCGAGCGCGATCTGTTCGCCGCGCCCAGCGGTCCGCTCGCTCGCGTCAGCCTGGGGGACCGCAGCGCGCCGCGGGTGGTCCTGGTGTCGGGCGTGGCGGGCTCGAAGGAGGACTTCGTCCTGCTGTTCCCGCTGTTCGCGGCTGCCGGATACCGCGTGGAGGCGTTCGACCTCGCGGGCCACTACGGCTCCGTGGACGCCGGGCCGTGGAACCTGGACCCGCCCCGCGCGCACTACGACTATCCGCTGTTCGTGGACGATCTCCTCGCGATCCTCGAGGACGGGCGGACGCCCGCGCACGTGCTCGGGTACAGCTTCGCGGCGCTCCTGGCCGAGCTCGCGCTCGTCGAGCGACCCGAGCTGTTCGCCAGTCTCACGCTGATGTCGGCGCCGCCGGCGACGGGGCAGGTGTTCCGCGGGGTGAAGCACATCGGCCCGATCTCGGACATGTCGCCGCATCGCGCGGCCGGACTCATCCTGTGGGGCATCCGCTACAACCTCAATCGCACGCCGCCCGGTCGCATCGCCTTCGTGCGCGAGCGCATGGCCGTGACGCCACGCGCCTGCATCGACGACGTGGTGGGGCTGATGATGACGACCCCCGACATGACCGACGTGGTCGCCGCCGCGGGCATCCCGAAGCTCATCGCCGTAGGCGAGCAGGACCTGTGGCCCGCTGAGCAGCACGCCGCCTATGCCGCTCGCATCGGGGCGCGCGTGGCGACCTATCCCACCGGGCACGCACCGTGCGAGAGCGCGCCGCATCAGCTCGTGCGCGACATGCTCGCGCTCTTCGCGAGCGCGTGAGTCACCGGAGCGGCCGACGGCGCAGCACGCGGCATCCGCTCGGGAATAACCTTGGTGTGCACGCGTTACACGAGATACATTCATTTGCATAGATTCGTCCGGAGCGGAGACCCCGCCGGGACGCAGAAGCGGAGAGCGATCGTGAACGACAGCACCACGTGGGCGGGGATGCAGTTCGGCATCTTCACGGTGAGCGACATCACCGAAGACCCCACGAACGGGACGACCCCGAGCGAGGCGGAGAAGATCCGCGACGCGGTCACCGTGGCCAAGCACGCCGAGGACGTCGGCCTCGACGTCTTCGCGCTGGGCGAGCACCACAACCCGCCGTTCTGGTCGTCCTCTCCCACCACGACCCTCGCCTACATCGCCGCGCAGACCGAGCGTCTCGTGCTCTCGACGGCGACGACGCTCATCACCACGAACGATCCGGTGAAGATCGCCGAGGACTACGCGATGCTGCAGCACCTGTCGGGCGGCCGCGCCGACCTGATGATCGGGCGCGGCAACACCGGACCGGTGTATCCGTGGTTCGGCAAGGACATCCGTCAGGGCCTGCCCCTCGCGATCGAGAACTACAACCTCCTGCACCGTCTGTGGCGCGAGGATGTCGTGGACTGGGAGGGCCAGTTCCGCACGCCGCTGCAGGGCTTCACGTCGACGCCCCGCCCGCTGGACGGTGTCGCGCCCTTCGTGTGGCACGGCTCGATCCGCACCCCCGAGATCGCCGAGCAGGCCGCCTACTACGGCGACGGCTTCTTCGCGAACAACATCTTCTGGCCCAAGGAGCACTACCAGAGGCTCATCACGCTGTATCGCCAGCGCTACGCCCACTACGGGCACGGAACGCCCGAGCAGGCGATCGTGGGCCTGGGCGGCCAGGTGTTCATGGCTAAGAATTCCCAGGACGCCGTGAACGCGTTCCGGCCGTACTTCGACAACGCGCCCGTTTACGGGCACGGCCCGACCCTCGAGGACTTCAGCGAGATGACCCCGCTCACGGTGGGATCGCCGCAGCAGGTCATCGACCGGTACGCGGCGATGCGCGAGACGTACGGCGACTACCAGCGGCAGCTCTTCCTCATCGACCACGCCGGGCTGCCGCTCAAGACGGTTCTCGAGCAGCTCGACATCCTCGGCGGCGAGGTCGTGCCGGTGCTCCGCAAGGAGCTCCAGCGGGGCCGTCCGGCTGAGGTTCCGGATGCCCCGACCCACGCGAATCGCGTCGCCGCGGTCTACGGCGACGCCGCGCCGCGGCAGGCCGTGCCCGGCGCCAACCGAGGCGACAACCTCGTCGGCGGTTCGCCGTACCAGGATGCTCCGGTGAAGGCCGGCTCCGCGTTCGGCGCCGCCGCGACCCGGATGGGGGCCTGACATGGGAACGCGTCGCATCGCCGTCCTCTCGGCCGGACTCTCGAACCCGTCCTCGACCCGCATGCTCGCCGACAGGCTCGCCGCCGCCACCGCGAAGCAGCTGACCGAGCGCGACATCGAGGTGGAGGTCGACGTGTTCGAGCTGCGCGACTACGCGCACGACATCACGAACAATCTCTTGACGGGGTTCGCGCCGCCGGCGCTGGAGTCGATGATCAACGCGGTGGTGTCGGCCGACGCCGTGATCGCCGTGACGCCGATCTTCTCGACGAGCTACTCGGGGCTGTTCAAGTCGTTCATCGACGTGCTCGACCCCGACGCGCTCACCGGCAAGCCGGTGCTCATCGGTGCGAACGCCGGTACGGCGCGGCATTCGCTCGCGATCGACTACGCGATCCGGCCGCTGTTCACGTACCTGCACGCCGAGCCCGTCTCGACCGGCGTCTTCGCGGCGTCGAGCGACTGGGGAGCCTCCGGAGACCAGGTCGCGCCGCTCGGCGAGCGCGTGGAGCGCGGTGCCCGGGAGCTCGCCGAGGCCATCGCGCGCCGGGAGCCCGCCAAGAACGAGGACCCGTTCGACCCGGCGAACTACCTCGGCGAGGGGCGCTCGTTCGGCCACCTCCTCGGGGGACTCGCCGGCGAGTAGCCCGCTACCCCAGCACGACATCCTCCGGTGCGCGGAGGGGGCGCCATCCGCCCTCTCCGCGCACCGTCGTCTGCGGCAGGACGTCCGCCTCCACGAGCGGGCCGAGGTCGACGCCCGCGAGGGACTCGATGTCGGCGATCGGCACCTGGAACGTGCGGTACGCGCCCAGGCGCGGCACGGCCAGCGCCCCCTGGTGCACCTCGATCAGCTGCGACTGGTCGAGCAGGAAGCCGGCGGCCTCGAGCCGCGGGGTGACGGCGTCCGCCGGCGCCCACGCGGCGACCTTGTAGAACCGGCGGGGGATGCGCACACCGCGGTACTCGGGATCGTCCGGCGCGAGCACGGGCGCCGTGAAGACGCTGATGCGCTGGTCGGTGGCCTCGGCGTAGGCGAGGACATGATCCTCCAGGCCCAGCCACAGCTCCTTGGACTGGTTGAACCCGCCCGCCTGGGGCGCGGCGTTCGGGTAGAAGAACGTGGCCTCCGTCGCCGCGCGCGCCTCGGCGACGGTGCCCCAGCCCGGATCCCGCCGGCGCACGAGGTGCCCGCGGTCGAGGTCGTTGTCGGCGTACACGGCCGGACCGGTCTGCTCGGAGGCGGGCACCCTGTCGTCGAGCCGCCACTCCCCGGTGCGGGGGAGGTCGCGCAGCGCGGCCCCGTCGATGTTCACCGCCGTCGTGAGGGCCAACCGCCGCTCGGCGTGGAGCACGACGGTGAACCGCGGATAGGTCAGCTCCCGCGTCGGTCCGTCCCCGAGCGTCGTGGGGAGGGGCAGGGGGATGCCGAGGAACGCCTCGTCGTAACCGCTCGCTTCGCTCACCCGTCCATCCTGGCGTCTGCCGCCGACCTCCGCTCCGCCGCGCCGTTCTGCGGGCGCCGGGGCAGCGGGGTCGCGATGTGGCGCGGTGGAACAGACGCGGCGGGGCGGCGGGATGCTCCGGCCCGGCGCTACCGGAGCCGCCGGGCGAGCACGGCGTCGACGGCGACGCCGATGCCGACGGCGAGCACGATCGACACGACGACGGCGGCGACGGGCCCGCCAGGCAGGATCGCGGCGACCACGGCGCCGATGAACGCCTGATATC
>NZ_JAYRDE010000135.1:0-7027 GCF_041909575.1 Microbacterium sp. | reverse complement strand
CACCCCCAGCTTGCGGGCGGTGCGCCGGAGCTGGTCGATGTCGAACTGCGGCGGAGTGGTCCCGACGAGCACCGCGACCTCGCCGTGTCCGTGCCAGCCGAGGGCAGCGATGCGGCTGGGCAGCTCCTCGTCGGCCTCACCGGTGAGGATCGAGTCGACGACGAGCGCTTCGAGACGGGCGTCCCACAGGCCGCGGGCCTCGGCGGCCCGCGCATAGACATCGGCCGCCGCGAAGGCGACGTCCCGCGAGTAGAGCAGGATCGCCTCGCGCAGGTGCTCGCCCTTGCCCGCGACTCGCTCCTCGGTGATCTCGACCGTGACGCGGATGAGCTGGAGCGTCTGCTGCAGGCTCACGCTGCGCAGCAGCTCCCGCGGCGCCACCGCGAAGATGTCGGCGGCGATCCAGGGCGTGGACGTCGGATCCTCGTACCAGGAGATGAACGAGGTGATGCCCGCCTGCGCCACGAGTCCGACGGCCGACCGCCTGGCCGGCGGCATGTCCGCGTACCAGGGGAGAGTGTCCTCCAGGCGCTTGATCGTCGCGGTCGCGAGGTCGCCCGAGATTCGCCTGAGCCAGGCGAGCGTCTCGGTCTTGTCCATCGAGGCGGGGGCGGCCATCGCGCCGGTCAGCTCTCGCCGCCGGCGTTCCCGCTCGTTCCTGCTGTCACGTCGTGCAGCCGGTACTTCTCGATCGCCTGCGCCGCGAGCCCGCGGTCCACGACACCGTCGGCTGCGAGGGCCTGGAGCGTGCGGACCACGACGGACGGGCCGTCGATCTTGAAGTAGCGGCGTGCCGCGGCGCGCGTGTCGGAGAACCCGAAGCCGTCCGCACCGAGAGTGACGAACCGGTTCGGCACCCACGGCCGGATCTGGTCCTGCACGGCGTGCATGAAGTCGCTCACCGCGACCACGGGGCCTGCGGCATCCTTCAGCTTCTCGGTCAGGTACGCCGTGCGCGGCTCGTCGCCCGGGTGCAGGAAGTTGTGCTCGTCGGCGGCCAGGCCGTCGCGGCGCAGCTCGTTCCACGAGGTCACCGACCACACGTCGGCCTGCACTCCCCAGTCGTCACGCAGCAGCTGCTGAGCCTCGAGCGCCCACGGCACGCCGACACCCGAAGCCAGGATCTGAGCGCGGGGGCCGTCGCCCTCCGGGGAGGAGATGCGGTGGATGCCGCGCACGATGCCGTCCACGTCCACACCCTCGGGCTCTGCCGGCATCACGAGCGGCTCGTTGTACACCGTGATGTAGTACATGACGTTCGGGTCGGGGTGGTTGCCGCCGTACATGCGCTCGATGCCCGACCGCACGATGTGCGCGATCTCGTAGCCGTAGGCCGGGTCGTACGAGACGGTGGCCGGGTTCGTCGACGCGAGGAGCTGAGAGTGGCCGTCCGCGTGCTGGAGGCCCTCACCGGTCAGCGTCGTGCGCCCGGCGGTGGCGCCGATGATGAAGCCGCGCGCCATCTGGTCGCCCGCGGCCCACTGGGCGTCGCCCGTGCGCTGGAAGCCGAACATCGAATAGAACACGTAGACCGGGATCAGCGGCTCGCCGTGCGTCGCGTATGACGTCCCCGCCGCGGTGAAGGCCGCGACGGCTCCTGCCTCGTTGATGCCGACGTGCACGATCTGGCCCTGCGGGCTCTCCTTGTAGGCGAGGAGCAGCTCGCGGTCGACCGAGGTGTAGTTCTGGCCGTGCGGGTTGTAGATCTTCGCCGTCGGGAAGTACGCGTCCATTCCGAAGGTGCGCGCCTCGTCGGGGATGATCGGCACGATGCGGTGGCCGAAGTCCTTCGCCCGAAGGAGATCCTTGAGCAGCCGGACGAACGCCATGGTCGTGGCGATCTCCTGCGTGCCCGAGCCCTTCTTCGGCAGCGCGTACGCGTCGTCGCCGGGCAGCTGGATGCCGACGTGGTGGCTGCGGCGCTCGGGGAGGAACCCTCCCAGCTCGCGGCGGCGCTCCAGCATGTACTGGATCGTCTCGTCCTGCGGGCCGGGGTTGTAGTACGGCGGCAGGTAGTGGTTCTCGTCGAGCTGCTCGTCCGAGATCGGGATGCGCATCGAGTCGCGGAAGTACTTGAGGTCCTGCAGCGTCATCTTCTTCATCTGGTGGGTCGCGTTGCGGCCCTCGAAGTGGTGACCCAGGCCGTAGCCCTTGATCGTCTTCGCCAGGATGACCGTGGGCTGGCCCTTGTGCTCGGTCGCGGCCTTGTAGGCGGCGTAGACCTTGCGGTAGTCCAGGCCGCCGCGGCGGAGCTTGCCCCAGATGTCCTCGTCTGACCAGTCCTTCACCAGAGCGGCGGTGCGCTCGTCGCGCCCGAAGAAGTGCTCGCGGATGAACGCGCCGTCCTCGGCCCGGTAGGTCTGGAAGTCGCCGTCGGGGGTGGTGTTCATGAGGTGCACCAGCGCGCCGTCGGTGTCCTTCGAGAGCAGCTCATCCCAGCCGCTGCCCCAGACGACCTTGATGACGTTCCAGCCCGCACCGCGGAAGAAGCTCTCCAGCTCCTGGATGATCTTGCCGTTGCCGCGCACCGGGCCGTCGAGGCGCTGCAGGTTGCAGTTGACGACGAAGGTGAGGTTGTCCAGGCCCTCGTTCGCGGCGACCTGGAGCTGGCCGCGGCTCTCGACCTCATCCATCTCGCCGTCGCCCAGGAAGGCCCACACGCGAGAGTTGGACAGGTCCTTGATCCCGCGGTTGGTGATGTACTTGTTCGACATCGCCTGGTAGATCGCGTTGATCGGCCCGAGGCCCATCGACACCGTCGGGAACTGCCAGTACTCCGGCATCAGGCGCGGGTGCGGATACGAGGGGATGCCGTCGGGCGCCTTGGACTTCTCCTGGCGGAAGCCGTCGAGCTGAGACTCGGTCAGGCGGCCCTCGAGGAACGAGCGCGCGTAGATGCCGGGGGAGGCGTGGCCCTGGATGAAGACCTGGTCGCCGCCGGTGGGGTCGTCGAGGCCCCGGAAGAAGTGGTTGAAGCCGACTTCGTAGAGGGAGGCCGACGACGCGTAGGTGGAGATGTGGCCGCCGACGCCGATGCCGGGGCGCTGGGCGCGGTGCACCGTGATCGCGGCGTTCCAGCGCAGCCAGCGACGGTAGCGGCGCTCGAGCTCCTCATCGCCGGGGAACTCGGGCTCGTTGTCGGGCGCGATGGTGTTGATGTAGTCCGTGGTGGGGACCTGCGGCACGTTCAACTGCAGTTCGTGCGAGGTCTGGAGCAGGCTGAGCATGATCTCGCGGCCACGGCCGTGGCCCTTCGCCTGCACGAGCTGCTGGAGGGATTCCTGCCACTCGGAGGTCTCATCGGGATCGCTGTCGAGGGGGTCCTGCGAGTACGGATCCTGATCGTTGACAGTCACAGATGACCTTTCGTCGTCTGGCAGATCGTGCCAGGTAATCGCTGCCGGAGCGGTGCAGGTTTTGTTCGCCGTGCACAACGCACCGTCTCTCAGCCTACCGAGTCGGAGACCGGGCGGATGCACCTCCTAGACTGGGCGGCGAGGGCCTTTAGCTCAGCTGGTAGAGCGCCACGTTTACACCGTGGATGTCGTCGGTTCGATCCCGGCAGGGCCCACCGTTCAGGACCGCGGGTCGTCGTCGCTGTCGTCGCGCTGGTGCGACACGACATGGGGCAGGGCGAATTCCTCGTACCCGGGCTGCCCGATGCGCGAGTGGCGCCGCGAGTAGGCGAAGTAGATGACGAAGCCCGCCGCGAGCCACACCAGGAACCGCAGCCACGTCTCGACCGACAGGTTGAGCATCAGGTAGATGCAGATCAGCGCCGAGAGACCCGGCAGCCACGGATTGAGGGGGACGCGGAAGGTCCGCTTGAGATCGGGGCGCTTGCGACGGAGCACGATCACGCCGACGGCGACCAGGACGAAGGCCGAGAGCGTGCCGATGTTCACCATCTGCTCCAGGACGCCGATCGGGGTGAACCCGGCGGTGATCGCGACGATCACGGTCACCAGGATCGAGATCACCCACGGCGTGCGGAAACGCGGGTGCACCTTGGCGAGCGATGCCGGCAGCAGCGCGTCGCGCGACATCGCGAAGATGATGCGCGTGGCGCCGATGAGCAGGGTGAGGACGACGGTGGTCAGACCGGCGACGGCGCCGGCCGAGATGAGCGTGGCCATCCAGGTCGCGCCGTGGAACACGAAGGCCTGCGCCAGCGCCGCCGTGGGATCGAGGTCCTGGTAGGGCACCATCCCCGTGACGACGAGTGCCACGGCGCAGTAGAGCAGCGTGCAGATGACCAGCGAGGCGATGATGCCGATGGGCAGGTCGCGCTGAGGATTCTTGGTCTCCTCGGCCGTCGTGGCCACGACGTCGAAGCCGATGTAGGCGAAGAACACCAGTGCCGCGCCGGCGAAGATGCCGCCGACGCCGAACGCGGTGGGCTCGATGCCGGACAGGAACTGCAGGAGCGGCTGCGTGAGCCCGGATGCGCTCTCCGCCGGCACGGCCTCGGGGACGAACGGCGACCAGTTCGCGGGATTGATGAACAGCAGACCGGCGATGATGACGAACAGGACGATGAACAGCTTCACCGCGACCAGCACGAGATTGACCCGCAGCGACTCCTTGATGCCGAAGGTCATGAGGCCTCCGAGCACCAGCACGAGCAGGATCGCCATCAGGTCGACCGTGCCGCCGTACCCGATCACCTCCGGGATCGGCGCGCCCAGCTGCTCCATGAGCGTCCCGAGGTACGCGCTCCAGCCCTGGGCGACGACGCTCGCGCCGAGGAACATCTCGAGGATGAGATCCCAGCCGATGATCCAGGCGAACAGCTCGCCGAGCGACGAGTACGAGAACGTGTACGCCGACCCCGCCACGGGGACCGTCGAGGCGAACTCCGCATAGCAGAGCGCGGCGAGTGCGCATGCGATCGCGGCGACCGCGAAGCTGATCACGATCGCGGGCCCTGCGACGTCGTGCGCGGCGCGGCCCGTCAGCGTGAAGATGCCCGCGCCGATGACGACGCCGATGCCGAACACGGTGAGGTCGAGTGCGGTGAGCGACTTCTTCAGCCGGAACTCCGGCTCATCGGTGTCGGCGATCGACTGCTCGACGGACTTGGTGCGCAGAACGCTCATTGTTCTCGCCTTCCTGGTGGGGACCCGGTCGTTGAATGCTAGCCCTCGCCCCGCGAGGGCGTCGATGGCCGGGTAGGTTGGTGTCGTGAACGCCAGCCCCGCAGACCAGCTGCGCCTCGTAGAGGTCGCCGAGCTCGACGCCCGCATCCGCCAGGCGGACCACCACCGCAAGAACCCCCCGCAGGCCGCGCGCGTCCAGGAGCTCCTGGCCCAGCGCCAGACGCTCTCGCAGGAGCTCACGACGCGGCTCGGGGCCCGCGACGACCTGCGCACCGAGCTGTCGCGCATCGAGTCCGACGTCGCCCTCGTCGACGCGCGCAGCGCGCGTGACACCGAGCGGCTGGCCGCTTCCAGCAACTCGAAGGAGGCACAGGGCCTCGAGAGCGAGCTGGCGTCTCTCGCCCGGCGTAAATCCGACCTCGAGGACGCCGAGCTCGAGGTGATGGAGCGACTCGAGCAGGCCGACGCCGCCGTCGCCGAGCAGGAGGCGCTGATCGCCGACACGAACGCGCAGGGTGCCGAGCTGAGCGCCGAGGCCAAGCGCGTGATCGCCGAGGCCACCGCCGCCTTCGACGCGGCGACCCGAGACCGCGCCGCGATCGCGGGCACCGTCCCGGCCGACCTGCTCGCCGTCTACGAGAAGCTCGCCACCCGCGGCGCGGGCGCCGCCGTCCTCCGCGCCCGTACGTGCGAGTGGTGCCACATGGTCCTGTCGGGCACCGACCTCAACGCGCTGCGGCAGGCGCCGGAGGACGAGGTCGTGTACTGCCCCGAGTGCGGCAGCATCCTCGTCCGCACCTACGACTCGGGACTGTGAGCCGGCGCCTCATCGTCGAAGCCGACGGGGGATCCCGCGGCAACCCCGGCATCGCCGCCGGCGGCGCGGTCGTCATCGATCCGGAGACAGGCGCAGTCCTGACCGAGGTCGGCGTGTTCATGGGCATCGCGACGAACAACGTCGCGGAGTACGCGGGCATGATCGCGGGTGTCGAAGTCGCGTTCGACCTCGATCGTTCGGCATCCCTCCTCGTCCGCATGGACTCCCGGCTCGTGGTGGAGCAGATGTCGGGCCGCTGGCGCATCTCGCACCCCGACATGCAGGCGCAGGCGCGCAGGGCGCGGGCGCTCATCGCGGGCCGCGACGTCGCATTCGAATGGGTGCCACGGCTGCAGAACGCGCGAGCGGATGCCGCGGCCAACGCGGCGATGGATCTCCGAGAGAGCTTCCGGCGTGACAGCGACCCCGGCCGCGTCTGACACGCCCGCCTGGGTCGCCGTCGGCCACTCGGGCGATCACGTGACGGCGGTGCTCCTGGATGCGGGCGGCGCCGAGCTGTCGCGGCATCGGGTCGAGGCGCCGGCGCTGCCGTCCTGGGTGGCTGCTCGCGAGCGGGAGTGGGCGCCCCGGTGGGTGTGGAACGATGCACCGCGCTGGTACGCCGACCTGCTGGCCGCGGGAGTGCGGGTGAGCCGCTGCCACGACCTGCGCCTGTGCCATGCGATCCTGCGCGACTCGGCGCTCGTCGCCGAGAGTGCGCCGGTGCGGCGGGCGACGACCTGGGATGCCGCCCCGCACGCTGCTGCGCCCGCCGCTGCGCCCGCCCTGTTCGAGCTCGACGAGTCGGTGCGCGCCGACGGACCTCCCGCCGGGATCGACGAGGTCCTGGCGGAGTTCACGCGGCAGCGGGAGGCTGTCGCGGACTCCGCCGATCCGGCGCGCCTCCGGCTCCTCACGGCCGCCGAGTCGGCCGGCGCACTGATCGCCGAGGAGCTCCGTGCCGCCGGAGTGCCGTGGGAGGCCGCCGAGCACGACCGCATCCTCGTCGAGATCCTCGGAGAGCGCCCGGCCGGCGGCGGTCAGCCCGCGAAGCTCGCCGCAGCGGCGGCGCGCGTCCGGGAGGCGCTGGGCGATCCGTCGGCCAGTCTCG